>NZ_JBNDKR010000012.1:0-296200 GCF_050435645.1 Paraburkholderia sp. GAS206C | reverse complement strand
GTGATGCCGCAGCATGCGCCACAGCAGCCGGACCGGAGCAGGAAACCGGACATTTCTAATGAGCCAGAACCGGACATTTCTAAAAAGCTCTGACAGACAAAAGTTCGATAATTTATATTATGTAAAATTAAATTTACCCAATATAGCCTCTGCGCACTCAGCTTCTTCGATGCCATGACCCGCTCGCGCCCATACGGCAGCTTCATCGGGCGCTTTGCCTCCTTCGCGTTGTCCGCGTCACCTGCTATGCGCATGAGAGTCGCACCATGTCGCGGATATCGCGCCTGGCCATGCACGGTGAGTAACGTAGGCAAGCGTGACGGCAGGACGGTTGAGATGGTCCTTTTGCATGCCTACGCCGTCCGCGACGCACGGCATCAAGTTCACCGCCGATCTGAAGAAGCGATTCCCAACCGAGGCTGCGTCACATGCGGGCTAGACAGTAGCGAGCCGGAACACGCCGACCACGGAGCGCAGGCGCCCGGCTTGTTCGTCGAGCGACGAAGCCGCTGCAGCAGCTTGCTCCACCAGAGCCGCATTCTGTTGCGTGACTTCATCCATCTGCGACACGGCCCGGCTGATTTGCTCGATACCGGTGCTTTGCTCGTCTGATGCGGCCGAAATCTCGCCCATGATATCGGTGACCCGGTCAATCGATTGCACGATCTCAGTCATGCGCTCACCGGCCGCCTCGACGAGCCGCGTACCATCGGTAACACTCGCAACGGATACCTGAATCAAGCTCTTGATGTCCTTGGCTGCCACGGCACTACGTTGCGCAAGCGCACGCACTTCACCTGCCACTACCGCGAAACCGCGGCCTTCCTCGCCGGCCCTTGCTGCTTCGACGGCCGCATTGAGCGCGAGGATATTGGTCTGAAACGCAATCGCTTCGATCACGGTCGTGATCTCAGCGATCTTGTCTGACTCGCCCGCGATCTGGCGTATCGTGCCGATCGCGTCCTTCACTGCCGCGCTCCCTCGCGCAGTCGCTGCAGTGGCCTGGCAGGCGAGCGCGTTGGCTTGCCGCGCATTGTCTGCATTCTGTTTGACGGTGGCCGTGATCTGCTCCATGCTGGCCGCTGTTTCTTCCAGTGATGCCGCCTGCTCTTCGGTCCGTTGCGACAGATCAAGATTGCCTTGCGCGATTTCACCGGAACCCGTCGCAATCGAATAACTCGCGGACTGAATTTCTGCAACTATCGCGGCCAGCTTCGATTTCATGTCGTTTAGCGCAACGAGCAAGCTGCCCGGGTGCGCGTGACGCTTCTGCACTTCGATGTCGAGATTGCCGCTCGCGATTTGCGACGCGATCTGGGCGGCATAGGCTGGCTCGCCGCCCAGCGCCCGCGTGACGCTACGTGTTACCGCCCACGCGAGCAGGCCGACGGTTGCAAAAATGAGTGCTGCAATGGAGCCGAGCAGCGTCGCGAGCTTGTTGAAGGCCGCATTGATGTCATCGTAGAAAAACCCGGTTCCGATCCACCAGTCCCAGTCCGGAATGGCCACGACGCCCTGCAGTTTCGGTACGGCTTCCGCGTCCGGGGTGCGCTTCACGAGCACGTCAACGAGAGCAATATGCGAAGCCGCCATGCCCTGGCGATATGCCTCGCTATCTGTCAGCCCCGAGGTGGTTTTATTGCCCTTTGCCTTTGTGCCGATGAAGCGGGCAACTGGATGTACGAGGTTGACCCCTTCCGAAGTGGTAACCCAATAATAGCTTTGGGTATTGGCATTGAGTTGCGCAATCGCATCCTTGGCGGACTGTTGCGCCTGATCGCGAGTCATAACGCCACTCGCCTGTAAATCACGGTAATGGCTGACCAGATGTTCGGCCTTTGTCAGAAGAATGACGATCTGCTCGCGTCGGCTATCGACCAGCGAGCCGCGCAAGGTCTGAACCGCTGTCACCGCCAGGACCGCAACGCCGAGCAACGCAGCGATCACCAGCACCAATAGCTTTGTAGAAAGTTTCACGCCGGTGCCCCTTAATGTTAACCATTTGGTACATTTATCGGCATGATGGGAGTACTTCTTCAGGCACCAAAGCCCAGGACAAACCCTGTCAGGCAATGACTACATCGGACTTGGTTACTTGCTGCGACTTTTGTCGACACCGCAAACCCAACCCCGCGCTTTACTTACGCGCGGTTACTACGTCATCGACACCCGTACCGGCTCAGTACAATCCATTCCGCGCTACTACCCCCTCGTAGTAGCGCCGTTGGTACCTCGACGTATGTGTTGAGGCCCGCCCTTCTCTCGGCGGGCCTCTTTTTTTATATAGGCCCGACGTCGTCGACGTTACGAAGAAATCGCCGGTAAGATCGAGTAAAAAAACTTTGTTGTCCTGCATGAGTCTGTATTCACCGATATCAACCTGATTCGGTTCAACATGCGCACGACAATCCTCGGCACTCTCCTCATCGCCATATTTTGTATCCTGGCGGTCGCATTGTGCGAATCGAAGACACTTGAGCACCTGGTTCTCGACGGCCCAAGCGACGACGCGCAGCAGCAGGACACCTACATGGAGCGCGCAAACTACCCGTTGGGATTCTGGACAATGTTTCAGGGCGATTTCTACCATGGCTTCGGAAGACGGCAAGCGGCATACGACCGTTATCACTTCAGCTATCTCGATGCAATCGATGCCGCGACAACGCTTCCTATCGAGACCTTGGCGCTGGCGCAAGCTCACCCCTCCGCCACCCCGGCCAATAGCGCAGAGCAGGATGCGGCTGGCGCTGCAAAAAAAATGCGTCGTGCAAGCACGACGCAATAAAATCCTGAGTTTCGAGGATCAGGACGTGAGAGACCAGAAGCACTGGAGCCATCTATCTCCAGACACAGCGAGTTATACGGCAAAACGGGGCTGCCGCTGAAGATCGGCGCCGGCTGAAAATTTCGTAAGGTAATCCTGAATGAACGTTTCGTGACGCTCAAAAAACAGCTTCCATTCAGCGTTTTCCCTATGAAACCGGACTCCCACGCGCCAAAAAATCACATCCTTACGAAAATTTCAGGCAATCCCTACATCGGCGCACTACAGAGATCGATGGACGTTGCCGTATACCGAAGTAGCAACCATGGTTATGGTCCTTTCACCTTAGCTTCACAAAGTTCAGCTGCGGACATACACGATCGATACACGCAACAAGGACAACTTTGGACAACAGACAGGCTGCGTATCGGTACCGTTAGGAGAGCCGAGATTCGAGTTTGATAGTCCGCTGTTGCGGTTTGAACGCGTTAGCGATGGACCCGCGGGAATGCGCAATCATGAAGCTCACGAAACTCCTGAAATCCGTTAGAGAAATTGCGAGCATCCCGCGAGACAATCCGGATCTGCTGATCGCCCAGTACCGGGCTTTCACGTTCCAGATGCCGCTCATGTATGTGGTCCTGATGATCAATACATGGGGGCTCGCGACGACGCACATGCACGTGGCGCCGCATTGGCTGACCGTCGACATACCCGTCATCATGACTGTGATTTCGGTGGTGCGGCTGATCGGCTGGCTGCGTCGCTCGCGGCAGGAAGCAAGCCATGAGATTGCGTTAGAAGCACTCTCCCGTACCCAACGGCTCGCGCCCTTTATTGCTCTCGCCTTCACGCTGTGGGCGTTCGGGCTCTTCCCTTACGGCGATCCGTATGAAAAGGCTCACGTAGCCTTTTATATGGCCATCACCGTGATTGGCGTGATTTTTTGCATGATGCATTTGCGGCCGGCTGCCTTCACGGTTGCATTCATCGTCAACGGCTCCTTTGTTATTTTCTTCGCTCTCTCGGGGACGCTGGTCTTTGTCGCGATCGCCGTCAACACGGCGCTTGTTTCCGCGGCGATGCTCGCCATACTGCTGGTTCACTATCGTGACTTTACCGGCATGGTCAGTGCGCGCGCGGAGAATTTCCGGCTGGCCAATATCGATAGCCTGACGGGGCTGGCCAACCGTCGCGCGTTCTTTTCGTACCTCGATTTCGCCTATGCGCGAGCGAAATCCGATGGAACGCCTCTTGCCGTCGGCATTATCGACCTGGATGGTTTCAAGCTCGTCAACGACATCTACGGCCATGCCACCGGCGACAAACTGCTGCAGATCATTGGAACGCGCCTCGTCGAGGCATGTCCGGAAAATTACTATGTCGCGAGACTGGGCGGGGATGAGTTCTCGATCGTGGCGTCGAACTTTGGCGACACAGTCGAACTGGTCGCGAATGGCGAATTGATCTGTTCTGCTATACGAGCTGTGGCATCGCTAGGCGATATCACGCTGCAAATAGGCGGCTCGATCGGCTTCTCGGTCTTTCCCGATATGGCGAGCGACACGACACAGCTGTTCGCCAACGCCGACTATGCGCTGTATCACGGAAAGCGCAGCAGTCGTGGCAAGGTGACGCTGTTCTCCACCGACCACGATGCGAAGATCCGCTACGAAGCCAAGATCGAGCAGGCACTGCAGCATGCCAACCTCGAGGATGAACTGACGGTTGTGTTCCAGCCGATTGTCGACGTTTCGAACCGCTCGACGATTGGATTCGAAGCACTGGCCCGATGGGGCAGCCCCACCCTGGGGGCCATCACGCCGGCGCAGTTCATTCCCGTTGCAGAGCGCACCGGAATGATAGAGAGGATCACTAAAACACTACTGAAAAAAGCACTAGCTCACGCGCTGCTTTGGCCTTCGACCATCCGTCTTTCGTTTAACCTGTCCGCCCACGATCTGAGTTCGCCGGACACCGTCCTCGACATCATCACGCAGATCGGCAAGAGCGGCTTCGACCCTGGCCGTCTCGATCTGGAAATAACCGAAACCGCGTTCATTCGTGATTTTGCGCAGGTCCGTCGTGCCACGGAGACGTTGCGGGCTCTCGGTTGTGGTATTTCTCTCGACGACTTTGGAACCGGCTTTTCGAGCCTGACGCACCTTCATGCGTTACCGCTCACCAAGATCAAGGTCGATCGCAGTTTCGTGACAGATCTGAACACGAATCCCACGAGCTACAAGATAGTCAAGTCGCTCCTCGCGCTCAGCCGGGACATGAACCTCGATTGCATTATCGAAGGCATCGAGACGAGAGACGAACTGGCCATTCTCAAAACGCTGGGCGGTCTGATGGTTCAGGGCTATCTGTATTCCAGACCCATCCAGGCAAGCGAAGTCGTAAATTTCCTCGAACAACCGCTGATGGTCGCCTAGGCAACGTCGCGCAAACCACGCTTCATTCCGGCCGCGACTCCGCGATCAGCCGTTCCAGCAGGCGCTTTAACTGCTTCGAGTTGCGTGGTCCAAGTGCTTCTTCAATCGCCTCGTGATGCGCATCCACACTGCGCTTCAATCGCCCCACCATCTCCAGCCCGCGATCGCTGATATAGACCAGCACCTTGCGACTATCCTGGGCGTCCTGTGCGCGCTGGACGAGTCCGCGGCTTACCAGTCTGTCGACGTTCTTGGTCAGTGCAGGCCCATTCAGCAGTACCTGCTCGGCGAGTTCGCCCATCGAATGACCTTGCTCGTCGGATACGACCTGCAGGATGCGCCAGTGCTCCTCGTTGACATCCTCATCGGCAATCGACTGGGCTATACCCAGCTTCATCTGCCGGTGCGCCGAGGCCAGCAGCCAGGCGAGGTACTGCGAAAGGTCGTGTTCGGGCATGGTAGATGCATGGTGTCGAAGCAATGGCATCGATCTTACGCAAATTAATTTTCCGTGGAAAGTATCGGTGCAAAACTGGCTGAAAATGTGCCAAGCTGGCGCTCGTCCGCCCGTGGTTGGTGCAACGCTTGCGTCCGGCTTGACGTTTTTGCCGCTCAGGCGTCGCGGCCAGCCTCGCTTACGTGTTCGACCACTTTGGCATCACACGCCCATCGATGAGTCAGCGTCCCGGTACCCGTAGCAGCAAGCAGGAATTGAATATCGCCTTGTGCGTGCCGCTCGGCGGCGCCGCGGGCATCTGGGGGCCGTCCGCGCTGGCGTCGGCGCGCCTCGCCGTGGCCGAGCTCAACAGCGGGTCGGGCATCACCGGCCGGCCTTGCCGGCTAATCACCCTCAACGCCGGCGACGACGCGCAGGCGATCGAAGACAGTCTGGTCGAACTGGTTGAGGAAGGCGCCGTCGATGCCCTCGTCGGCATGCACACCAGTGCGGTTCGCCATGACCTCCTGCGCGCAATCGGCGGCCGCATACCGTTCGTGTACACCCCGCTCTACGAGGGCGGCGAGCGCACGCCCGGTGTATTCGCAATCGGCGAAACGATCTCCAGACAACTGCGTCCTGCCATTCACTGGCTCAACGAGCGCCACCGTCCACGGCGCTGGATGTTCGTCGGCAATGACTATGTGTGGCCGCGCGCGTCGCATCAGGTCGCGCACCGTTTCGTCGCCGAATCCGGCGGCAGCGTCGTCGGCGAGATGTTTCTGCCCTTCGGTGGCGGCGACTACGAATACGTTCTCGACCAGATTCGCGAGCAACGTGCGGACGCCGTCCTGCTCTCCTTGATCGGCCAGGACGCGGTGGACTTCAATCGCGCCTTCGGCCATGCCGGTCTGGCCTCGCACGTTCTGCGGCTATCCTGCGCACTCGGCGAGAACGAACTGCTCGGCATCGGCGCACGGAACACGGACAACCTGTACGTTGCCTCTGGTTATTTCGCATCACTGGATACCGACGCCAACCAGTCGTTCAAGGAGCGCTATCACAGCCATTTCGGCGTTCGCGCGCCGACGCTGGATACGTTTGGGCAGTCCACCTACGAAGGCATCCACTTCCTTGCTGCTTTGCTCAACGATGCGCATCAGCGTAACGCCACTAGCGCCAGTCTGGCGCGCCTCGGCACCGCGCCCCTTTCCTATCGCAGCGCTCGTGGCGCTGTTTACGCTGGCGGCCGGGTCAATCGGGTGCCGATTTATCTGGCCAGGGTCGACGGTCACGCGTTCCGCGTGCTGACCCATCTTTGATCGCGCCGCGCCCCGCCGTCGTCATTTTATTTTCCAAGGAAAATAAAATGGTTGACGCAGAAAATAGTCGTCCATACCATTGCTCGCAAGTTGGTCAGGCATTCAGGCGCCTGACAACGCCGTCATCCATCGTCGAATGGTCACCGGCAGCACAGTAGCCGCAGGTCTGTCCGGAATTCAACTTACGGAGCAACCATGGCAGTCAAACGTCCTACGCTGAGCCAGCTTGAAGATGTCGCGTTGAGCCTCGGCATCCATCTTTCCGAAACGCAACTGGCCAGCTACAACGGCTTGCTGCAGGCGAACTTCGACGCCTACGATGTCGTCGATGCCCTCCCCGACTATCTGCCACGCGTAACTTACCCGCGAACGCCCGGCTATCGTCCGAGCGGCGAAGAAAACCGCTACGGCGCGTGGTACGTCAAAGTGGAAGTCAAAGGCGCGCCGGGCGGCAAACTGGCTGGCAAGACCGTCGCACTCAAGGACAACGTCTGCCTTGCCGGTGTGCCGATGATGAATGGCGCGTCGACGCTGGAAGGCTATGTGCCCGATGTGGACGCTACCATCGTGACGCGCTTGCTCGACGCTGGCGCGACGATTGTCGGCAAGGCCACATGCGAGTACTTCTGCTTTTCCGGAGGCTCGCATACGAGTTCGCCTGCGCCTGTCCACAATCCGCACCGCAGGGGATATTCCGCCGGCGGTTCGTCGTCGGGCAGCGCGGCGCTGGTGGCCGCGGGGGAAGTCGATCTGGCGATCGGCGGCGATCAGGGCGGCTCGATCCGCATGCCTGCGTCGTACTGCGGCGTCTACGGGATGAAAGCCACGCATGGTCTCGTGCCTTACACCGGCGTCATGCCGATCGAGCTGACGATCGATCACACGGGCCCGATGACCGCGAACGTCACCGACAACGCCCTCATGCTCGAAGTCCTTGCCGGCCCTGACGGCCTCGATCCGCGTCAGTACGCGGGGCAGACGGCCAAGCCCTATAGCGACCTGATGAAAGAAAGCGTCAAGGGTCTGAAGATCGGCGTGGTCAAGGAGGGCTTCGGATGGCCGCAATCGCAGGCGGCGTCCGATGCGAAAGTGCGCGAAGCCGCCGCGCGCTATAGCGATCTGGGTGCGAAGGTCAGCGAAGTATCGATCCCGATGCATCTGCTCGGCCCGGCTATCTGGCTGCCGATCGCGGCCGAAGGCGCGACCCAGCAGATGATGAAAGACAACGGCCACGGCTTTAACTGGAAGGGACTGTATGTGACCGGCATGGTGGACTTCCATGCAGGCTGGCGCGAACGTGCAGACGAACTCTCGGAGACGCTGAAGCTCACCATGGTGCTCGGCGAGTACTTCATCAAGCACTATCGTGGCCACTTTTACGCGAAGGCCCAGAACCTGTCGCGGCAACTGACACTGGCGTACGACACGGCGCTCGCCGATTACGACCTGCTCCTGATGCCGACGCTGCCGCTGACTGCGACTCCATTGCCCGCCGCGGGGGCGCCCCTCGAGGAAGTGGTTCAGCGTGCCTTCGAGATGCTGCCCAACACCTGCCCGTTCGACGTGACGGGCCACCCGGCGATGAGCGTGCCATGCGGCATGGTCGAAGGTCTGCCGGTCGGCATGATGCTGATCGGCAAGCATTGGGACGAAGCAACGATCTATCGCGGCGCTTACGCATTCGAACAGGCCGCGGACTGGAAAACGCTTTGACGCCGCTGGCGGATTAGCCGTAGAGAGCGCTAACATGGCGCTCGTATTCGATCTTGTTCACCTTCAGGAATCTTTCCATGGATCGCCGTTCCTTCATCAAGACCTCCGCTCTCTCGCTGGCTGCCGGTGCGGCTTGCGGTATCCCGTTTGCCGCATCGGCCGAAGATGAAATCGTCGTGGGCGGGATCACCGATTTATCAGGAGGACTCGATATTTACGGCAAGCCCATGGCCGATTGCCTGACGCTTGCCGTCGAAGAATGGAACGCGCAAGGTGGACTGCTGGGCAAGAAGATCAAACTGCTCACCTACGACCCGCAGTCGAATATGCAGCTTTACACGCAGTTTTCGCAGCAGGCCGCGTTGAAGGACAAGGTCGCGGTCGTGCATGGGGGCATCACCTCCGCCTCGCGCGAGGTCATGCGTCCGGTGCTCGACCGCTACAAGACCCTGTATTTCTACAACACCCAGTACGAGGGCGGCGTGTGCGACCGCAATACGTTCTGTACTGGCGTGACGCCGGGCCAGACGGTGGCAAAGCTTGTGCCCTATGCAATGAAGAAGTGGGGCAAAAAGGTCTACGTGGTCGCAGCCGACTACAACTACGGTCAGATTACCTCGCAGTGGGTCAAGAAATTCGTGCAGGACAACGGCGGCACGGTTGCCTCGATCGACTTTTTCCCGCTGGACGTCACGAACTTCGGCCCGTCGATCTCGAAGATCGAAGCGGCCAAGCCCGACATGATTGTCTCGGCACTGGTGGGCGGCGCGCATATGTCGTTCTATCGGCAATGGGCCGCAGCGGGTCTGCACAAGAAGATCCCGCTTGCCTCCACCACCTTTGCCGGCGGCAACGAGCAGATCGTGCTTTCGCCCGACGAATGCGACGGTTTTCTCGTCTGCTACAACTACTTCGAGACGATCGACAACCCCGTCAATACAGCGTTCAAAGACCGCTTTCACAAGCGCTTCGGCGCCAACTATCCGAACATCACCGAACTGGCGATGGGCACTTACCAGGGCTTCAACCTGTGGGCGCAGGGCGTGAAAAAAGCCGGTACGCTAGACCGCATGAAGGTGATCGAAGCGCTGGAGTCGGGTATCAGCATCGACGCACCCAGCGGCAAGGTCTCGATCGATGCGGCCACGCATCACTGCGTGCTGAACGTCAATATCGCCGAGGTTCGCAACAAGAAGCTCGATATCGTCGAGACCTTCCAGGCGCAACCGCCGAGCGATACCAGCGCCGTCTGCAATCTCATCAAGAACCCGCGCGACAACCAGCAATATGTCATCAAGCTTTGACGCTTGCGTGAAGCGGCCGCGCGCCGTCCCAAGGAGCCGCTGATGGATCTTGCCGCTATCGTCCTGATTCAGATCCTGTATGCGATCGCAAGCCTGATTGTCATCTCGTCGGGGCTCGCGGTCATCTTCGGGATGATGAAGGTGATCAATCTCGCGCATGGCGAGTTCATGATGCTAGGGGCGTACGCGACTATTGAAGCGATGCGGCTCGGCATCAATCTGTGGGTGGCGATCTTCGTCGTCGCGCCGGTGACGGTGGGCCTGATCGGCATCGTGCTGGAGCGGGTTTTCATCCGTCGTCTGTATGGCCGCATGATCGACACGATGCTCGCCACGTGGGGTTTGTCGCTGCTGCTGATCGGCGCGGTGACGTCGATTGCCGGCAATACGACCGCTGGAGTATCGGCCCCGCTTGGCAACTTTACGATCGGCGCTTACTCGGTCAGCAGCTATACGCTCGTGATCATCGCGGTCGGCGCACTGCTGGCGCTCGCCTTGCGCTGGGTCCTCCTGCATACCTCCCTTGGTCTGATCGCACGCGGCACCATGCAGAATCCGCAGATGGCCGATGCGCTGGGCATCAACCCAAGCCTTGTGTATTCGGCTACCTTTGCAATCGGTGCGGCCTTGTCCGGCTTCGCGGGCGGCCTGCTGGCGCCGCTGACCGGTGTCGTGCCGACGATGGGCGGCGCGTTCATCGCCAAGGCGTTCATCACGGTAATAGGCGGTGGCCCGGCGATTGTCATCGGCCTCGTCAGCGCGTCGACGCTGTTCGGTACCATCAACCAGATCGCCACCTTTGCCTCGACGCCCGTGTTCGGCGAAGTCGCACTGCTGGTCGGCGCGATCATCATGTTGCGGCTACTGCCGCAGGGCATTACCGGCCGCTTCTTCAAGGGGTCGCTGTGACGAGGCCTGCGCACTCCAGCCAGCCGGCGCAAGGGCCCGACGCGCTGCAGCGCTTCTCGAGGTCGTGGGCAAGCGCCGCGCTCACCATTGCGTTGGGCCTGGCGCTGCTGTTCGTGCTGCCCCACGTGCTGGACGACTTCGCCCTCGTGCAGGCAACCGTCTACGTCGTGATGTCGATCCTCGCCATCAGTCTCGCCTTCATCTGGGGCTATGGCGGCATCCTGTGTTTCGGACAGTCCGCCTTCTTCGGGCTAGGCGCCTATACCTACGCGATCGCCGTGACCAATCTCGGCGACAGCACCGTGCCCTTCGTGCTGGCCATCGTGCTGCCCGCTGCATTCGCAGCGATCCTCGGCTATCTGATCTTCTATGGACGGCTGTCCGACGTCTACATGGGTGTCATCACGTTGACCGTAACACTGATCCTCTTCAACCTGATCAACTCTACCGCGGGACCGGAGTGGAAAATCGGCACGGCGCCGTTGGGCGGATTCAACGGCATACCGGGTATCGCGCCGTTGAATATGCCCGGCAATATCGACGACACGATCGGGCCGCGCGGCCTGTTCGAGCTGTCGTTCGGCGCGCTGCTGCTGGTCTATCTGCTCCTTAGGGCGCTGCTCGCCACGAAGCCGGGCCGGGTTATCGTCGCCAGCAAGGAAAACGAGCAGCGTCTCTTGCTGCTCGGTTACGACGCACGCGCCTACAAGCTGTTCACATTCGTTCTCGGCGCAGCTATTGCCGGACTGGCCGGATGCCTGTTCGCCAACTGGGGCGCCTTTACCAGCCCTACGGTATTCAGTCTCGCGCAATCGGCGCAGATCATCATCTGGGTGATCGTCGGCGGCCTCGGCACGTTAGTGGGCCCGGTGGTGGGCTGTGTCGCCATCCAGTGGCTGACCACGCAGATCGGCACGCAGCAGACCATCAACTCCAACCTGGTCCTCGGCGCCATTCTCGTGGTGTTCGTGTTGATGGTGCCCAAGGGAATCGTACCGGGCGTGGGCTCGCTCGGCGCCGCGCTCGTATCGCGCTTACGCCGTCGGCGCGACACGGCCAACGTCAACGCCGTGGTGAAGGAGGACCTGGATGCGGGGCCGCAGGCGGCAAAGATCGATCAAGCCGCAAAGCTCGATCCGCATGGAGAAACCGTGCGATGACGCCGCTCCTCGAAACCCGCGATCTGAACGTGCGCTTTGGCGGCGTCCACGCGACCCGCGACGTCAATTTCACCCTGGCGGAGGCGGAACTGCGCTGTGTGATCGGGCCGAACGGTGCGGGCAAAAGCACCTTCTTCAAGCTGCTCACCGGCCAGGTGAAACCCACCTCGGGGCAGATCCTGTTTCGTGGTCAGGACATCTCGAACATGCAGCCGCATCAGCCGGCTCGGCTGGGCATTGGCATCAAGACCCAGGTGCCGAGCCTCTTCAACGGGCTCAGCGTGTGGGAGAACGTCTGGCTCGCTGCGCGCCGGGTGAACACGCCGCAACAGACAGAACGGGTTACGCGGACGACGCTCGAACGCGTCGGCATGCTGGCGTACCGCGATGCGACGGTCGGCCTGCTCGCGCACGGTCAGCGTCAGTGGGTCGAACTGGCGGTGGTGATCGCGCCGGACCCGCCGTTGATCCTGCTGGACGAACCCGCGGCGGGCATGAGCGATGCCGAGGTTACGCGCACCGCTGAGCTGATCCTCGAAATCAACCAGCGGCACGCGCTCGTCGTGGTCGAGCATGATATGGGTTTTATCCGCAAGATCGCGCGGACGGTCACAGTGCTGCACCAGGGGGCCATCATCCGCGAAGGCACGCCGGATCGCATCATGAGCGACCCGCTGATCCAGCAGATCTATCTTGGCAAGAAACCGCAATGAGCGGAGTCCGATGATGCTTGAGGTTGTCGATCTATGCGCCGGCTATGGCTCGATCCCGGTGCTCTACGATGTGTCGCTGTCGATCGCCAGCGGGGAATCGATCGGCATTCTCGGCCACAACGGCATGGGCAAGACCACCTTGCTGCGCAGTCTGATCGGAGCGTTGCCGGCGACTTCGGGCACGATCCGTTTCGACGGCGCCGACGTGACACGCGCGGCACCCCACACGCGCGCGCGACGCGGGATGGCGTACGTACCGCAGGGCCGCGAGATCTTTCCTGCGTTGAGCACGCTGGACAATCTTCGGCTCGGACTCCTGAAGACCGGCCAGCGCCCGGCAGATGCGCTCGAACGGCTGCTGGCCGACTTCCCTCGCCTCAAGCCCTTGCTCGACCGTACCGGCGGATCGCTGTCGGGCGGCGAGCAGCAGTTACTGGCCCTCGCCCGCGCGCTGGCCGGCAATCCCAGCCTGTTACTGCTCGACGAACCGACTGAGGGCATCCAGCCGTCGATCATCGATGAGATCGCCGAGACGCTAGTGCTGCTGCGCGAACGCAGCCGGCTCACCATCGTGCTGGTCGAACAGAATCTGGATTTCATCGCCGCGGTGTCGCAGCGGGTGCTGGTGATCCGGCGTGGCCAGGTCGGCGACGAGATTCCCCGCGAACACCTGGGCAACCTCGACATCATGAGCCAATACGCCGGCGGTTACGCGTGATGTGTACCGACCTCGGCACGGCTTGAGGCAGTCCCGGACGACGACGTGCGCGTCATCGCGGCCGCTTCAACCTGGCTATGTGTTAGCGCCGACAGCACCGCATGGTCATTGAAGCGAAACGAGCACAGAATCTGCGACACCGAGGCGAGTTTCGTGAGTTCCTTGAGCGAAAGGGCCAGCAGAACATCGGCCACCTCGGGCGAGACGCCAAGGGTACCCATGGCCGTGCTTCTGTCTTCTGCCAGCAGGCGCTGGATCAGCAGAAGATAGGCGAGATTCATCTCGCGTATCAAGCCTTGCGTGTCCTGATTCATTCGACCACCCCCGCGGCACCGGCCGGATCGGCTCTACTTTGAGCGCACGGCGCTTCGAACAGACGCAAGCGATCGCCGCAAGTCGATACTAGACACGCTGCGCCGCTAGCGCCGTCAGGACTCCCAGATATTGAATTAGGCCGATATGGAATTCTCCGTAAGGAATTCCTGAGTGCGCTCCGCGTCCCTGTCCGTGAAACCCACTGTCAAGAATTTGACTTTTTTGCCGTCAACCAGGAAACGCCCTCGCCTGGCGAACGCCGGGCCGGCTCACGAATACCTGATTTGAGGATAGCCACGATGACATGGCGCGTGTACACAATGCCCCGGCCGGCCAGTGCTTTCAACTGGATGCCGACGCTCGAACGCATCAGGGAACTGGTGGAGGCGGACGGCGGCAAGTTCTCGCTTCAGCTTGTCGATTCGGAATACGAGGCCGCGACCGAGGCCGCCCGGGCATTTGGATGGGATGGCCAGTTCCTCGAAGGACCGCACGTTTTCACGTTGCCGAATGCGGATTCGATGCAGTTCGGGCTGGTGTGGACCCAGCCCGATGAAAAGCTGACGACGTTTATCGTTTCGCCGCGGGCGCTGCCCTGGCTCGAATGATCGCGCGCTAGTGAGCTATTGAGCTAGTGAGCTAGCTATTCGTTCGCGACCTCCGGCATGATCTTCCCCATTTCCATTGCCTGGCTGGGCGGCAGTTCCTGAATACCGATGACAATCTGGTCATCGGGCGCGCCGGTCGCGGTCTGAAACAGCTTCCAGAGACGCTGGATCAGCTCGCGCTTGTATTCAGGTGGGCGGCCGGTCCGGATCAGAAGCGTCAGTGCGGCGGTGGCCGCCGCTTCTCCGGCCGTGAAACCGTTGCCGGGCGGATACTCCTGAAACACCACATGCACCCAGTTTTTCGGCACACCCGAATACGACGAGTGCAGCTCCGTCAGTTCGACCGCGAGCCGGGTCTTGGCCTCGCTGCTGAGTACGCCATCCTGAGTCATCAAGGTATAAAGCGGCATTGAGGCTACTCCTGTCCTGACGTTTCCGGCCTGTCACTCGACGTAGTTCTTCAGAATCCGCAGATCCGTCACCGAGTAAGACATCCCCAGCCGATAACCGCGGCCGACGCGCAGCGGAGCGATCAGGTGCATGTCCTCACCGGCGACCTCGGGAAGTTTCAGCTCCGCGGTTCCGGTCCAGACATCGACGATCGCCAGATTGTCCGTAAGCGACATGGTCAGCTCGTCGACCGGCGGCTTGTCCTGAAGCCCGGCGGCGAGCTGGGGAAAGTAGCGGCGCATGGTCGTCGGGCGGTTGAACACGGTCGTCGGGTCGGCGACAGGCTCCTCGAGCTGGATACGGGCCGTCGCCAGGCGTTCGCCGTGCGCCGAGACACTGGCGCCGAAGCGGCTCCCTTTGGCAAGCGGCGCCGCCGCTGCACTCGGCGCGGAGAAGCTGCGGGTCTGATAGACGCTCGCGAGTTTCTTCGGAAAACCCTGCGCCCATCCGCGGGCAATCGCCGCATCGTTGTCGACGAAGATGTATGGGCAATAGTTGACCGGCACGCCGTCGAATACCGCCTCGACCAGAACGAAGGCCTCGCGGTACTGATAGCGGGCCGGGTCCGTCAATTCGTCGTTGGACCCGGTGAACTGCCAGTCCAGAAACCAGAAGAAGGCGCGCCCGCCTGATTTCTCGTCCACGGTCATGCCACGTGGAAGCAAGGCCGCGATGGCCTTCGGATCGGCCCAGTATTCGATGGCCAGACAGTCGCTCGAATAGTGCCACGGCGGCATCGTCGCAAGTGCGGATTGCCCTTGCGGAGTAACAGGAACTGAAAACGCCTTAAGCATTTCGTTTCATCCTCAATGGGAGCGACCGCAGTCGCGATGACCCATTATTCTCGAAGGCGCTAACGTGTCCTATCCCCCGATCGGGTGTCGAAAGGCCGTTTGAAAGCCTTGCGCAAGGCCGTGGTCCATACCGTTACGTCGAAGGTTTTCGCAGTCATTTTGCCGGTATAGAATCGGCCAAATGTTTAAAACTACGTTAATGCCTGCCGAAGACGCCAAGGCTCGCCACGCCTCAGTGGTCAATTGCCCTGCCGTGCTGAAATCCGCGCCAGACCCAGCGCACCGAGGCGGCCATCGCCTTTCATATAGGATTGCAAGAATGAATGGGCCGTGCGGTCGGAGACAAAAGTGAGCGAATTCCCGCCTTTCCGGCTCGACCGGGCCAACCAGTGTGTCTGGCAAGCGACGCCGGATGGGGGCCAATCCCGGCTCAATCTCAGGCCTCGTGCGTATGACATGCTGCAGTACCTGATCGACAACGCCGGCCGCCTCGTGACGCACGACGAGTTTCTCGACGCGCTTTGGCAAAACGTCACAGTGCAACCGGAAGTGCTGAAGGGGCACATGCTGTCCATACGCGCCGCACTCGGCGACGATCCGGCCAACCCCCGCTTTATCGAAACGCTGCGCGGCCGCGGCTACCGTTTCATCGCCCCGCTGCTGGCCCGCACGCCGGTCAACGCCACGGACGATGTCGAGAGACCGGCTGACGGTACTTTCGTCGGACGCACACCGCAGTTGAACAAGCTCAAAACGCTGTTCGACGAGGCTTGCGCAGGCGAATCGCGGATTGTGTTCGTCGCCGGCGAACCGGGCATCGGCAAGACCACGCTCGTCAATCAGTTCCTCGAATCGCTCGACGGCCGTGGCGACGTGCTGACTTCGCTCGGGCGCTGCGTCGAGGGCTACGGCGGCACCGAGCCGTATTACCCCGTGCTCGAAGCGCTGGCTCAACTGGTGCGCGGCGACGCGGGCGCCGCCATCATGCGCAGCCTCATCTCGATCGCGCCCACCTGGGCCGCGCAGCTTCCCGGCTCGGTGCCGGAGCGGCATCGCGCCCAGTTGCAGCGGCAACTGGTCGGCGCGGTCAGCGGCCGCATGCTGCGCGAGATCTGCGAGTTCTTCGCCGCGCTCTCGGCGCAAACGCCGCTCGCCCTCGTCTTCGAAGACCTTCATTGGTCGGATTATTCGACGGTCGACATGCTCTCTGCGCTCGCCCGTCATCGCACCCACGCACGCCTGATGGTCGTGGTCACCTATCGCCCCGAAGATGCGGAGTTCGCTCAGCATCCACTGTGCCGCCTGAACCACGACCTCGGTTTGCAGAAGCTTTGCCACGACATCGTGCTCGAGCCGCTGACCGAAAACGCCATTGCAGAATACCTTGAAGGCAAGGCGCAGAACGCTCGCGAAAACGGCTTGGCACAACTCGTCTGCGAGCACTCCGGCGGGAATCCCCTCTTCATGGTGGCGACGCTCGATCATCTGGTCGCACAGGGCATCGCGCAGTCCACCCCCGAAGGGTGGAAGCTGCATCTGTCTCCGTCGGAAGTGCGGCTCGAAGTGCCGCTGACTCTGAGCCAGGTTATCGAGCATCGCATCCAGCGGCTGACGGGCAATCAACAGCGCGTGCTGGAAGCCGCCAGTGTGGCGGGACTCAGCTTCGATGCCACACTTGTCGCGCCGGCGGCCCAGTTGAGCCAGGAAAGCATCGAGGAGACGTGCGAAGCGCTGTGCCGCCAGGAGAGCTTCATCCGCCGCGAAGCGCCTGCGCCGCTCGAGCGCATGATCACGGCACGGACCTACGCATTCCGCCACACGATGTACCGGCAGACCTTCTACGAGCGTCAGGGCGCGTTGCGTACCGCTCATTCGCATCTGCGGATTGCCGAGGAGCTCGAAGCGCGCAGCGCGCCGGAAGAGCACGGCAGCGTCGCGGCGGAGTTGGCCCAGCACTTCGCGGCAGCCAAGCAATGGTCGCGCGCGCTGGGGTATCTGCGGATCGCGATCCAGACCGCGAAGAAGCGTCTCGCATACAACGACGCACTCGCTATCCTCGATCGCGCCATGATGCTGGCCGCCAACTTGCCGAACGAGGCACGCGCAGCGGCCGAGGCCGAGTTCCTCGAGGGACGTGCGTCGGTCTTTACCGCAGCGCATGACCGGCGCGCGCTCGAGACCTGCGAACAACTGGCTAGGCGTGCCGCGCAACTCGGTCTGATCGATATCCAGAGCCGCGCCTTACTGAGCCTCGCCTACGCCTATAGCTGGCGCGATCAGCTGCGCAGCAGCCGGATCATCGACGAAGCGCTGGTGCTGAGCGAACGGCAGACCAATCTGCAACAGCAGGCGCGCACCCGCATCAGTTGTTACGTCTGGAGAATGTGGGTGCGCGGCTGGCGTGCCGACGACATCCGTCAGTGCGAAGCTGCGCTGGAACCCCTGGGCAATGGCGACGATCCGTTCACGACCGCCTGGTCGCAATGCGAATACAGCATGGTCATGATGGTGTCCGCGCGGTATCAGCAGGCCCAGGACAACATTCTCGCGAACTACCAGTTCCTCGTCGACAACGACGAGAACCGGCCCGAGTTCAACATGGCTCGCGCCACCTGGATGGTCAATCTCGGTGTGCCCTGGACGCTGCTGTATCTGGGCGAGCTTGGGCGTGCACATCAGGAGTTCGACCGGGCGATTGCCATGTACGCCACCAATGGCAATCAGTACGGTGCCGATACGCTGACGCTGTATCGCTGCTGGGTGCAATTCCATGCGCTGGACTTCGACGCCATGCTCGAGTCCTGCAGCCAGGTTCTCGCGGAAACGCTGGCCGGGACCGCGGTGCGCCGCTCGACCCTTCCCGCGGAACAACGGCTCGCCATCCTCCTGAAGGGACTGGCCTATCTTGGCCTCGGCGACACCTGCACGGCGCGCGTGCATCTGGCCGACGTGATGCAGCGCATGGATAACGAGCCGGTGATTTTCGACTGGTACTGGCGACTTGCGCTCGAATGGGGTCTCGCGAGCCTTGCCCTGATGCAGGGCGATCTGGACGAAGCGATGACGCACGCCGCGCGTCTGGTGAAGGCGGCGAGCGGCACGGAAGAGCGCACCTGGCAGGGTTTGTCGTGGGAGATTCAGGCACGCGTCGCGCTGCGCTTTGGTGCGGTGGCGGACGCTGTGCGGTATGTGGAAAAAGCGCTCGTTGCCACGCAGCATTTCCAGACTCCGCTCGCGGACTGGCGCATCCATCGCACGGCAAGCGAGGCCTATCGCGTGAGCGGCGATGCGCAAACGGCTGAGCGTCACGCCGAATTCGCAGTTGCCAAAAAAGCGGCGCTCGCGGCAAGTTTGCCCACCGGGCATCGTCTGCGGGCCACGCTCGACGCCGGGGATTAGCCCTCGACCGGCTCCGCGAGCCGCTGGCCGAAACCCGCGTCTTGCGGGATCGAGCCGGCCAGACGGACACGCAATTCGACGTAGCGCTGCTGTGCCGCTGCCATACGCTGCATGTCGCCGCGCGCTTCGTGCAGCGACGCAGCGGTGCGCTGCAAACGCCAGTCCGCGAGCGGCGTCTCGAAACCTTCGGTCACCGAAAACGCGGCGTCCAGCTGGACCTTGGCGTTCTGCAAATGGCCCTCCCCCAACGATGCGCGCGCCATGGTTTCCCACGCGAGCGCCTGCCAGGTCCGTTCTTCGGTGGCAAGCGCGCGTTCGAGAAAGCGGCGGGCACGATATTGCGCCGCGTCGTAGTCGCCTTGCGCTATCGCGAGGTCGGCGCATCCCCATTCGAGCAGGAGTCGCCAGTACCAGTCGAACATGATCGGTTCGCGCTCCATCTGCTGTTCCGCTTCGGCAAAACGCGCTGCGGCAGCGGCGTTTTCGCCAAGCCCAGCGTGAGCCAGCCCGGCGAGAATGGTCCAGACGCGCTGCTGGGGCGGCAGTAATGCGGCACGCTGGCGGGCTTCGTCGTCGGACCCGGGCCGATCCGCCGCCTGCCTGAACTGACGGTCGAGTTCGAGGACGGTTTCGAAGTCCATCGTATGGATCAGCAGCCAGCCGCGATAGACCTGCAGGGTGCGCGCCGCGAAGTAATTGCCGTTGTCGTGATACTGCCGGATGCCATGGTCGAATTCGTCGAGCGAGCGGCCCAGTTCGCCAAGCGACAGGTACGCCCACGGCACGCCCAGACGCACCATCCACATTGGGCGTGAGATATCGAAACACGGGTGACTCGCCGCATGGTCGTACAACACCCGATAGCTCGCCTGCGTGGTCTGCAGCGCTTTGCGGTACTGCGTCGACACCATCATCAGCATGCAGTGCTCCATTTGCGCTTGCGCGACGGACACCGGATCGCCTATCTCGCGCACGGTCGCGAGCGCGTCGCCGAATTGCTGCGCATCGTCCGTGTTCCAGCCTTGCGTCCAGATACGCCGCACATTGCATGCGATCTGCGTCGACGCGCTAACGCGCCGGTCCGGATAGGACGCACTGAGCCTGAGCGCATCGTCGAGGCATTCCACCGAGCGAGCCTGATCGTCCCAGCTCAGCACGTACGACAGACCGAGCAGCGCGCGCAGTTGCACTTCGATCTTGCCGAGCCGAGTCGACTGTTCGTGCAGCGCGCGGTATGCGTCGATCGCCTGCCGGTCATGGGCGGCCGCATAGAGCGCCGCGCGCGCTTCGACGAATTCGACGCGCCGCAACGCGCGCAAGTCGGCCGGCAGGCGTGCGAGCAGCATATCGGCCTGATCGAGCGCGGCTAGCGCTTCCCGATAGGCACAGCGAACCTTGGCGGTTTGCAAGGCGGTGCGTACATAGTCGAGCGCCTTGTCCCATTGCTGCGCATCGGCAAAGTGCCAGCAGAGCTCCGCCGAGAGACTGCCGCGTTGCCCCACCGGAAACAGCGTCTCGAGACGCTCGCCAATCAGCCGGTGCGACCTGGAGCGCCGCGTTAGTCCCTGACGGTCGTAGAAGACGCTGCGAACCAGCGCATGCGTAAAGCTGAACGATTGCGCGCTGTTGCCGTCGGGCAAGCTCTGGACGCCGGCGCGGCGAATGAACTGGCCCTGGCGAGCAAGGCTGTCGCACAGATCCTCGAACGCCTCGATGCTCATCGCAGCCGCTTCGGCCGTTGTTGCCGGCGCAAACGTCAGTCCCGCCACGCTCGCCGCCTCGAGCATGCGTTGCGCCCTGGCAGCCAGCCGCCGGATACGCATTTCGATGACCTGCACGATGGTGCGCGGAAGCGCCTCGCGCAACTGCGCGGCGCTCGCCGTCTGATGCCAGCCGTCAACCGTCCTGATCGCGAGGCCATGCTCGTACAGATGCTCGAGAATCGCCTGCATGAACAGTGGATTGCCCCCCGAGCGTTCGGCGACCAGATGCGCCAACTCCTCGTCGAGCGGGTTCAGGCTCGCGCCATGCATGAGCCAGGCGCCGACCGAGTCGGGCTTGAGCGGGGCAAGCTCGATCACCTCACACGCTCTGCGAAGCAGTAGCGTGTGATTGAGCTTCATCACCGGATGCCGGACGGAAGATGCGTCGTCGCTACGGTAAACGGCCACGATCATGAGCCGCAGCGGTCCCTCGAGCTGGGCAAGCGCGGACAGCATGTCGATGGTCGAAAAGTCCGCCCAGTGCAGATCGTCCAGCACGAGCAACAGCGGGCGTTCTCTCGCCAGCGTCTGCAGCAGGTCGCAGATTTCGCGCATCATGCGCTCGCGCCCGGCGCCGAGTGTCCGGGCGAGCAACGAATCGAGGATATCCGCCGGCACGCAGGACGGCATCAGGATGGCCCAGGTGGGCGCGATCGAGACGAGCGCCGTCTTGACCTGCTCGCCGCCTGCTCCGCGGCAGAGGCGGCCGAGCGCTTCGAGCACCGGATAATAAGGTTCGGTGCCGCCATAGCCTTCGACGCACCCGCCTCCCATCACCCGTGTGTCGCCCTGGCTTGCCGCAGCGAGGAACTCGTCGACGAGCGCCGTCTTGCCGATACCCGCCTCGCCCGTGACAAACACGATCTGCCGCGAGCCGGCCTCGGCACGCCGGTGTGCCGCCAGCAAGGCATCGAGCTGCGGCGCGCGGCCCACGAAGCGCTCCGCCCTGCGTGCAAAGAAGCCTGACTCGCCGCCGACGGCGAGATTGCCGACCGGCGCGATAAAGCGATAGCCGTGCCCGCGATGCGTTTCAACATAGCGCGGCTGACTGGCATCGTCACCCAGGGCGCGACGGATTGCAGCGACATGTCCCTTGAGCACTTCGGGCTGCACATGCACGTCGGGCCACACGGCTTCGAGCAGCGCATAGAACGACATCAGCTGCTGCGCATGTTCCACCAGATGCCGCAACACAGCGAAGGTCTTGGGCGGGAGGTCGATACGGGTAGCGGCCTGCGCCGGATCCAGCCGCCACAGACATTGACTGGACAAGTCGAGCTGAAAGCCGGGAAACTGGAGCGACGTGTGGATACGCGAGTCGGGGTTCAAGCCGGAAAATTCCTCGGAATCTGGATCAGGCCAAGGCGGGTGGCGAGTGTGACCGCTTCGGTCCGGTTTCTGACCGACAGCTTCGTATAGAGATGCTTCGCGTGCGATTTTACGGTCTCAGGCGCGATGCACAACTGAACCGCGATCTGCTTGTTGGACAGACCTCGCCCCATCAGGTCGACGATCAGACGCTCGCGCTCGCTGAGTGCCGCGGCTGCGTTCGGGCGTCGCGCCGCGAATGGCTCAATCGCCTGGCGCGCGCCGCGTTGCCGGTGCACCAGCAGCAGCCCCGCGTAAGGCAGCAGTTCACCCGCCTCGTGCACGGAGGCGATCCGCCGTTGCACGATCGCCTCGATCAGCTCCGCGACGCGCACGCTGCAATCGACGAGCGTCTGATGCAGACCGACCGACGGCGCGAGCTTGAGCAGATTGACCAGCACCTCGACGGCTTCGCCGCGTTGCCCCGTCACGAGCAACGCCTCGACAAGCAGGAGCGCAACGGGTACCGCTGCATAGAGACTGCCGCGCCGTACCGTGTCGAAATGAGCCTGCCGCAATGACGCGACATCGACGGTACCTGGCGAGCGGGCCAAAGCGACGTGCGCCCGTGCGAGGGTATGAAAACGCGCGATTTCGAGGGCCGCGCTGCTGCCGCTGGTGCTCGCGGCCCGCTTTTCACGTGTGAGCGCGGCGAGACGCTCCAGACATTGCTCGGCCTGCTCGAGGCGCCCGTTCCCTGCTTCGATTTCGACCTGGTACGCGAGGCTCGCTGCCCGCAACCGGGGCCAGCCGCGCCGCGCACCGAGCGCCTCGGCCTCGCTGAGAATCACGAGCGCCCGGCCGGCTTGCCCCCGGTTCCTGGCGATGCGCGCGAGCAGCACATGCGCGCGCAGTGCGCCTTCGAACGTACTGCGTTCGCGGATATTGGCTATCCGTGCGGCGATCAGCGCCTCGGCTTCGTCCACCTGCCCCTGCTCGTAGAGCACTTGCGCGATGATGGAAGCGGGAAACGCATCGGCCGGAAGCTGTCTGCCGAGCAGGCGCCGCCCCGTTTCGAGCGCATCGGCAGCCAGCAGGCGCGCCGCGTTGAAGCGCATCTGATCGAAGGCGACGGCGGCATCCAAGGCCAGATCGAACAGCGCGGAGAGCGCCTGCATCGGGCCCGGCCGCGCGTCCAGTTCGACGCGCTCCACCGCGTAGAAGCTCTCCAGATCGCCGCGCCGCCAGTACACACAGCGGCACACTGTCAATGCGACTTGCGCCGTCGGCGCGCTTGCGCCAAGCGCAAGCGCGGACAACGCAGCCGGCAACGCGGCCACCTCATCGTCCTGGAACACGAGGGCCACCGCCCGCAGCGCCGCAATTTCGCCGTGAAGCGTTTTCGTCACCGTCACAGACAGCCGGCTCGCCTGCTGCTCGATCAGCTCCGCGATGGCCAGCGCCTCGCGCGAATCGAAGCGCATGATGGCCTGCCACGCCCGTTCGATATCGAGTCTGATGTGCGCGAAGCCGTCGCCGATCCGGGCGCCACCCATGCGCGGAATCTGCAGAGCGGCCCCGCTGCCGCTAACGACCGGCAGAGATCCCGGGGCGGCGCTGGGACGCTGCGCGCCCGATTCCGGCGATACGTACGGAATCGCCCCACTTCGCTGTGTTCGTGCAGTCGTGGAAAAGCTTTCGTATGCAACAACGACATCGTTCATTTCAGGCTCCGTAGGGACACCAGATCGTCGCAACCGCACAACGAGGGAAGATGCGGCCAAGACTAAACCGGGCACCGCTACGAAGCGTGATGATTCGGTTATTTTTCGGTAATGGCCGGGTCGTCAAGAGGCCTATACGGAAGTTAGACGGACAACGTGGCAGGAAATGAACGTGTGACGCCGCTATTCGTATGCGGGAATGCCGCTATCAGGGAACGCCCCGTTGAGCGGCGTGGCTGGGCGAATCGTCCGGCAACCTGGCACCGCGCATGCGCGCCCGCCAGGCGTTCGGCGGCTCGCCAATCATGCGCTTGAAGACCGCGGTGAAATGCGCATGCGAGCTGAAGCCGCAACTGAGCGCGACGTTCAGCACGCTGAATTCCGACGAGCGCAGCAGCATCTGCGCATGTTCGAGCCGACGTCTTAGCAGGTAAGTGTGCGGCGAATAGCCGGTCGTCGAACGAAACTGGGCCGCGAAATGCATGCGCGTGAGTCCCGTACTGGCGGCCACCTCGGCGAGGCCAATCGGGTTGGCGAGATTGGCCTCGATGAAATCGATCGCGCGGCGCAGACGCCATCTCGGCAGCGACGCGCCCCGCGCGACCGGCCACGCCGCCATGACGTCGGTGCGCCTCGCCAGCAGGCGGGCCACGATTGCATCGCAAATGCTGTCCGCATACATGCGGCCGAAGGTATCGGCGAGCGGATTGGCGTCCTGCAGCGCGAGCGCCAGCCGTTCAACCGCGACATCCCGAAAGATCCGCGGATCCTGGTCCGCGAGATCGGGACGCACGAGCTGGCCTGCGGCTTCGTCATAGCGCCGCGACAACAGGTCCGGCGAAATAAACAGATGTATCACGCGGCACGGCGAGGCATAAAAGGCTTTGACGCTTTCGCCGGGCTTCGTGATCTGGATCGAACCGGGCATCACTGGTCCGTCGCAGATGATCTTGCCGTCGTGCTGGAATTTCAGCGTGGTGGCGCTCAGGGCAATGCCGACCGTATAGAAGCGTTCATCGCCGACGCTCGACACTTCGCGCGGCTCGCCCGCGGGGGCGTCCTCGCTCCAGCTGCCGGCGAGGATGCGATCCGCCGCCGCGGCATCGACTGCGGAAAACGGCGGACAGCGCCAACGCTCCTCGACCTGCACGACCGAACTCTCGCTCGCCCACAAGTTTGCACCGAACCCGCCTGCCGCATCCGGACAGGCCGCCCGGAGAACGCTCGACGCGTCCTGTGACTGTCTGGACATGATGTCACTCCGTTTTCATTGGTGAGCATCATGCGTGAGACTGGCGCTCCTCCGGTATCCCCCCAATGGGTGAAACCGCACTGCACGAGCGTGTCCGTGTTCTCTCAGGTCCGCGTGCCGCGCCGCGGTTTGATGGCACCGGCGGGATGATTCTTGGCGATGGTCGAGCGCAGCGCCGAGTAGGCTGGCGCCACCATCGGATAGTTGGCCGGCAGCCCCCATTTCGCCCGATACTGGTCTGGGGTCATGCCGTAGCGGTGTTGAAGATGGCGTTTGAGCGACTTCAGCTTGCGGCCGTCCTCCAGGCAGATCAGATACTCGTCGTGGATCGATTCGCCGATCGGGACCGCTGCCTCGGCATGCGGACCTGCGTCCTCGCAAGGATCGCGCAACGCGGCCAGCGCGGCATGGGTACTCGAAATGAAGGCGGGCAGATCGGCCGCGGGCAGCGGATTGCACGAGACGAAGCTCGCCACGATCTCGGCGGTCAGTTCGATCAGATGGGGGCGCTCCGTCACGGGCGGCCTCGCGAGCTCAAAGGCCCTGCGTTACTGGGATTGCCCGAAAGCGGCAGGCGGATTCGCACGGCACCATAAGCTTGTCTCGCTCTCAGGTGGGATACCTGATCAAAGTAGTGGCGCGACCTGAACGGGTCAATCCCCCGAATGGGGGCAAACCTGCGCGCCGGGTTAGAGATGCATTCCATGGAGCGCCTGCATACCGCGTGCGAGCCAGGCGGCGAGGCCGTGCGGCGTTGGCGGTACGTCCCTGGGTGGTTCCATTAACGCCTGTCCGCGGCGTTCACGCTCCGCGAGTTTTGCGGCCAGTACATGCGTCAGTTCGGGATGCCGTTTGAGCAACGCGGCAATCGCCGCTCCCGGCAGTTCATAAACAATTGCGTAGGTCTTCGCCGAGATTTCCGCGCCAACCGCCACGCCCGCGATGGGTCCGCTCTCGCCGAAGTATTCGCACGGTGAAAAGCGCATGACGTCCACGGTCCCGCCGTCGAGCCGGGTGGATGCATTGATCACACCATAGCCGATGAGCGTAATCGCTGACGGCACGTCGCCGGCCTGGAGCAGCACGTCGCCAGGCGCAAGTTCGCGAACCTGCAGGACGCTCGCGAGCTGTTCCTTTTCTTCACGCGACAGCAGGCCGAAGATGCCGATGCTCTCGACGAGGCGCCGCCCGACCGAGCGCTCGCCCGAAGCGTCCGCGTCGTCCGCTGGCGTGTGGAACAGCGACAGCGCTTCCAGATGCCGGTGCGCGGCGTCGAAAAAGACGTTGAGCGTGTCGTCGCTGCTGCGATCGCTCGAGACGAAGAACGACACTTCGTAGTCGGTCGCCTGCCAGCCGACCGTCTTCGTGACGATGTTCGCCGGCAGCGCAGCGTCGATGCCGATGCACGAGTCGATTGCCAGCCGCAGCGCCGACACCACGGACGACGGACGATGCACGGGATCCGCCTGAAACCGGACCACGGTCGCGTGCGTCCCAGCCGGAACACTCGCGTTGACGACCTTCGATTTCGCGATCGCCGAGTTCGGCACGACGATCAGATCATGGTTGCTCTTGAGCACGTGTGTCGCGCGCCAGGTCACTTCACGCACCGAGCCTTCCGAGCCGTCGTCGAGCACGATCCGGTCGCCGACGCGATACGGCGCCGTCGCATTGATGACGAAGCCGGAGAACAGGTCGGCCAATGTGCTTTGCAACGCCAGCCCCAGCACGATCGCGACGGCGCCCGATGTGGCCAGCACGCCCTTGAGCGGAATGTCGAACACATCGGCAACGATGGCGACCGCCGCGGTCAGATACGCCACGACCTCGGCGACATCGAGCGTAAAGCGCTCCTGGCGCGTGCGGTCGTTGATCGTGTAGTAGAGCCGCACCACTGCCATGATCGTGGATGCCGCCAGCAGCCACCAGGCGATCTGCACCGCCCCGCGCGCAAAGCGGTACTCGGCGGAGGCGCCGAGATCGGGCGTCTGCGTCGGCGTCACACCCGCGTGCAGCATCGCGATCGTCAGCGCGGCAAATGCAAGGCAGCGCAACGTGGTGCGCGGCATCGCAAAGCGCATGCGTGCGCAGCACAGCAATACGATGAAATTGAGCGCGACCGCGGCGACCGGAAGCAACAAGGGCGCGAGCGGCTGCGGCAGCATCTAGTTCGCTCCGCTGGCCGCTAACGGTGGCACCGGCGGCCGGCTCGGCAGGTCGTCGCTGCGATAGCCGCCGCCCAGCGCCCGCGTCAGCACGATTTCCGCTTCGAGCTCGTCGCCGTTGAGCTGTAGCAGCGCGATCTGCCCTTGTATCACCGGAGCCTTCGCCTGGATCGACGCGGTGCGGTCGGCAAGACCGCGCTCGTACTGCGCCTCGGTGCTGTCACTCGTGACGCGCAGCGCGTCGATCCGCTCGTGCTGCAGTTGCGCGCGATGATCGAGATCGTCGATCTGACTGCCCGTTTGCGCCACATCGCGAACTGCATCGAGCACCGCTTCGTTGTACTGCTCGATCAGCGTGTTGCTGGCCGTGCGTGCGCCATGCAAGCTCGCATTCAGACGACCGCCGTCGAAGATCGGCAGATACAACCCGGGAATGATATTGATCTGCTCAGCCGTATGCGTAAACAGATCTCGCATGCGTAGTGCGTTGAAACCGAAGAACGCTGTGATGTCGAAGCTCGGGTAAAACGCCGCCCTGGATGAATCGATACGGTCGAACGATGCGTCGACGAGCCAGCGCATTGCCTGCAGGTCGGGCCGGCGGGCGAGCAGCTCGAAGGACAGCGTGGCCGGCAGGCCGGCCGAGGGCGCGGGCAATGCCACCGGTGTGATTTGCGGGAGGTCGTCCGGTCCCGCACCGAGTACTGCGCGCAAGGCCTCGCGAGTCTGAACGATCTGTTCCTGTGCCGAAGCGATCTGCTGGTCGATCGCGAGCAGTTGCGAGCGTGCCTCGGCCGACTGCGTAACCGCCGCCAGCCCTCGTTCGTGACGCGCGGTCTGGGTGTCCAGTTCGAGCGCCTCGACGCTGCGCAATTGCTGCAGCAGGTCAAGGCTTGCGTAGACGATCTGGATCTGGTAGTAAAGTTGCGCGACGCCGGTCGACACCTCCAGCTCGGCCTGCGCTGCCTCGGCGCGCCGTGCGTTCTGCTCGCCGAGCGCCGCACGCACGAGGTCGCGTTGCTTGCCCCACACATCGATATCGTAGTGAGCATCTACGCCGACCAACCCGGTCCAGTACCACGGGCCGTACGCGCCGATGGCAGGATCCTTCGAAGCATAGGCGCTGAGGAATCCATGGCCGGATACGTGTTCGCGATCCGCCTCGGCGATCGCGGAGATCTGCAGATCGCTCCCGGCGCGAACCAGTTCTACCTGGGCGTGGGCCTGCGACACATGCTCACGGGCGATGGCCAGCGTCGGCGCATGACTGAGGCCGCGCTCGATCAGCGCTTCGAGTTGCGGGTCGTGATAGTGCTCCCACCAGCGAGCAGAGGGCCAGCCTTCGCTCGCGAGGTGAATATCGTCGGCGAGGCGGATCTGGTCCTGTGGGATGAGCGTCGCCGGCGGGCTATCGTGATGAATCATCGCGCAGGCTGCCAGCCCCGCACAGACTGGCAGCAGCACCAGCCAACGCTGCACGAAGCGCGGCAACCCATGGCGGGCACCTGTGCCACGCGCGGTCTGCATCAACGGGTTTTGATCGTCGCGCATCGCGCTATCCCTGTCCGGCAACAGCCGGCAATGCTAAAGGCAGTTCATCGGTCGACCATTGCGGCAGGCCCGACAACGCAGTATCGATGCGTGCGGCCCACTCCAGCAGCGCGTTGGCAGGCGCGCCTCCCTCTTCACCTGCCGCCGCCGCGGCCACCCTTGTCAAATCGAGTGGCAGCGGCGGCACAGCGAGTGGCGGCTCGCCCGACAATTGCTGCGCATATCGCTCAAGCGACTCTGCCAGGTTTCGCTGCAATGCGCCGCACGCTTGCCTCAAACCCGCACCCGACACATTGGTGCGTCGCGCGTCGAAATTTGCCTCGATATGGAACGCGTCGCTCGCCAGCAGAATCGAGCGGCTCTGCGCGAGCACCGTTTGCGCGAGAAGCGTGACGCGGGCCGTTTCGCCCTCGCGCCAGTCGGGCTCGAGCGCAACCCGTGCGAGCATTGCTTCGCAATCGGCCAGCATGACCCAGGCGGTCGACGCGGATTGCGATTCTGCCGCCGGAGCGTCGCTTTCGACCACTTGTGCATGATTGCGAGCAACCCCTACGATCGCGCGCAGAACCTTGGCGAGTTGCAGCCGCAGCGAGTCGGCCTCGCCTTCCGGCCATAGCGACATCTGCATGAAAGTCGCAACCCCCACGCCGAGCAGAATCCCCACCAGCCGGTCGCGAATCTCGGTGAGATCGGACGGCGGCGCGAACTGCTCCAGCAGGGCGAGCGAGAAGGTGAACATGATCTGCAGGCCGGCGTAGCTGATCCTCTCGGAACCGGCCGACACCCATGCGCCCAGCGCGATCACCGGCAGACTCATCAGCAGCAGGCCCGTCACGCTTTCCAGATGCGGGATGACGAACGCAACCGCGAACAGTGCAAGACCGCTTGCAATCAGCGCGCCGCTGATGCGCAGCACGCCGTGCCGGGTCGATGCGCCGAGGCTAGGCAACGCGACGATGAGACAGGTCAGCATGATCGTGTGAATGCCGGGCCAGTTCACCGCGTTGTAGAACACATAGCAGATCAGTACCGACATCAGTGTGCGAAGCGCGAAGCGGGCGTAGAGCGGATTTGTAAAGGCATCTGCCGGCAACATCGCGGGGGCGGCGGGCGGCGGCGCGCTGGCGTGCAATTCCTGGCTGGCGGCGGCATCGGCGAGGGTTTCAATGGCTCGCTGCATCGCAGCGACTGCGGGAATCGACGGCCCCTCTTCCTCGCTGCCCGCAGCGGCTGCGCGCGGCAATGGCAAGCCTTCGGAAATCGCGGCATCGAGCGCCGCGACTTCGCCCCGAACGCGGCGGATAGCTGCAATCCCAGCCGCAGTGGACGGTTGCGCCGTGACAGGCAATCCCGCCGCTGCTTCGTACAGCCGCGACACGGCGGTCACACAGGCCAGCATCGCTGCGGCCGCAGGTCCGCTGTAGCGTTTGCGCATCGTGGAGAAGCGCATGAGTTTCTGCAACGACAACGCGCCCTGCTGCAGATCGTTCGTATTGAGCGCGACTGGCACCTCAGCGGGATCGACCAGCGCGGCGAGACGCGACTGCACTGCGCCAAGTTGCCGGTGCATGGCGGCCCGCAATTGCCGCTCAGGCTCGGCGGGCAGCAGGATCGTATTGAGGATCAGGGCCACGGCAACCGGATAGTTGACTGCCGACCATACCCACAGACAGGCGCGTACCAATGCTTCAGCGTTATCGGTTCGATCGGCGAAGCTCTGCGCATAGATGACGATCAACGCGGTGACAAAGAAAACCAGGCCGAACTTCGTGACGGCCCGCAGCAGATACGTGCAGCAAAAAAATACCGCGCTCGCGACGGCGATGCGCAGCAGCGGGTAATCGAAGGTCAACATGAACACCACGATCGCGCTGGCGATCGCACAGGTCGAGCCAATCACGATGTTCAGCGCGATCACGCGCGACAACACCACGTTCGACTGAGTGACGAAGAACACGACGATCAGCGACAGCGCCAGCTCGGGTACCTGCAGCGTCATCGACGTGACGATCACAATCGCGCTACCCAGCACGCAACGCATCATGACATTGCCGCGACCGGGAAACGCCGCCAGTTCACGTCGCAGAAACGCCGCGAAACGCGCCAGCGGGCGCGGCCACGCGAGCTCGCGCCGCGAGCCGGTCACCGTGCTCATGACTGTGCTCCGCTGGCGGCGGCCGTGTCGTGCGCGGGATCGTGCGTTGCATCTTGCGCATGAACACGCAACACCGCTACCGCCGACGTGCCGATACGGAACAGCCGCGGATCAGGATGATCGATCACGATCTTCACCGGAAAACGCTGCGCGACATGGACCCAGTTGATACTGCGCTGGATATTCGGCAAGCCGTTCGCCGTGGCGCCGCCGTCCTGCGGATCGACGCCGTAGCCGATCGAATCCACCGCGCCGCTGAAGCGAATCCCGGTGTCGCTCATCAGGTAGACCGTCGCGGGTGTGCCGGGATGGATATTGCCGAGTTCGTTCTCGCGGAAATTCGCAATCACGTACCAGTGTCGTGTATCGATCAGTGTGAAGACCGGCTTTTGTGCGGAGACGAACTGCCCGACCGATGTGGTCAACTGCACGACGCGGCCGTCGAATGGCGCCCGTACCGTGGCGTACTCGAGATTGAGCTGCGCCGACGCAATTTCGGCCTGCAACACCGAGCGTTGCGCCACCAGCGCGTCGACGCTGCTGACGGCGGCCTGCGCTTCGCGTTCCTGCGATTCGGCCGCCGCCAGTTCCGCGAGCGCGGAACGCTGTGCGGTGCGTGCGCGATCGAGGTCGTCGGCGGAAATGTAGCCCTTGCCGATCAGCGGCGCCATTCTGGCGAGCGTGTCGCTTGCCTGGTTCGCCGCGGCCTGGGCACGCACGACCGCCGACTTCGCCGCGGCAGCAGCGAAGGTCTGCGCGTTCACGCTGCGCTGGGTCAACGGAATCTGCGCATCGAGTTGCGCAAGCGAGGCCTGTGCCCGCGCCAACGTGTATTGATACGGACGCGGGTCGATCTGGAACAGCAGATCGCCCTGCTTGACCTGCTGGTTGTCGCGCACGGCCAGGTTGACGATCTTGCCGCTCACTTCCGGCGACACGCCGATGGTGTCCGCATAGGCATAGGCGTCGTCGGTGCGCGGCACCGTGTCGACGCGCCAGATCGCCGCGATGGCGGCAGCCACCACCAGCACGATCAGCAGGATCGCCGGCCAGGTGCGGGGTCGAGGTTTCGTTGTACCGGGGCCGTTTGGCGCGGTCGGATTAGAACTCATATTTCGCACCGTGTGTCACAGATTGAAGCCAATGGCCCAGAGCACAATCGAAAAGAGCACCGTCAGCGCGGGATAGACGATCGCCGGGGGCGTAAGCCAGCTACCGTAGCCATTGCGGTACGACAACACATGCACGACGGCCGTCAGCACCGTGCCTCCGATTACGCAGAACAGCCAGTCCGGAAAATACGCGCCGAGAATCCCCACCGACGGCGAGCCCGAGCACGCCGTCAGCAGCACGCACATCAGGAGGCTCAAGGCTGCCTCGCACCGGCGGCGTGCCGGCCCCTTCTGCAGGCGTGCGTCTTCCGCTGTAGCGGTGCTGGAGGGCGGCTTCGGCATGTGCGGCCCGGGTGCAGCGCAGCGCACGCGTGAACCGGTACGGGTAGCCAGCATCAGCGTGTCAGATTCACTTTCGCCAGATCGATCAGCGACTTGCCGCGGCCGTCCAGCACTGACTTCATCATGAAGAGCCCGAAATGCCACGCTTCGTCGATCGTCGTCTTGGGCGGCATGATGAGTTCCTCGCGCGCGCTGACCACATCGACCAGCGCCGGACCATCGTGCGCGAACGCTGCAGCGAGTCCCGCTTCGAGGTCCTGCGGCTTCTCGACGCGAATGCCCTTCACGCCGATCGCTTCGGCCATCTTCGCGAAGTTGGGGTTGATCAGCTCGGTGCCGGTGTCGATGAAGCCTGACGCGCGCATTTCGATTTCGACGAAGCCGAGCGTGCCGTTGTTCAGGACCACGACCTTCACGGGCAAGCCGGCCTGAACCAACGTGAGGAATTCGCCCATCATCATCGCGAAGCCGCCGTCACCGGACATCGACACGACCTGGCGGCCCGGACATGCTGCCTGGGCGCCGATCGCATGCAGCAGCGCGTTGGCCATCGAGCCATGGTTGAACGAGCCGATCAGCCTGCGCTTGCCGTTCAGCTTCAGATAGCGCGCGGTCCATGCGATCGGTGTGCCGACGTCGCAGGTGAAAATCGCATCATCCGCCGCGAGCTGGCTGACCAGACGCGTGACGTATTGAGGATGAATCGTCGTGCTCGACGGATTGCTTTCGGCGAGCGAATCCAGATCCCTGCGTGCGGTGGCGTAGTGCTCGAGCGCGCTCTCGAGATGCGAGGTATCGGTCTTTTCGTTGAGCACCGGCAGCAACGCGGCGAGCGTGTCCTTCACCGTGCCGAGCAGTCCGAGATCGAGCGAGCAGCGGTTGCCGAGCGCTTCGGGGCGCACGTCGATCTGGGCGATCCTGGCGTTGTCCGGATAGAACTGCCGGTACGGAAAGTCCGTGCCCAGCAGCAGGAGCATGTCGCACGCCTTCATCGCAGCATAGCCCGAGGCGAAGCCGACCATGCCGGTCATGCCGACGTCGTACGGATTGTCGTGCTCGATGTACTCCTTGCCGCGCAGCGAATGCACGATCGGCGCCTTGAGGCGCCTCGCCAGTTCCACGACTTCGTCGTGCGCACCCGCGCAGCCGGCGCCGCACATCAGCGTGATCTTCGATGCCGAGTGCAACATGCCCGCGAGGCAGGCGATGTCGTCGTCGTTCGGGCGCAGCACCGGCGCCGAGGTGGGCACGACCCAGGCCGGCACTTCAGCGATCGAAGGCGACAGCGCGACGTTGCCCGGAATCACGACGACGGCCACGCCGCGGCGTGCCACCGCGACCCGCATCGCGCGGGTCAGGATCTGCGGCAGTTGCTCGGCGTTCGACACCAGTTCGACGTAGTGGCTGCACTCCTTGAAAAGGCTCTCCGGGTGCGTCGCCTGGAAGTAGTCGATGCCGATCTCGCTGCTCGGGATATGTGCGGCGATCGCCAGCACGGGTACACCACTGCGCTGGCAGTCGAACAGCCCGTTGATCAGATGCAGATTGCCCGGTCCGCAGCTGCCCGCGCATACCGCGAGCTGCCCGGTCAGATGCGCCTCGGCACCGGCGGCAAACGCCGCGCCTTCCTCGTGCCGGACGTGAATCCAGTCGATCTTGCCACGCCGCCGCAGCGAGTCGGAGATGCCGTTCAATGAATCGCCAACGACGCCAAAAATACGCTTGACGCCAGCATGCTCAAGCGTGGCGACCAGGTAGTCAGCTGCGGTAGTCATGCGGTACCTCCGTGCGGACAGGTGAGTGCGAGTGAGCGGTAGACCCGGAACTGAGGCCGGCATGCCGCGTGCGTCTGGTGATAGTGCCGTGCCGCGCCTGCTGACGCTGTTCAAATCGCACGGGCTGCTTGCGATTTAGCACGGTGTGGGATCCGGGCTCTGGCGTGTATCGGCCGTAGGTTCGCCGCGTTGTCCGTCCATCGCCCACGTGGCCCGTAACAATCCTCTGGCCGTTACGTAGCGGCAGCCTTTGATGCCCGTTGCGCCGCCGCTGTTGCATTGCCTCGCAAGTCCCGTCCCACAAGGCTTTTCGCCCTGCTCCCCGCCATCGAAGATCACCCTTCATTCACATGGCACGATCCCTGCAGTACAGCCTGTAGAGACGGACGCCGGCGTGGTTTTCTCCCGCGTTCATCGACTAGAAACGAGGCCGTACCAGGGCCGCAACGTCCACGGGGACCACGATGATTGACGACCTTTTGCTCGATTCCGACCTTGCCGAACCGGCGAGCGATATTCATCCGGACTTCGCGCAACGCCACCCATTGCAGATTGCGGTGTGCCTTCGCAAGCTCGTATCAGGCGGGGACTTCGTCACGGCGGAATTCGATGGACGGCAGATCGTCACGCAGGTGCTCGAGGTCGACTCGCGCAACGGCCGTTTTATTTTCGATGCCGGTAGCGTCACCGCCGACAACCGCAGCTTGCCGGGTGCGAAGAAGCTGATGTTCCGCAGCGTGCCCGGCGGCATTCGGGTCGAGTTCGCCACGGACGCGGCCGAGGCAATCGTCTTCGAAGGACGGCTTGCTTTCGAAGCGCCGTTCCCTGCACTCCTCTACTACGTCCAGCGTCGTGAATATTTCCGCGTGCAAACGCCCGCACTCGATCCGTATGTCGTCAGCGGACGTTACGCGGACGGCGATTCGTTCAAGGTGGAGATGCAGGATCTTTCGTTGGGCGGGGTTGCGCTGCGAACCGCGAATGCGCGCTTCGGCACGCTCGACGCAGGCTGTGTCTTGACGGATGTCACATTGCAGCTTGGCGACTTCGGTACGCTCAGGCTCGATCTGGAAATTGTCGCGCCCAGGCACTTTACGAGTACGGGTGGCGAGCGGCGCTTCGTGATGGGCTGCAGGTTTACCGCGCTACCCGGGCCTGCCGAACGGATGCTTCAGCGCGTCATTACGCAGCTTGAAACGCGGCGCCAGGCGCTGGTGCCGCGCGAGTGAACGCGGCACCATTCGACGGTATTGTGGCAAGGATTATTGCGGGCTAACCTTGTGCGGCTTGGTCGCCTTCTCGAGCTTGTTGTACTGGAATTCAGGCAGGTTTTTCAAGGCTTCTTTGGTGGCGCCCGCCAGATAGAGATTGCCGTTGCGGATGTCGAAGCGGTCGATCGGAATGGCCACGTAATGGATACCCATGCCGAGGAAGCCGCCCACCGATAGCACCGCGTAAGTCGCCTTGCGATCGGGCGCAATGATCAGGTCATAGATCTTGCCGATATTGTCATTGGCATCGTTGTAGACCGGTTCGTCGACCAGCGCCTTGCGTACGCTCCAACCGTGCAGCAGACCATTGGTTTCCTCCACCGAGCCGCCGAGCGGTTGAACGCCGGCAATCTGCGCCTGCGCGAGTGGCACTGCGCAACAGGTGAATACGAGCGCGCCGGCGCATACGAGTGTCTTTGCTTTCATCTTCATATCCTTAATCTGGGTCAAAGGCGTTTCGCCAACAGGCGAAGTACCGGGTAGCACACGCCATGCCCACGCCTCATGCGGCGGCCGTTGCCGGCGCCGCGCACGCCGATCGGCCGCGCCGGGTAAGATGGCAAACGCGATGACAAACGCAAAGACAAGCGCGATGGCGCCGCCCGCTTCCCTTCCCCTGAACTGAACACCACCGATACCGATGCGCGTTCGCGATGAATGCCCTGCTCCGGCGCTTGAATGCCGACGATTGAGCAAAGCCTACGGGACCGCCCGCGTGGTCCTCGCACAGCTCGACTTTATGCTCGACCCTGGCGAATTCGTAGCGATCATGGGCGACTCGGGGGTCGGCAAATCGACGCTGCTCAACCTGATCGCAGGGCTCGACGCGCCCGATAGCGGCGAGGTCCTCATCGATGGCACGCTGGTCTCGGGTCTCGACGACGATGCAGCGACCCGCCTGCGCCGGCAAAAGCTCGGCTTCGTTTTCCAGGCGTTTCATGTGCTGCCGCATCTGACGCTCGCGCAAAACGTCGCCTTGCCGCTGCTGCTCAACAATTTGCCGCCGGCCCATGCTGTTGAAATGCTGGCTGCAGTCGGCCTCGCTGGACGCGGCGACGATTTCCCGCGGCAGTTGTCCGGCGGCGAGCTGCAGCGGGTGGCGATCGCCCGCGCGCTGGTGCATCGTCCGCGGCTGATTCTGGCGGATGAGCCCACTGGCAATCTCGACCCGGATACGGCTCACGAAGTGCTCGCCCTGTTTCGCGCCGAAGCCAAGGCGAACGGCGCGGCGACCATGATGGTGACGCACTCCGTCGCGGCCGCGGCCGTCGCGGACCGCGTGCTGATCCTCAGTGAGGGTGGCCTGCATCCCGCTGGGCATGCCGACGTGCAGCAGGTTCGTTCGTCTCATGAGTGACGCCTTGCGGCCGGAGTCTGCGCCCGTGAGCGGCAGTCGACGGCTCGCCCGTTGGCTGCTCGAGGCGGAGTGGCGCAGTCAGCGCGGGCGCGCGATTGTCGCCGTCATGACGATTGCGCTGGGTGTGGCGCTCGGGTACGCCGTGCAGCTGATCAACAGCGCGGCGTTCAACGAATTCTCGGCAGCGGCCCGGAGCCTGTCCGGCCAGGCCGACCTGCAGGTGCGCGGCGCGCAGCCTACTTTCGATGAGTCGTGGTACCCGCGGCTTGCCGATGAACCCGGCGTCGCGCTTGCCAGCCCCGTCCTCGAACTGGACGCGACCGTGCCTGGCCAGAATGCACCGCTCAAGGTGCTGGGCATCGACGTTTTCAAAGCCAGCCAGATCGCGCCGGACCTGGTCGGGGTGCCTGCGTCGCAGCGTCCCATGGATACCCTCGCCGACGACACCCTCTTTCTTTCGCCAGCGGCCCAGCAATGGCTAAACACCGCGACCGGCCAGCACATCTCCCTGTTGAACGGCACAGCCAGTGTGCCGTTGCGCGTCGCAGGCGGCCTCGTCAGAGCCAGGCCGGGTCAGCGCATTGCCGTGATGGATATCGCCGCCGCGCAGTGGCGTTTCGGCAGGCTCGGCAAGTTGTCGCGGGTCGACCTTGAACTCGAGCGCGGCGTCGACCGCGAACGCTTCAGACGCGAACTGCAGGCGCGGTTGGGCAATCAACTGGTTGTGTCCGAACCGCATGACGTCGAAAGCCGGACCGACCGTCTGTCACGCGCTTACCGTATCAACATGAATGTGCTGGCGCTAGTGGCGCTGTTCACCGGGGCATTTCTGGTGTTCTCGACCCAGGCGTTGAGTGTCGTGCGGCGCCGATCGCAACTGGCCATGCTGCGGGTGCTCGGCTTCACGCGCGGTCAGTTGCTGCGGCAGATCCTGATGGAAGGCGCCGTGCTCGGCGTGCTTGGATCAATTGCGGGCCTTGCGCTCGGTTACGCGTTGGCAAGCGTCGCGTTGCGCTTTTTCGGCAGCGACCTGGGTGGCGGCTATTTCCCAGGCGTTCGGCCTGGTGTCAGTTTCGAACCGATCGCGACAGCGATTTTTCTCGCCTTGGGAATTGGAGTCTCCGTGCTTGGCAGTCTCGCGCCTGCGCTCGAGGCAGCACGTGCCCGACCGGCTGCCGCCCTCAAGGCCGGCAGTGAAGAAGGCGCGTTGGCGCGGCTCGCCACGCCGTGGCCTGCGCTCGGCTGCCTCGCGCTGGCGGGGGTGTTCACGCAGATGCCGCCCGTTTTCGAGGCGCCGGTTCTTGGCTACCTCGCGGTCGCGCTTCTGCTCGTAGGTGGCATTGCGTTGATGCCGCGCTGCACGGCCGTGTTGTTCACGGCCCTCGGTCGTTCGCGCGTGGGACGTCAGGCGAAAACCACCAGCGCGCTGTCGCTGGCACGGCTTGCCAATGCGCCCGGACAAGCGTCGGTGGCGATGAGCGGCGTGCTCTCGAGCTTCGCGCTGATCGTCGCAATGGCGATCATGGTGGCGAGCTTCCGCGTTTCCGTCGACGAATGGCTCGAACATCTGCTGTCCGCCAACCTGTATGTGCGAGTTGCGCCGAACGGCGACACCGGTGTGCTGAACCTCGCCGATCAGGCAAGCATCGCGGCAACAGCCGGCGTGAAGACCGCGGCATTTACGCGTGCGTCACAACTCACGCTCGATCCCGCACGTCCCGCAATCGTTCTTCTCGCCCGCGAAATCGACGCAGCCGACCCCGGCGCCAGTCTGCAAATGTCCGGGCCCGTGCTGCTTCCATCCGCACTGCATGGCGAGACGCCGGTGTGGGTGTCCGAGGCCATGGTCGATCTGTATGGCTACCGGCTCGGCGAGCATGTCGAACTGCCGGTCGGGCAGGACAACGAGGCGTTCGTCGTGGCCGGCGTGTGGCGCGACTATGTGCGTCAGACCGGCGCGATCGAATTGCGGCTGGCCGACTATCGGCGCCTGACTCACGACACGGGCGCCACCGATGTGGCGATCACCGTCGCGCCGGGCGCCGACATCGATCGGGTCATCGCCGCGCTGCGCGCACTGCCGTTCGGCGACGCGCTGCAGTTCGCGCAACCCGGCGAGATTCGCGCCCGCTCGCTGACCGTCTTCGACCGCAGCTTTGCCGTCACGTATCTGCTCGAAGCGGTCGCCATCGTCATCGGGCTGTTCGGTGTTGCGGCGACGTTCTCCGCGCAAACGCTCGCCCGCGCGCGCGAGTTCGGCATGCTGCGCCACGTCGGCGTGACGCGCGCGCAGATCATCGCCATCCTCGCCAAGGAGGGCGGCATGCTGACGGCGCTTGGCATCGCGATGGGCTTTGTCCTCGGCTTTGCCATCAGCCTGATTCTCGTGTTCGTGGTCAACCCGCAGTCGTTTCACTGGAGCATGTCGTTGCACATGCCGTGGTTCGTCTTGAGCATGGTGGCTGCGGTGATGCTGGTCGCTTCGTGCGCAACCGCCGTGGTGGCGGGACGCCGGGCAGTCTCCGTCGATGCGGTCCGCGCCGTAAAGGAGGATTGGTGATGCGGCACAGAGTCCGAACCGTGTCGAGTATTGCGTTGTTCATGTTCTTTCTCGGCATAACGATTGCCATGCCCACGATAGCCGCGTCACCCGGGTTCGCCGCGGTCACGCCCGGTCAGGCGCTGGCGTTTCCAGCGGATACCGGCGCGCATCCCTCGTTTCAGACCGAATGGTGGTACGCCACCGGCTGGCTCGACACACCGGACGGCAAACCGTTAGGTTTCCAGATTACTTTTTTCCGCTCGGCCACCGGTGACGACACAGCGGATCCGAGCGCGTTCGCGCCTTCACAGCTGATCATCGCGCACGCCGCGCTGAGCGATCCGGCTTTCGGCACACTCGTACACGACCAGAAAATCGCCCGGCAGGGTTTCGGCCTCGCCTATGCCAAAACCGGCAATACCGACGTCAAGCTCGACACATGGAGCATGGTGCGCGCGACCGATGGCCGCTACCTGGTGCATGCCGAAACCCGCGAGTTTGCGCTGAACCTGTCGTTCACGCCGACGCAGCCCCTGCTGCTGCAGGGGGACCACGGCTACTCGCAAAAAGGCCCGCTTCAGAGCGAAGCCAGTTACTACTACAGCGAGCCGCAGCTGCGCGTCAGCGGCAGCGTCTCGCGGCCCTCGCACCCGACGGGACGCTCAGGCACCCCCACGTCAGTAAGCGGCGTGGCATGGCTCGATCACGAATGGTCCAGCACGATCCTGAGCCCCGATGCGGCTGGGTGGGACTGGCTCGGTGCGAACCTCGCCGATGGCTCTGCATTGATGGCGTTCAAGGTGCGCGGCCGCAATGGCGGGTCCGTCTGGGCGCACGCGGTGCTGCGCGACGCAAGCGGCAAGCTCACCACGTTCGACCCGGCCCAGGTCGATTTCGTCCCGCAGAGAACGTGGCGCTCGCCGCGCACGAATACGCTTTATCCGGTGGCCGAAACCGTCAAGACCGGTACGCTCACGTGGCAGCTCGAACCCTTGCTCGACGATCAGGAAATGGACGCCCGCGACTCGACCGGCTCTGCTTACTGGGAAGGCGCGGTGACCTTGAAGCGCGGCGGCGCAAACGTGGGCCGGGGCTATCTGGAGCTAACCGGCTATCAGAAGCCGTTTGAACTTCAGAACCCGACGAAGGCTGCGCGGTAGTGCTGCTCCTTGCCGTTGTCCTGATGCGGCCGTCGGCTGATCAAAGCCCTGCCAGCGTGCCCCACAACTGCTGTTTGAGCTTGCCCGTCGCTTCGTCCGTGTTCTCGTAGGGTTGCCCCTGCACGGTCACGATGCGCCAGAACGACGCGTCGATATGGCGCAGCTCCACATGCGTTTTCATCGTGGGGTCTGACTTTAGGCGGCCCTCGGCAATCCAGCTTTCATGACCGTCGACCGTATCGCGCGTCCCTGGCACGCCGAGCGGCATCGTCGACGCATTGTTGCGCAGGTACGCGGGAATGTATCGGCTGAACCCCACGTCCGGCAGAACCTCGCGCGCGAAGACGACCGCGGCGCGGCCGGTCGGGTCGGTGAAGGTATAGATCGGCTCGCCGTTTTCGGTTCTGGTTACCGAGAGCGTCCAGACGCCATCGATCTGCACACTCGCACCGGTGACAGGATTAGTCCATCTGGCGGCGACATTGGCGTGCGGTGCCGCGCTCGCAATGGTCCGATGAACCGGCAGGCGATGGTTCGCGTGCCAACCCGTCCACGCCGCGGCCAATACGATGGCAACGCAAACAACAATCCTGAAGGCGCGCGCCCGAGCCGACTCCTTCGTCTTGCCCTGCTGGGAAGTGGCCGCTTCGGGTGCTGTGTGCCGCCTCTGGTTGAACGTCGAAGCCCTGGCGGACGCCGCGAAGGACGGTTCCGCCCTGCCGTTGCGCTCGCGCGGCGAAGGGTACGCCGGCGCCGCATCGGGCGGCGGCCCCTGCACTTTCGGCGCTTGCTGTTCGTGCGCCGAAAGTTCGCGGTCGTACGCCTTTCTGCGCTCCGGGTCGCCCAACACCGCGTAAGCCTCGTTGATAATGCGCATGACGCGCTGTGCATCCGGACTGGTATTTTTGTCGGGATGGTAACGCTGGCTGAGGGCCTTATAGGCGGCCCGGATCACCTCGGCCGGCGCGCCGCGCGTGACCTTGAGATTGTCGTAATGGGTATGCATGTGCTTTCCGTGGCGATTCTTCCCCGCATCGACAGCATATCGGCTCAAAAACAGATTGCTTGAATGGCGCGGCCATGCGAGCCCTTACCGCTTTGCGCGCGACGGGCACGCCGGTTGCTGACGCCTTCCGTGGTGTGCCGTTTCACCAAGCCTTTCCGCTTGCAGCAACCGCCCGATTGTATCGGTGCGCAGCCCTGCCGGCCCCGTAAAAACGACGGAGCAACAGGCAATGGAAATTCCCGAACCGACCCGCCGGCGCCATATTCGCCATGCGCGCCGGCGCGCGCGCTCGAGCGAGATGTCCCGTTATGCCGGCAAGCCGATGGCTCTGCTATGGCGCTACATCGCCCGGCGCAAGGTTTCCCATCTGATCGTGCTGGTGAGTGTGCTTGCCGCGGTCGGGTGCGCGCTGGCCTCGCAATGGGGCATCAAGAATCTCGTCGATGCGTTACCTTCTGGCCGCACCCATCCAGCTGTCGTAATGCGGGCCTTCGTGATCCTCGTCGGACTGATTCTCGCGGACAACCTGTTCTGGCGCGTCGGCGGCTGGATCGCCGCGCGGACTTTCGTCACGGTGACCGGCGATATCCGGCGCGAGATGTTCGCCTATCTGACCGCTCACCCACCCGCGTTCTTCGCCGACAAGCAGCCGGGCGTCCTCTCGAGCCGCATTTCCGCCACGGCGAACGCGGCGTACATACTCGAAAACACCGCTTCGTGGACGGCGATACCGCCGTGCCTTACGGTAATCGGCGCCATCATAATGGTTGGCGCCGTCAGTGTGCCGATGAGCGCCGCGCTGGTGGCGGTCTCCGGCATTCTCGCTTTCGGCGTTTACGTCCTGGCGAGCCGCGGCACTTCGCGGCACCATGCCTTCGCTGCGCGGGCAGCAGCGGTGGATGGCGAACTGGTGGACATCATCGGCAACATGGGGCTCGTGCGTGCGTTCTCAGCCATCGGGAGGGAACGTCGACGCCTCGACGAGCAACTGGGCGTTGAGACCAAAGCGCGTACCGGCAGCCTGCTTTACCTCGAAAAGCTGCGTCTGCTGCATGCAATCGCCACGGCGATCCTTTCCGCTGGCATGCTCGGCTGGACCCTCTGGCTATGGAGCATGGACCGCGCGACGACGGGCGACGTCGTGCTGATCAGCTCACTCGGCTTCGCGATTCTGCACGGCACACGCGATCTGGCGGTCGCATTCGTGGATCTGACGCAGTACGTGGCGCGCCTTGGCGAAGCCTCGGCCATCCTGCTCGCGCCCCACGCGATGCCTGAGCACCACGACGCGCCGCCGTTGCACGTCACCACCGCAACCATCGATTTCAACAACGTCACGTTTGCCTATCCGGGGCGCCGGCCGGTGTTGAACGGCCTGAACCTGCAGATCCGCGCGGGCGAGCGCGTGGGGCTGGTCGGTCCGTCGGGCGCCGGCAAATCGACGATCCTTGCCCTGATCCAGCACTTCTACGAACCGGCGTCCGGCACCGTCAGCATCTCGGGACAGGACATCTCGAAGGTCGGCCAGGACAGTCTCCAGGCCGCGATTTCGATCGTGCCGCAGGATGTCTCGCTGTTCCACCGGACCTTGCTCGAAAATATCCGCTATGGGGTGCCGAAAGCGAACGAGGCGGATGTCAAGCGCGCCTGCGAGGATGCCAACTGCATGGACATCCTCAGCGCGTTGCCCGACGGGCTCGACACCGTAGTCGGAGATCGCGGCACCAAGCTTTCCGGCGGTCAACGGCAGCGGATCGCCATTGCGCGCGCCATTCTGCGCGACTCGCCGATCCTTCTGCTCGACGAAGCCACGTCGTCGCTCGACTCGGCCTCGGAAGCCGCGATCCAGCTGGCGCTCGAACGCCTGATGCAAAACCGCACGGTGGTCGCCATCGCCCACCGCCTGTCTACGCTGCAGAGCTTCGACCGGATCGTCGTGGTCAATCGCGGCCGCGTCGTCCAGGACGGCTCGCCCTCTGAACTGGCGACCGTCCCCGGCATCTACCGCGATACGCTGACGCGCCAACGCAAGCGCAGCACTCCGCCGCCAGAACTGGCGTGACCGGTTGACCGGACCCCGGGGGCGCTGGGGTCCCACTCGCCGCCCACTCCTCCCATTGCCACGACAACGTTTGCGCAACCCGCTCGCGGCCCGCGCACACCGGCAATTTCCCTCGGACTGCTCATAAAAACTGAAGAATGTTAAGAAACCTGCCGATATACGAGGGTTAAGGCTCAATTCACACGAGGAGCACTGATGGGATCGGTAGCTCGAATAAGGGGGGCGTTCACGGTCGACAGCACCGACCCGGAACTCGTGCGCTCGCAAATGCAGGCGTTCGGCCGGCAAATCCCGCTCCTCTACTTCATGCTGGTGGTCAACACGATGGCGGTGGCGATCACCCACCTTGCCTACGCGCCGGCCTGGCTCGCCATCCATATTCCGGCGGCCCTTTGCACGGTCTGCGTGTTCCGCTGCGTACGGTGGTGGTTCGTCCGCCACCGCACGCTCACGCATGAGAAAGCCGTGCCCGAACTGCGCAAGACCTTCTGGTTCGCGTGCGGGTTCGGCGTCGGCTTCACTACCTGGTCGCTGCTTCTATTCCCCTATGGACCCGCCTACGAGCAATGTCAGGTGGCGTTCTACATGGCCACCACGGTGGTCGGATGCGTGTTCTGCCTGATGCATCTGCGGACCGCGGCGCTCACGCTGCTGACCATCGTGATCGGTTCTTTCACCATCTTTCTGCTGGCCGCGGGGCGCCCCGTGTTCGTGGCGATGGCGGCGGATATGCTGTTCGTCGGCGTGACCCTCGCTTTTATCGTCCATCTCTACTACCGGAACTTCGCGAGCCTTGTCTCTTCGAAGCGCGAACTGCTCGTGAGCCAGTCGGTCACGCAGAAACTCAGCGACGACAACTTCCGCCTCGCCAACATCGATAGCCTGACCGGCCTGCCCAACCGGCGCAGTTTCTTTTCGTCGCTCAATGCGCTGGCCGAGCAAAGCACAGGCGGCGTCGCCAACTTCCACATGGGGCTGATCGACCTCGACGGTTTCAAGCAGGTCAACGACATCTACGGTCATTCGAGCGGCGACCTCGTGCTCAAGGAAGTCGGCAACCGGCTTCTGGCGCTCGCCGATCCGACGATGTTCTTCGCGCGGCTGGGTGGCGACGAATTCGGCATCATCATTCAACGGCGTCTTGGCGAGGACGAACTCGACCGCCTCGGACAAACGCTATGCGAGCGGCTCAGCCGGCCCTATACGGTCGGCGAGAACACCGCTGAGTTGTCAGGCACGATCGGCTGGGCCGGTTTGCCGCCTGCGAGTGTCAGCGTGGCCGAGGTGTTCGAGCGCGCGGATGCCGCGCTCTACGTCGGCAAGGAAAGCCGGCGCGGCACGGCCGTGGTGTTTTCCGCCGAGCACGAAAACCGCGTGCGGCGCGCGAGCCTCGTCGCCCAGGAGTTGAAGGCGGCGAACCTCGACGCCGAACTCTACCTGGAGTTTCAGCCCATCTACGACGTCGCCGCCCGTACCGCGGTCGGCTTCGAGGCGCTTGGCCGGTGGCGCAGTCCGAAGCTCGGTCAGGTGAGGCCGGATGAATTTATCCGCATCGCCGAGCGGACCGATCTGATTCGTGTGGTGACCGAGGTGCTGTTGCACAAGGCGCTGAACGAAGCCGCCAACTGGCCGCCGCATATTTACCTGTCGTTCAACCTCTCGGCGCTCGACATCTCGTCGGTGCCGCGCGCAAGGCGGTTGCTCGATATCGTGCAGGCGAGCGCGACGCTGGCCGAACGGGTGCATTTCGAAATCACCGAGACCGCGGTGACCCGCGACTTCAGACAGGCGCGTGCGTCCTTGTCGCTGATCAAGCAAGTGGGCTGCCAGGTGTCGCTCGACGATTTCGGCACCGGCTATTCCAGCCTGAGCTACGTCCATCGCCTGCCCTTCGATACGATCAAGATCGATCGCAGTTTCGTAGCCGAGGTCGATACGGACGTGGCATGCGGCAAGATCATCAAATCGGTGATGGACCTGTGCCGCAACCTCGGGCTCGAATGCGTGGTGGAAGGCGTCGAAACCGAATCGCAGTGCGAAATGCTGACCGCACTCGGCTGCCGCGTGATGCAGGGCTATCTGTTCGGTAAGCCGATGCCGGCCGAGGCGCTGCAGTTTTTCCAGGCCAATGTCGTTTAAAGAAGGCGTGAATTACCGGAGCGCCTGACTCTCACCGGTACATGTTGCGGCCGCGCGCCCGGATCAAGGCGCCTCTTCGAGCGGCACGCCGCCGAATGCCTGGCGCTGCGCGAGCGAAACGAAAGTCTGGGCATCGCGCGCCGCCTGAACCACTGGCGCCATGCCGAAGAATTCATGTGTCGCCCCCTGATAGTTGCGGTGCTCGACGGCAACACCGGCATCACGCAGTTTTTCCGCGAGTTTCTCGCCATCGGAGCGCAACGGGTCGATGCCCGCGGTGACCACCACCGTAGGCGGCAGGTTCGACAGATTCGCGCTGACCACATCGATCAGCGGGCTTTTCAGATCACCCTCGTCGTTGATCACGTTCTGGACGAACCACAACATCATCTTCTTGTTCAATGGCTTCGCATTGCGATTCTCCTCGTAGGAGATCGAAACGATGTTGTTGCTCGCCACGGGATAGATCAGCGCCTGATGCAACGGTGCGCGTAAGCCTGAATCGCGCGCATGGATGGACACGTTGATGGCAAGATTCGCCCCGGCGCTCTCGCCCATCACCGCTATCCGGCTTGGGTCGCCGCCGAGGCTCGCCGCGCTTTCGACGATCCAGCGCCACGCGGCGAACGCATCCTCGTGTGCGGCGGGCAACCTGTGCTCAGGCGCCTGCCGGTAATGGGCCGACACCACGATCGCGTTGCTTTGTGCCGCAATCGAGCGCGGCGTCGCATCGTAGACGTCCAGATCGGCAATCACCCAGCCGCCGCCGTGAAAATACAGGATCAGCGGAAACGGGCCATCGCCGGCCGGACGGTAGATACGCGCCGGATTGCTGCCGGCAGCGCCCGGAATCACCGTGTCCTCGCTCTGCACCGCCTCCACTTCCAGCGGTAGCCGGGCTGCGTGGCCCGCCTGCGCCATCAGTTTTTGGACGGCGTCGGTGGGCGTCGGCTGCTCGCGGGCCTCGGCGACGCTGCATTCTTCGATCGGCTTTGGGTTCAGTTCCTTGAGCGCGGCGAGCACCGCCTTCATATCGGCGTCTGCGTGGGCGGTCGGATCAAGTCCGATCATGCCCTTGAGGGTATCGGCGAGTGTCATGGCGCGGCTCCAGGTGAGACCGGGAAATCGGGAATGGGTTGTCGTCGAGCCCCCGGCTCAATGCCCCTTGGTATCGCTGCTCGCGTCGGCGCCGGGCATGTTGGTCGTATCGTTAGCCGGCTTGGACGCTGTCGTATGGGTGTGTTTCTTCTTCGTCTTGCTCTTCGACATCGTCGTCGGGCCGCTGCCGCTGGCGGCGGTCATCGCCGAATCGCCAGGGGCGCCCCCGCCTCCGTTGCCATTCCCATTGCCGCCCGCTCCGCCGGTACCGGCACCGCCACCACCCGCAGCCAACGCAACGCCAGAGCCCAACAACAACGCCGAAATCAAGACCGCTTTTTGCATTTTCATGACTTGCTCCTTGGTGAGATCAGAGAGATTCAGATTTGAGCGGCTGCGTTGCCAATGCACGCAGACCTGCCAAAGATTCAGCAAGCGACGTGCCGTTGTAAAAGCGCTGGGAGCGAAGAGCGTGCATCGCTGCACTGTTGTGTAGCCGTCGTGCGTAAAAACTGCCCCGCATTGACCGTCTTGCCAGACGCGTGCTGCCACGAATGCGTCACGAGCTACGTACGAAAATCGCAAATGTGTGATGCGCTACGCGATGCAAACCTGAATCGACGCGTGGCTTCGTTTTGGGCCGCAAGCCGCAGATCCTTGTGCAGCGCGGCAAAGAGCGCTGCGCGCAGGTTGGGCGAGCGCACATCGACGAGCGAGGACACGCACTCGCCGCGGCTGAACTCGCAGTTCTCGCTTCGTTCAAGGGCCACGGGCACAGTGCTTGCTGAAAACTATCGGTTTGATTTCTGCCGTACGTCTATCCGCTTACGCCCCACCGCCAAATTTTTATCCGACTATGCCGACGCCGCTCAACGTTTTACTGGTTGCATCCGAAGCAGCCCCTCTTGCAAAAACGGGCGGCCTCGCCGACATGGTCAGCGCATACGGCGCCGCGTTATGCGAAGCCGGTGTCGCTGCGTCGATCCTGATGCCGGCCTATCCCGGCGCACTCGAGCGCGTGCTCGGCGCGACCCGCGTGGCCAGACTCGCGGGTCTGCCGGGCGGCGACGGCGTGATCATCCGGGCGCAGATGCCCGACACGGGCGTGCCGGTGCTGCTGCTGCAGATGGATCATCTGTTCACACGCGAAGGCATCTACCGCGACCGCTACGGCCGCGACTACGTGGACAACCTCGTGCGGTTCGCATCGCTCGCCGCCGCCGCGGCGCGGATTGCGCGCGGTGTGCGCGGCATCAAGCGGCCGGACGTCGTGCACGCTCACGACTGGCACGCGGGACTCACGCCGCTCTACATGAAACTCGGCGGCGTGCAGGCCCGCAGCGTCTTCACGATCCACAATCTCGCGTTTCAGGGTAACTATCCGCTCGCCGCCGGTCCGTGGATGGGCGTGCCGCCTGAACTGCTCGCGCCGGCACTCACCGACGAGCGCAGCATCGAGTTCTACGGTTCGCTTAGTTTGATGAAGGCCGGGATCGTCCACGCCGACCGCGTCACGACTGTGAGCGAGCGTTATGCGACGGAAATTCTCACACCGCGCTTCGGCCATCGGATGGAAGGCGTGCTGAATGCGGAGGCGCACAAGCTCTCCGGCATCACCAACGGCATCGACATGCAGATGTGGAACCCCGCCACCGACGCGCTGATCACGAGCAATTATTCGGCTGACAACGTAGCGGGCAAATACGCGTGCAAGCGCGCGTTGCAACAGGCATTCGGACTTGCCCGCGAACCGTTCGTGCCGCTGGTGGCGATCGGTAGCCGGCTCACTGAACAAAAGATGGCAGAGGTGGTGGCCGAGGCGATTCCCGCCATGATGGCGCGGCACGAGCGGCTGCAGTTCGCCATTCTGGGCCAGGGCGACGCGCCGATCGAAGCGCGCATGCGCGAGCTGGCTGCGCGTTGGCCAGGACGTGTAGGCACCTGCATTGGTTATGACGAGACACTCGCGCACATGCTGCATGCCGGCGCGGATATGCTCTTGCACGCCAGCCGCTTCGAACCGTGCGGGCTCACGCAACTGTACGCGATGCGCTTCGGTACGATTCCGGTGGCCTCGCGCGTGGGCGGTCTTGCCGACACGATTTCCGACTATGCGTTAGGGCTGGGCAAATCGGGCGCGGCGACCGGCTTCCTGTTCGAAGGAGAGTCGCTCGAGGATGTCGCTGGCGGCGTGGCGCGTGCTGTCGAGGCGTTCAAGAATCCATCGCTGTGGCGCGCACTGCAGCGTAATGCGATGACGCGCGATTCAGGCTGGGGCACGGCAGTCAAACGCTACGTCGACGTGTACTGCGAATTGACGGATGCGCGCCCCGTGGCACCGCGCGAAGAGCCGACGACAGTTCCGGCTATCGCCGCGCGCCGCCGCCGTACCGCGGCGAGGCCGGTACCCGCCGACAATTCGCAGGCGGCGGCCGTTCAGTAGCGGTCCTGGCGGCTAGCAGTTAACGGAAGCTTAAAGCGGAAGGTCAAAGCGAGGTCACGGCGTGGGCGTGCCGGAAGAAGGCGGGACCCTGATCTCATCCTGTAGTTCCGGCCGCACGCTGAAGCTCGGCTGGACCATCCATTCCTCGAGCCACTCGCGCCATTCGCTCCAGTGCCCCTCCAGACTGAATTCCTTGTCGATGAGGCCGCTGTCGTCGTCTCGCAGCGTCGCGTACACGATACGCTGGCCATTCCAGTAAGCGACGGCGCGATCCGTAAGGTCGGCGGTCGTGCCGAAGGCAGCGTCCTGCAAGATCATGGCTAACCGGTTGTCGAACTCTTCGCGAGTCATGGCGATTTCTTTCCCGTAAATACCGGGATCGCAGCATAAACGATGCCTGCGTAGCCAATATTACGGTGCCGGATCCTTCTCGCGGGCTTCGAGCGCCAGCAGCGCGTCGTTCAGTCTCTTGACCCGGCTGACCTGCGACGGCACGCGCGCCGCGACCGTCACACTGGCGAGCCGGCTACGCCAGTAGCTTAGCGGCAAGGCGCCGTCCCGCGCGGCGATACGCGGCAGCAGGTGTTCAAGATGTTCGATATCTTTTTCGAGCTGGTGGTGATTCATTGCTTCCCCGGGCACTCCCATCAATAAGGTCTTCGCCCGTCGACGCGTGCGTGTATGGCCTTGCATTGCCTTGATTGCTCTCATGATGCTGCTTGATCGCCAGTGTGCCTGCAGATTGACGCGAGGCTTGACCGTGAGTGTCAGTTTTGCTGGAACATGGGGTCAACTTGATGTCACTGCGGCGAAAGACTGGCATGTTATGCGACGCGCATTGTCTTGACCGGCGCTCGTCCGGAGCGTCTTGGGCCGCAATCGTTTGCTGGCTGTTTTGTCATGGACGCGTCAGCGTTGCGCCCCGGCTGCGGCCGTAGACTGAACTGGCGTTGTGGAGACCGGAATCGGCGTCGCATCAGAAAACCAAGCCGACCACCCAAACGTCCTTTCACCAAGGAGTCGAATATGATCCGAATCGCTTATATTGCAGCAGCCGTATCCGTCATGACTTGCGCCGCGCCCGTATTCGCGCAGGACACCCCGAACGCGCCTCAACCGGCCACAACTTCGAACATGGGAAATGACAACGCCAACAGCAACCAGAATAGCGGCGTCGGCATGGATACCAATGGACAAGTGGCCTCTGGCGCGCCCGCCGGCCTCACCCGTGCCGAGGTGAAGCAGGACTTGTATCAGGCGGAAACCGACGGTCAGATGAAGACCCTCAACCGCACCGTCTACAGGGGCAATTAAGCTCGCGGGCGCGACACGCCGGGTTTGAACGACCGGCGTGTTCCGCGAGCGGTACGGGCCTCATCAGTTCACTGAGTTCGAGTGAAGCAGCGGCCAGACGAGGTTCAGTTTCACGCCCCCTCGGGCGGGCACGTAGAGATCGCGACTGCGCTGCGCGCCGTCGAGGCTGGCAACCAGCCGATAGTGGCCCTGCGGGAGCCGCGCATAAAGATAAGGGCCATCCGATGTGGCGTTGAATACGACGGTGCCATCGGATCTCGCCACCTGCACCGCGACGCCCGACAGATACTCGCCCGACCCGGTCGTAAAGGTCGCGCGCATGTTGTAGCCGGAGGCCAGTCCGCGAAACGCTGCAACCTCATCTTGCCCCACTCCGCCTGTTACGTATGCGACACCGTGGTCGTCGTGCGCCACGGGGATGTCGCTCGGCACGGCGTTGCGCACCGGCGCATCGTCGTCCGGTAGCGTGGGTCTTGCTGGGACGCCCGGCACGTTCGCCACGGTCTGCTCGCGAACCGGCATCGGACGTGTGGCCGGTTCCTGCGTTGCGGGGGCAGGTACATGTGGCACAGGCTCACGCGTCGCCAGTTCGCGCGGCAGCGGCGCTTTGTGTTCCGGCACTTCCCGCGCGGTCGCAGGAGCCGGGGCGGGAGCAGGAGCCGGTGCAGCAGCCTGTACGCGCGGCCGTGGCGTGCCGGGTTCGCAACTGAGCCCCGGTATGCTGCCGCCTTCGCTGGCAGGCCGTCCTTCGATCAGCCACGACGGCAATGCAACCCCTTGCCCCTTGGCGCGCGGCGTCAACGTATCGCGCATGCTCGCAGTCACCGCGCTGCGTTCCTGCGGTGTGGAGGCGCGTCGCATTTGTGTGCAGAAAGCGACCCGTTCATCGTCGCTGAGCAGCTCGGATGGAACGGCCGAGGGTTGGGCCAGCAGACGCTGCGCGTGCGTGCCGAAAGCTAGCACCGCAGCGCCGCACATCAGCGTCCACCGGAGAGTCTTCGACAAACCGGAAAACGTAGTGGACATGAATCACCTCCGGGACATTCTCGGGAGTATTGCGTCGGGTCGATTCAGGGAGCGTCAATGAGCGCTTCGCTTAACATCTTTGGAAACACAGCGGCACGCGTAGTCTTGCGGGGATAAGTTGCGTCGCGGGTACTGCAAAACCCAATCGCAGTGTAGCAAACCCATTTGCTTTCGCTGCGCTCCAAAGGCCGCGCGAATTAGTCGATGTCCGCCATGTTCCAGCATGATCGACCTGAATTCGCACATTGCGGGTGCAAGTTCGCGCCGCGCGTCATGCTACGCGGTGAGGTCGTTGCTTGGACTAGGACACAAACGGCAGCTTCTGGTCGCGCGCGGCGGCAAGCATCGACAACGTAATCTTGCGCACTTCGAGTTTGCTTTGCGTGATGTGCGCACGCAGCAGAATGCTGGCTTCGGGCAGGCGGTTGCGTTCGATCAGGTGCAGCATCGTCGAGTGCTCGTCGTAGGTCGCACTGGTGCGATGCGGCTTCAGAAAATCGAGCCGCCGCACGATTCGGATGCGCTCGGTCACCTCGTTGTGGACGCGAAGCATTTCCCGATTGCCGGTCGCGGCGACGAGCTGCCGGTGGAAGTTTTCATCCATGCCGAACATGGTGACGGGATCGCTCTCGCGCGCCTCGGTTTCGACGCACCAGACGGCCTTGAGCGGATCGATCGACTCATGCGGTGCATTGCCCGAGGTAAGACGCTCGAGCGAAGCCAGTTCGAGCACGATGCGCAGATCGTAGAGCTGGTCCAGTTGCTCGAAGTTGATCTCCGAGACTTTCCAGCCGCGCCGGAACCCCACCTCCAGATACCCCTCGCGCTGCAGGCGAAACAGGCCATCGCGCATCGGCGTGCGCGAGACGCCGTAGTGTTGCGCGATGTCGCTCTCGGAGAAGCGGTCGCCGGGGAAAAGCCGGAAGCTGAAGATGTCGCTCTTCAGTTGCTGATACACCTGCTCGGCCAGCGCGTTCGGAGCGTTCGGTGCATTTGGCGAGGGGCTTGCGGTGCCACCCGTTGTACCGCTTCCGATTACGTTTGCAGCTGCGTTTTCGCTCATATCAAGGCATTGCGATCAGACTGACATGGGCTGCGACGATTTTCCAACCCTGGTGCATCTGCGCCCCAGACTCGAGGCGTGCCCAGGTCTGCATCTGGCGGCCGAGCAACGGGGTCGCGTCGCTGGTGAACTCGGTGCTGACGGTGGCGTAATCGTTGCCGAACGTGGTCACCACCGTTCGATGCAGGCGCCGCGAACGTGGCACGGGCGCGCACGACGCGCGCCACGCACGAATCGCTTCGCCGCCGTGCTGGACTTCGGCGATTCCGTATCGCACGGTTTCAGGCGTGTGCCAGAACAGCGCGTTCATCGCTTCGACGTCGTTGTCGACCAGTGCCCGTTCGTATTCGACAAAGGCCGCTGTCACTTCGGCGACGATCTCCGGCTTGTTGACTTCCATCCTCACAGTCCCTCTTTCAATGCCGCGAGCGGCGCGGTCCAGCCCACGATGCCTCCCTGCGAGCGGATCATTTCGAGGCTCGCCTGCTTGAATGCGGGAAAGTAGCTCGCGGTCGCGTCTTCGATCAACAGACATTCGTAGCCACGATCGTTCGCTTCGCGCATCGAAGTTTGTACGCAGACTTCGGTCGTGACGCCGGCGAACAGCAAATGCGTAATACTGCGCGCATTCAGCTCGCCGCTCAACGGCGTTGCATAAAATGCGCCCTTGCCGGGCTTGTCGATGACGAGTTCGCCTGCGAGCGGCGCGAGCGCGTCGACAATTGCATTGCCGGGTTCGCCGCGCACCAGAATTCTCCCCATCGGCCCGGGGTCGCCGATGCGCATCTGCGGCGCACCGCGCAAGCGCTTCGCGGGCGGGCAATCGGAGAGATCCGGCGCATGCGACTCGCGGGTGTGCACCACCAGTAAGCCGGCCTTGCGCGCGAGCGCTAGCAGTTCCGCGACCGTAGGAACGATCTCGGCGAGCAACGAGACGTCGTTGCCAAGCGATTCGCCAAAGCCACCTGGCTCGATGAAATCGCGCTGCATGTCGATGATCACGAGCGCGGTGTGGTGCGGCTCGAAAACAAACGGCGAGGGTAAAGCCTGAACTTCGCTGCTCATGGTTTAAACCTTGGTTTAAGCCTTGTTATAACGTGCGGGCGGCTTGCGCCGCCCGCCGTCACCGGTCCTCTATCGCTGCCCTGCTTGCCAGTGGCACGCAGTCACCTGCCACTGCCCCCGTTTTTATACGGTCCTGGAACGCTCATCCCTGCACGTGTCCTAAAGCACTGCTTCCTCTGTATGTCCCGCCATGTGCTGCCCAAGCACTGCGCGCTCAGCGCTCGCTGCCGGCGTTTCGTAGACCAGCCGGCCCTCCGCCATCACGACGATGCGGTCAGCCAGTTCCAGCAGTTCATCGAGGTCTTCGCTGACCAGCAGCACGGCCGCACCGGCATCGCGTGCGGCGATCAGTCTCGCGTGGATATCGGCCACCGACGCGAAGTCGAGGCCAAACACCGGGTTCGCGACAATCAGCACATCTACCGGTTGTCCCAGCTCGCGTGCCAGCACAGCGCGCTGCACATTGCCGCCCGATAGCGTGCCGATCATCCGCTCAGGCACAGGAGGCTTTACGTTGAAATCGCGGATCAGTTGTGTGGCCCGCTCGCGCATCGCCCGACGATCGAGGCGCCAGCCGCTGCGGCACACGGGCGCGCGGTCGAAGTCGCGCAAGGCGAGGTTTTCCGCCACGCTCATTCCAGCGACGCAGGCGTTCCTGAGCGGCTCTTCGGGAATCGCAAACACACGTCGTGTAGTCATCTGTTCGCGAGTGGCTTGATACGGCGCACCGGCAATCTGCATCTCGCCTTCTACCGGACGGCGCTGCCCGACGAGTGCCTCGACCAGTTCCTTCTGGCCATTGCCCGACACCCCTGCGAGGCCGAGAATCTCGCCGGCTCGCACTGCCAGCGTGGCGTGCCGCACGGCGGTATGGCCGCGATCGTCCTGCACCGAAAGATCGCGCAGTTCCAGCCGGATCGCTGCGTGAGGATCGACCGGCTTGCGCGCTGGGCGTTCGGTACGGATCTCCGCCAGTACCGGTGAATCCTTCGCCGCAGAATCGGTCTGCAGTGCCGAGCTTGTGCCCATCATCCAGCTCGCAAGCTGGTCGCGATCGGTATGCGCGACGGCCGTCGTGCCGACCTGCCGACCTTTGCGTAACACGGTGACGTCGTCGGCGTAGGCCATTACCTCGCGGAATTTATGCGTGATCATCAACACCGTCAGTTCGCCGCGTGAAGTGAGATCACGCATCAGGCCAAGCACTTCGTCTGCTTCCTGAGGCGTGAGCACCGAAGTCGGTTCGTCGAGAATCAGGAAACGTTGCTTTAGATACAGTTGTTTGAGAATTTCCAGTTTCTGCTTCTCGCCGGCCGCGAGTCCGGCGACGGGCGCTTCGAGCGGCAAACTGAATGGCATGCGCTTCATGAATTCCGTCAAGGCCGCGCGTTCGCTCTTCCAGTCGATCCGCCAGGACAGATGCCCACGCGCCAGCAACAGGTTCTCTTCCACCGAGAGGCCGGTTGCCAGCGTGAAATGCTGGTACACCATGCCGATACCGAGCGCCTGTGCGTCACGTGGCGAAGCGATTTTCGCTTCGCGGCCGTCGGCGGTGATCTGTCCTTCGTCGAGCAGCCCATAGCCGACGAGTCCCTTCACCAGCGTGCTCTTGCCTGCGCCGTTTTCGCCTAGCAACGCGTGGATCGTGCCGGGTGCAACCTTGATGGAAACCTTGTCGAGCGCGCGAAACGTGCCGAACGTTTTTGAAGCGCCGAGCACCTCGACGCCCAGGGCGTGCGTGGCGGCGTCTTGCGGCTGGTTGTAGGGAGCGGGAGTCGACATGATCGGTCAGCGTCCGAGTGTGGCAAGCAGCGCGTGCGAATCGGACACCGTGCCGAACACACCGCCCTGCATCGTGATCATATGCAGCGCGGCGTCGTGATTGCCCTTGTCGGTCGCGCCGCAGCAGTCTGCCAGCACCGTACATTCGAAGCCGCGATCGTTCGCTTCGCGCATCGTCGTGTGGACGCAGACATCGGTGGTGATGCCGGTCAGCACCAGATTGGCAATGCCGCGCGTACGCAGGATCAGTTCGAGATCGGTCGCGCAGAACGAGCCCTTGCCGGGCTTGTCGATGATGATCTCGCCGGGATACGGCGCGAGTTCGTCGATGATTTCCCAGCCCGGTTCGCCGCGCACCAGAATGCGGCCGCACGGACCGTCGTCGCCGATACCCACGCCGTCCGTGCCCGCGCGGCGGCTGCGCCAACGCTTGTTGGCCGGCAGATCGGACAGGTCCGGGCGGTGACCTTCACGCGTGTGAATGATCGTGAAGCCCTGCTCGCGCATCAGTGCGAGCACCCTGCTGATCGGCTCGATCGGGGCACGCGTGAGCGAGAGGTCGTACCCCATCTTGTCGACGTAGCCGCCGTGGCCGCAGAAATCCGTCTGCATGTCGATGATCACCAGCGCCGTATTCTCGGGACGCAGGTCGCCGTCGTAGGGCCAGGGGTAAGGCTTCGCATCGATGAATCGGGTCATGGTGGTGGTCTCTTCAGGTTGGCATCGACAGGCGCTATGCGTGAACGCGTGCATGCGTGCATGCGTCAGAACATCAGCGCGTCAGGCTCAGTTCGCCAGGTGCGCCGGCCAGTGTTCGATCGGGACGGCAATTGATGATCATGATCACGAGCGTCAGTACATACGGTGCGGCGTTATAGAGGTAGTAGCCGCTGGTCACGCCAATGCCCTGCAACGCGGGCCCGAGCGCACCCGCCGCACCGAACAGGAGCGCTGCGACGAGGCATCGCAACGGCTGCCAGCGCGCGAAGATCACCAGTGCGACGGCCATCAACCCCTGCCCGCTCGAAAGCCCCTCGTTCCAGCTGCCTGGATAGACGAGCGAGAGGTAAGCCCCGCCGACGCCCGCGAAAAAGCCGCCGATTGCGGTGGCTGCAATCCGGATGCGCGTGAGCGGATAACCCATCGCGCGTGCCGTCTCGGCGTGATCGCCGACGAGGCGCAGCGTCATGCCCCAGCGCGTGCTGCGCAGACCCCACTGCAGCAGAAACGCCAGCACGATGCCGATCACGAACAGCGGGTTGATATGCAGTGCGTTATGCAGTTGCGGCGAGACGGCCCAACTGCCGAGATCGATCGACGGCAGCATCGGCGCCTGCGGCTGGATAAAGGGCTTGCCGAGATAGAACGCGAGGCCGGTACCGAGCAGCATCAGAGCAATGCCGAAGGCGATATCGGAGACGCGCGGCAACGAGCACACGAGACCGTGCAGACATCCGAATAGCAGCCCTACGACGCCTGCGGCCAACACACCGAGCCAAGGCGAGCCGGTCAAATAGGAAGCGGCGTAGCCGCTCATCGCGCCGGAGACGAGAATGCCTTCGAGGCCGAGATTCACCCGGCCGCCCTTCTCCGTGAGGCATTCGCCGAGACTCACGAACAGATACGGCGTGCTCACGCGAATCGCACCGGCCAGCAACGAGAGCAGCAGAATCACCACAGGCGAGTGCATATCAGGCATGAGTCTTCTCCAGTTGCACCGGCACTTCGGTCACCGCGAGCGCCTGCAGTTTCACGCGCCATGCGACGATACGGCCGCCTAACGCTTCCCATGCCAGCAGGTTGGCAAACAGTAACCCCTGCAGAACGAGCGTGGTCGCATCGGGCAGATCGAGGCGACGTTGCAGCAGACTGCCGCTCGCTTCGATCCCACCGATCAGCACCGCGCACAACACGATGGCCAGCGGGTTCTGACGCGCGGCGAAAGCGACGAGAATGCCGCTGTAGCCGTAACCCGCCAACAGCGATGCGTTCGCGCTGCCCTGCACGGCGGCCACTTCGAACATGCCGGCAAGACCCGCTGCGGCGCCACCCATCGAACAGGCCGCCAGCGCCAGCATGCCGACCGGCAAACCGACCAGACGGGCCGCGCGGTTGCTGCCGCCCACCACGCGCATCGCAAAGCCCTTGGTGCTGTGCTTGACGAACACCCACGCGGCAATACAAGCCACCACGCCCCACAGCAAACCCCAGTGCACTTCAAGTCCCGGCAGCGAGCCGATCGTCATTGGGTCGGGCACGGGCAGCGTCGAGGGCTTATTCAGACTCGCGGGATCGCGCAACGGTCCTTCGACGAGGTGCTTGAATAGCGCAATCGCGATGTACGACATCAACAGGCTGCTGATTGTCTCGTTGACGCCGCGCCATTGCCGCAACGCCCCGACCGCTCCGATCCAGATGCCGCCCGCGAGCATTCCTGCCACGGCCATCAAAGGCGTCGCGATGAGCCACGGTGTACCGGCAGGCAAACACTGCGGCACCACCGCGGCGGCGAGACCGCCGAGCGCAAGCGCTCCCTCGCCGCCGATCACGATCAACCCGACCTGTGCCGGCAAAGCGACGCACAGCGCGGTCAACATCAGCGGCGACGCGCGCAGCAAGGTGCTTTGCCATGCGAACGACGAACCGAATGCGCCCTGGAAAATCAGCCCGATCGCATCTAGCGCCGGCGCGCCCTGCACCAGCAGAAACAGCCAGAACAGCAAAAGCGTGCCCACCAGCGCGCACAGGGTCGGCAACGCAGGCAGCACCCCAAGCATCAGCCGGGCAGAACTCGCATTAGGGCGCATAGCCGCTCCTTGAAAGACGTTCGGATTGCGAAAGAATCAGATCTGGCCCACGACACCCGAGACCAGATAGTTCATGCTTTCCAAGGTGTAGTCGGTCTGGATATGGCTCGTGCCGTCGGCGACTACCACGCCGCCCTTGTTGTCCTTGATCGGGCCTTTGAAGATCACGAACTCGCCGGACATCATTTTCGATTTCACGCCGTCAGCGTTCTGGCGTGCGTCGGGCGTGACTTTCGGACCATATGCCGACATCTTCACGAAGCCTTCCTTGAGGCCGCCGCGCAAGACGTTCGGTTGCGGCTTGCCGGTTTGCGCGCCTGCCACCAGTTCCTTGTACGGCGTAGCCCAGTCCCACTCGGCACCGGTCAGGTAGCCCTTCGGCGCGAGCGCCGCCTGGCTCGCGTGATAGCCGCAGCTCATGACGCCCCGCTTTTCGGCGGTTTCGATCACGACCTTCGGACCGTCGACGTGACAGGTCAGCACATCGCAGCCCTGATCGACGAGGCTGTTGGCCGATTCGGCTTCCTTGACCGGCATCGACCAGTCGCCTGTGAAAATCACATGTGTGGTGATCGAAGGATCAACCGACTGTGCGCCGAGCGTGAACGCATTGATATTGCGCAGCACCTGCGGAATCGGCTTGGCCGCCACGAAACCGAGCTTCTTGCTCTTGCTCATATGGCCGGCAACAACGCCGTTCAGGTACTGGCATTCGTCGATATAGCCAAAGTAGCTGGTGATATTCGACGGGTTGCCCTGCTTCCACAAACCGCCGCAATGCGCGAAGCGCACGTTCGGATATTTGGCGGCCATCTTCAGCACGTGCGGATCGAAGTAGCCAAACGAGGTGGCGAAGACAAGCGTCGCGCCGTCCTGTTCGATCATGGCTTCCATCGACTTCTGCACGGCGATGGTCTCCGGCACGTTCTCTTCTTCGACCACCTTGACGTTGGGCAACGCCTTGATCACGTTGGCAGCGGCGGCTTGCGCCTGGTTGTAGCCGTAGTCTCCGCGCGCGCCGACATAGATCACGCCAACGGTCAGTTTGCTGGCGGCAAAAACGGATTCGAACGGCAGCACCGCGCCGAGCGTCAGCAGGCTGGCATTCTTTAGAAAGTGGCGACGATTGCTCATAGCGGATCCGGTCTCGTGTGGTTGAGGTTGATTGCAGCGATAGCGGTAGAAAACGGTGCGTCGAAGCGCGTGAGGTTCATGAGTTCAATCTTGGATACAAGTTTGAACTCATAGAGCAGGAGTTATGCCAATTGACGGGTGCGTAGCCTATGGCATGGCGCAGAGGCTTACGCAGCAAGGGTCTGCGGGGCGCCGCGAGGAGCTTCGCTGGGGAACCGGGACAGTCCGGGACGGCCGGAGGACGGCCTATGTTTGTGCGTCATTCCCCACAACGGGGCGATCGTGAACCGCGCAGGATCGTGCGCGATTTACTCGACGGGGGAAGCGGAAGGGACGGACTGCGGGGTCGGCCTAAACCACCCTACTCTGTGCTCGCCGCAACGCGAGCCGCGAGTTTGGCGTCGTAACTCGAATGCACATGCACCCGTTTCTGTTCCGGGTAGGCGTAGGTGTAAGCCTTGCGCAAGGCCAGCGATGCCTCATGGAAGCCGGACAGAATCAGCTTTTGCTTGTTCGGATAGTTGGCGACGTCGCCTACCGCGAAGATACCAGGCCGCGAGCTTTCGTAATTCGACGTATCGACGTCGATCCGGCCGGCATGAAGGCTTAGCCCCCAGTCGGCGATGGGGCCAAGATTCGCCACCAGTCCATAAAGCACCACAAGATGATCCGCTTCGATCTGGGTGGAGCCGCCAATCTGGCGAATCTCAATCGATTCGAGCTTGCCGTCGGGCGCGCTCAAGCCACCAACGGCGCCGACCATGAACGTCATTTCCCCGGCGTCGACTGCACGCCGCATCTGCTCGACGCTCGAATCCACAGCACTGAAACCATTGCGCCGATGCACCAACGTCAGCTTGCGCGCCACCGAACGCAGTGCGAGCGCCCAATCGAGCGCCGAGTCGCCGCCGCCCGCCACAACCACGTTCTTGCCGGCGAAATCCGCGAGCCTCGGCACGCTGTAATGTACGTGACGCCCTTCGAGCGGCACGGCCTCGTCCAATGCCAGCCGCTGCGGTGCAAACGCGCCGTTGCCTGCTGCAAGCAGAATGGCGGCGGCATCGAACACGAGCCCCTGGCCGGTCTTGACGGTCCAGCGGCCGTCGTCGCGTTGCTCGACGGTGTCGACCCGTTGACCCAGATGAATCGGTACGTCGAACGGTCTGCACTGCTCCAGCAAACGTTCGACCAGTTCGCGCGCGGTGCACGACGGTATGGCCGGGATATCGTAGATCGGCTTGTCGGGATACAGCTCCGTACATTGGCCGCCGACGCGGTCGAGTGCGTCGACAATGTGGCACGACAGGCCGATTACCCCTGCTTCGAACGCGGCAAAGAGTCCAACGGGTCCGGCGCCGACGATCAGTACGTCGGTGCGTAGCGGTACATCACATGTCCCTTGCGACGCGTCGAGGCCGCCAGCTTGTTGCGGGGTAGGCGCTGCCTGTGATGGATCTGTCGGCGGGGTTACTTCTGCAGTCATTCGGCGTCCTTGGGGTTGAGCACGCGGGGTCGTCTCTGGTCACAACCAGGCGCGCATGGCTCACCCACCATACAGACTCGGCCGCATCCCGGCAACGATGCCACCACGAACTGTGTGGACAGTACCGTCGTCGCCGTGATCGCCTTTAGAATTGATGCATGATCCCGACGTACGCCCCCGTCTGCGACTCGCCTTGCAGCGGGCTTGTGCTGCCCGTGCCTTCACGAGGATTGGCGAGCAGCGAGAAGTCGGCTTGCCTGCTGTTGTCCACGTAAGCGATCGTGCCGTAAAGGAAAGTCCGCTTGGTAAAGTTGTACGTTGTGCTGAGCGTATACATCGAGGCGTGACCGGATGGATCGTGCAGTGCATCGCCGCCGCCATCGCCGACAATCACGTAGAAGCCCGCCGCCGTCACAGCCCACGTTGGATTGAACGTGTAGGTCGCGCCCAGCCAGTAGTAATTCGCACTGTCCGCGAGACCGGCTGGCGTATCCGGTGCGGAGTAATGCGTATAGGCGCCCTGGATTTTGACCGAGTCGAAGTGCACGTTCGCGCCCGCGAAAAACTCGCGCGAACTGGTGAAGATATTGGCGAACTGGCCGTTGCTGTCGCGTAGCTCGTCGTAGATGCCGCGCACGTCGAACAACGTCGAGTGATATGTCAGCATGATGCCGTCGGAGCGGCCGAACTGGCCAACCGCACCGTTGTTGAAGGCGCCCGGCTGATTACCGAGGGCGTACTGGCCTTGTACGTCGAAACCGCCAAACACGGGGCTGTGATATTCGACGTTGTTGCTGGTCTGCTGCCAGTTGCGGCCGCGCACCAGCGAGGCCGATGAAAACGCCTGCTGCACCATTGGGTCGAATTCCCACACCCCGTCGCTATCGATGAACAGGTTGCGGCCGGCCTGCAGCGTGCCCCACTCGTCGCTCTTCAGGCCCGCGAATGCACGCCGCGAAAACAGCAAACCGCCGCTCGTGGTGCCGTTCTGTACCTGCAAACCCGTTTCCAGGGTGAAGATGGCGTGCAACCCGCCACCCAGATCTTCCGTGCCTTTGAACCCCAGCATGCTGGTGCCCCAGTCGCCGCCTTCGGCGCTCCAGCTATTCGCGGTGCTGCCGTTGCCGGTCGGCACATGATTGATATATTGCAAACCCGCGTCGAGCCGCCCATAGAGCACGACACTCGATTGCGCTTGCGCAAAAGGGCTTGCCACCAGCAAGGTGGCCATCAATGGTTCGCGTAGTTTCATTTTATTCTGCCGAACACCATCTATTTATTGGTTTCGCCCAAAACGGGCCATCTCCAGACCCTATGCGAGCGGGCCTTCGCGACGCTGGATAAGTTGACTCTAGGTGAAAAAAGCCGGCTGCGCAAAACAGCGTCGGGGCATTCGACCGAGGCCCGATTGTGCGAATTACTTAATTGAATGGGCCGGTGACGGTCGATCTGAAACAGCCTGAAGCGGCGACCGGACGCGAGGCGAATCGCCATTCGCAGATGGAACCGGCCTGCGCCCGCTCGCAGGTCCGGGATAAGATAGACGTTTGCTCCTGGCCGGCATGGCTGAACCCGATCGACACGCTCCGATGAACGCTCCTGAATTGACTGAAGCTGAACACCTTGGCCTCTACCTGCGCGCCACCGACACCGGCGACGAGTGGTGGCGCGTCACCGTAGCGGACCGGCCGCAAACCTATCGCCTCGAACACGGCGTGCAGCACGCGCAAGGCAATGGCGCCGTCGATATCGATCTGGTGGTCGACGCCGAAAACCTGCGCGCCAAGCTGAAGAAGTGGCATCGGGAAGGTTTCGTCTTCGAGGCGCGAGGTGCGGTGCCAGAGGCGGATGCACTGCATCGGGCAGCGTTTATGCCGGAGCTGCAGCGAGCGGCGGCGCAGCGGCGCGCGGGTGCCGCCGCCCCTGGCGCTGGCCTCGGCCTCGGCTCCAACTCAAACTCCGGTGAGGCCCGTGCCGCTACGGTTCGCATCGGCGAAGTCGACGTGCCCTGCGGCGCCGGCGGCGCGCTCGTGCCGCGTGTCAACCCTGCCTATCTGTTCTCCGAGCGCTTTAACGACATCGTCGAAGATATCGTCGAAAACAAACGCGTCATGCTGATCGGCCACACCGGTGCGGGCAAGACCAGTCTGATCGAACAGGTGGCGGCGCGTGCCGGTCATGGCGTGGTGCGCTCGAACATGAACGGCCAGACGACGGTGGGCGATTTCGTCGGCTTCTGGACCGTCAAGGGCGGCGAGACGCTCTGGGTCGACGGCGTCCTGCCCACCGCCATGCGCGAAGGACTCTGGCTGATCGTCGACGAGATCGACTTTGCCGAGCCGTCGATTCTCGCCGCGCTGACCGCCGTGCTCGAACCGCATGGCCGCCTCACGCTGAAGGAAAAAGGCAACGAGGTCGTGGCGCCTCATCCGGCGTTTCGCCTGTTCGGCACGGCCAATGCGGTCGGCGCCATGAGCCAGTTCCGCCATCTGTATCAGGGCGCGAATCTCATGAATGAGGCGTTTCTCGACCGGTGGCGCGTCTATCTGCTCGACTATCTCTCGCCGGCCGAAGAAACCGACGTGCTGGTGCGCACGCTCGCCCCGCATATGACGCCTACTGTCGCCGCCACGCTCGCGGCGATCGCAGCCGATTGCCGTGCGGCGTTTGCACGCGAAGACCTCGCGAGCGCCTTCTCGACCCGGCGGCTCCTCGACTGGGCCGAACTGATGCTGCGCACCGGCGACCCCGAGCGCGCGGCCGGCCCTGCCATCTACGCCAAGGTGAGCCCGGAAGACGCCACGCTGATCCGCGGCATCATTCGTCATCACATCGCTCCGGCGGAGTGAGCGCGATGCACGCGGCGCGCGACGCCAAAGGATTCGAGTTCGAGTCCGCGCTCAGCAAGATTGCGCGCGTCCTCACGGGGCAGTATGGCGTGAGCGTCGTGTTCAGTCCGGATGGACCGCGGGTCGAGCGCGGACGGATCGTCATTCCCGATTACGAGGTGGGCGGCGCCCTCTCGACCGATGTCCTGGTCGGCTATCTCGACCTGCTAGTGGCGCGCGCAAAACATTCGGACCTCGCGCAACTCGAAGCGCTGCCTCGCGGTGTCGAGGCGAACCTCGCACAGGTGATCGAAGACCGGCGCGTGTGCGGCCAGTTGCTCGACGAGTATCCCGGTGCGCGCTGGTTTATCGGCAAGCTGCGTGCACATGCTGCGGGCCGCACGCAGCAAGGCTGGAATCGTCTGCGCTGGCGCGAGCGCTTTATCTGGCGCGTCGAGCGCAGGCTGTGGGACGAGACCACCAGCGGCGCGGAAAACAGCCAGTCGCTTTCCGCTGCGATGGTGGCCGCGCAGGATCTGCTCGAGCGGGCGAGCCGCAGCCGGTCGACCGCCGACAGCATCGCCGCCGCGCGGGAGATTCTGGCGCGGGTCCGGGCGCTATCCGCGGGCGACGTCAATAACATGATGTTCACGGGCAGCACCGCGGAGGACATCGATACCGATCCGCTGCGCTCCTCCTTCGAGCCGTTCGAAAGCGACGGCACGCGCGCCAGCGAAGAGAACGCAGCAGCCGCGCCGCTGGATCCGGGCGGTGGCGCCGAGGCCTTGAACGGCGCCGGCATGGGGCACGCGCTCGCCGATGCGCAACCGTCCGCCGCGCGTGCGGACAGCACGGTACAACCCCTGCGCGCGTCTGCCCGGATGGTGATGTCGATCCCGCTTGCCACCGAATTCGACGTGGTCAACGACCAGACGGGCCGCGGCGACCTCGCCGCCTGGCGCGAACTGCGCACGCGGGCGCGAGCCGAAACCGCGCAACTCAAGGAAAAGCTCGAGCGCGCACTCAGCGCCGACGAGCGCACGCGCTGGCGGCGCGAGCAGGAGCGCGGCGAGATCGACCGGCCGTCGCTGGCGAAGCTCGCCACGTCGCCCGGCTATCGAACCCCGTTCAAGGTGAAACGCGCCACCAAAGGACGCGACGTGGCCGTCACGCTGCTGATCGATCGCAGCGGTTCGATGGCGGGCCGCAAGATCGAACTGGCCCAGTTGTGCGCCGCCGCGCTAGGCGATGCGCTGACCCAGTTGGGCTTCGATTGCGAAGTGCTCGGCTACAGTTCGATCGAATCTCCGCAGATGAAACTGCTCTACGCCCGGCAAAAGGCCGCCGGCGCAGATTTGCACCGCTACAACCGGCTCATCGAACGGCTCGATCTACAGATCTATAAACGCTTTGGCACGGCGGATCTGAGCGGCCTCACCGGCATCGACTGCGGTCACGAAAATCCGGACGGCGAAGCACTCGCCTGGGCAGCGACGCGGCTCGCCGATCATGCCGCCGAGCGCCGTATCCTGATGGTGTTCTCCGACGGCTATCCCGCCACCGGCGACGGCGATCCGCTGGTGTTGCGCAGCGATCTGCGGCAACGCGTGACGGCGATCCAGAAGACCGGTATCGAGCTGGTGGGGATCGGCGTGCTGGCCGACGCGGTGGAGGCGTTTTATCCGCACAACGTGGTCGTGAGCCGGCTGGCAGAACTGCCGTCGACGGTGTTTTCCGTGTTGAGCGCGATGTTGCTGAAGCGGTAGAGACAATTCGAGGCGGATTCAAGGCAGATTCAGACGCGCAGAATCAAAGCGTATTCAACGGAATCTTCAGATAGCGCACGCCATTTGCCTCCGCCTCCGGCAACGCCCCGGCGCGGATGTTCACCTGAATGGCGGGCAGAATCAGCGTCGGCATCTCGAGCGTGCGGTCGCGCGCCGTGCGCATCGCAACGAACTCGTCTTCAGTGACGCCGTCGTGCAAGTGGATGTTGCTGCGCCGCTGCTCGGCCACCGTGGTTTGCCATTGCGGCTCGCGCGTCGAGGGCGGGTAATCGTGGCACATGAAGAGCCGCGTTTGCGCCGGCAGTGCGAGCAGTTTCTGCACGGAGCGGTACAGCATCCGCGCGTCGCCGCCTGGAAAATCGCAACGCGCCGACCCTACGTCCGGCATGAACAGCGTGTCGCCGACGAACACCGCATCGCCGATCTGGTACGCCATGTCCGCTGGCGTATGGCCCGGCACATGCAGCGCCCGCGCCTGCAACGCGCCGATGCTGAAGGTTTCGTCCGGCGCGAACAGATGATCGAACTGCCTGCCGTCAGCGTGAAGCTCCGCACCGAGATGGAAGACGCCCTTGAAGACCCCTTGCACCGTGCGGATGTTTTCGCCGATCGCGATGCGGCCACCCAGCGCTTCCTTCAGGTACGGCGCCGCCGACAGGTGATCGGCGTGCGCGTGCGTCTCGAGCAGCCACGCCACCTGCAAACTGTGCTCGCGTACGAACGCGACCACCCGCTCCGCCGATGCGGTCGACGTGCGCCCGGCTTTCGGGTCGTAATCGAGCACCGGGTCAATCACCGCGCAGGCCGAGCCGTCGCCCGCATGGACCACATAGGTCACGGTCGAGGTGGCGTGATCGAAAAAAGCTTCAATGAGGAGCGGCATGGTCGATTTCCGGCGAGCGGTTCAAAGCCATATTATTCGCTATTGCGCGCCGGCAACGGCGCTCAGGCCCACCTATGCGCTCCGCGTAGCGCCACCGAGGGTTTGACTCTAGACAATTGCGGGCAGCGCATGCCGATAATCCGTTCAGGGCCGGCGGACCTGGCTGCCGCGGCCCGCCCTGGACAACAAGCACCTCACGGAGTGTGCATGCGCAAGCTCGGATTCAAGCAGAAACTCTGGCTACCGCTTCTCGTCAGCCTGACCGCCCTGCTGCTGGTGTCGATCTCCGCTGCCTGGCTGTCCTATCAGACGCGAATCGACGAGCGCAAACACGATCTGGTCAACGTCGCGCATATAGGTCTGTCGATTGTCGAGGAGTACGCAGCACTTGCGCAGGCCGGCACCCTCACCGAGGATCAGGCTCGCCAGCAGGCGCTCGCCCGGCTGCGCGACATCCGCTACGGCGAGGATGGTTACTTCCTCGTCATCAATTCGCGGCCGCAGATGGTGATGCATCCGATGAAGCCGGCGATGAACGGCAAGGATCTGAGCGGCGTCGCCGACGCCGACGGCCGCCACCACTATGTCGCTTTCGCCTCGACCGCGCAGGCCCCGCAAGGCGGCTTCGTCGACTACGTGTTTCCCCGGCCGCATATCACGCCGGCCACGGCGGTCGACAAGCTCGGCTACGTCGTACGTTATGCGCCCTGGGACTGGATTATCGCCACCGGCGCTTACACAGACGATATCGCCGCTGCGTTCCATAATTCCCTGTATGCAGCGGGCGGCGTGTTCCTCGTGCTTGCCGTGCTGCTGGCGTTGCTGGTCGCGCTCATCAACCGCAGCATCGAACGCACCATTGGCGGCGATCCGCACTACGCCGCCGACATCACAGAAGCGATCGCCTCGGGCAACCTCGCCATCGGCATCCGCACGCGCAGGAACGACACCGATAGCCTGATGCAGACCATCCGGCGCATGCGTGATGCGTTGAAACGCACCATCGGCGAGATTCGCGGCGTCGCCGACAACGTGGCTGTCACCGCTCGCCAGATTGCCAGCGGCAATGCGGACCTCTCGGCGCGCACCGAGAGCCAGGCGGCTGCGCTACAGCAGACCGCGTCGAGCCTGGAAGAAATGACCTCGATGGTGCACCAGACTGCGGAGAACGCCCGCAGCGCGAGCCAGCTCGCAACCAACGCCGCGCAGGTCACCGACCGCGGCGGCGCGATGGTGGTCGAGGCGGTCGCCACCATGCGCGACATTTCCAGCGAATCGCAGAAGATGGTCGACATCATCGCGGTGATCGAAGGCATCGCCTTTCAGACCAATATCCTCGCGTTGAACGCCGCCGTCGAAGCCGCAAGGGCCGGTGAGGAAGGCCGCGGCTTCGCGGTGGTGGCGGGTGAAGTGCGCAATCTGGCGCAGCGCAGCGCGAGTGCTGCCAAGGAAATTCGCGGATTGATCCAGAACGCCGTGGGCAAGGTGGGCTCGGGCGCTGAGCTGGTCGAGCGGACCGGTGCGACGATTCAGGAAGCGCAGGACGCCATGGCGCGTGTGACCAGCATCGTGCAGGAGATCGCCTTGGCGGTGGCGCAGCAGAGCGAGGGCATCGAACAGATCAACGTGGCCGTCACGCAGATGGACAACGTGACGCAACAGAACGCCGCGCTCGTCGAGCAGGCGGCTGCGGCGGCACTGTCTTTCGAGGATCAGGCGCGGCAGTTGCAAGCGGCCGTGGCGGCGTTCGACGTGGGGGAAACTTCGCACGGCTCAGCGGTCCAGCATTGAAGCCGTGGCGCTATGTCTTGAAGCTGAGCGCGTGGCCGCGCCCGAAGGTTGACCCCGGTGCCGCCCACACTACCCCGCCTTGGCCCGCGTCATCCCAGGTGCGGGTTGAAGTCGTATTGTTCGATCTGGCCGCCACGCGCCACCAACGCAGTCCGCTCCGGAATCTCCTCCCACCAGCCGGGCAGATCCACCAGCGGCTCGGACAACACCAGAAACGCATCGTCGCCGGCCGCGGCGATACGTGCATCGTGCGGATACAGTTCATGCAGGTGGTGGAACGACGTGCTGTGAAACAACGTGCGCGAATCGCGCTCGCTCGAATAACGTACTGCGATGATCTGCTCGCCATCGGTCGCGCAGACCGTCATGTTCAGCGGTTGTTCGACGCCGTTCTTGTGACCGGTGGCCTCCACAAAAGCGACCATCCGCTCCAGTGCGGTGACCGGCGTCAATTCGAGGCCGAAGGTCAGCGCGAGATAGAACAGCACTTCGGAGTCGGTCGAACCTTCGATCGACGGGAACAGTTCAGGCTTGATCGCCAGCATCAGTTCGCGCCGCACCAACGGGTAATTGCGCACGAGGCCGTTGTGCATGAATAGCCAGCGTCCGTGGCGAAACGGGTGGCAGTTGGTTTCCTGAGCGGGGGTGTCGGTGGCTGCGCGAATATGCGCGACAAAAAGCGGCGAGTGGATCGCGCGAGCGGCTTCGCGCAGGTTGCGGTCGCTCCAGGCGGGCTGCATACAGCGGTAGCGGAACGGGATGTCCGTAGGACGCCCGTACCAGCCGATGCCGAAGCCGTCACCATTGGTGGTGGTTTTGCCGAGGCGCGAATGCAGGCTTTGATCGATCAGCGAATGTTTGGCGCGGAACAGAACCGTCTCGAGTTGGACGGGATTGCCGGTGTAGGCCAGCCAGCGACACATGTGGGACCTCCTCGGGTTGATTCGGGATATCGGGACCTACGCAGGTTGGCTTACCCGAACGCGTGCGAAGCCTGGTCCAACACCTCGTCGGCCCATTGACTAATACTTTTACCAGCTGCCGCAGCGGCGACACTGACTGCGGCATGGACCTCGGGGCGGATGCGGAGCATGAGTTTGCCCGACGCGGCCTTTTGAGGTTCCCGCCCGGTCTTCTCACAATCGTCCAGGTAGTGATCGATTGCTTTGCGAAAGTCAGCCGTCAACCCGGCTACTGTTTCGCCGTGGAAAGTGATGCGGTCCGACACACCGAGCACATGTCCAACAAAAATGTTGTCGGCTGGATCGAATCCGACCTTGCCCAGATAACCCTTATAGGTCATTGCATTCATCATGGCGTTACTCCCAATTCGATGAACCATTCCCGCACTTCCTCCACCTGATACCTTTTCGCGTCCTTGCCCGGATGCGGTCGATGCAAATATCGTCGACTGCCATTCAATTCGAATGCAATCCGCGAACACGATGCACCGTGCGTAGGTCGTTTGAATACCGCGTGCAATGTCGATTTGTGCCTGGCTTTCGTGGGCGACGATATCACAAAGCGATATCAAGCCGCGTCATGTATCTCGACCACTCGGTGTCTCACTGCCACGCTGATGTCGCGGAAATTTTCCGCGCGGCAGCAGTTCTCTGTGCCGCTCGCCACCTACTTCGGCGGCAACTGCGCAATAGGAATCAGAAACTCCGAAAACCCCGTCAATATGATCTGCACGCCAATGCAGAGCAGCAGAAACGACGACACCCGCATCGCCACCTTAGTGCCTTCGACGCCAAGATAGCGGGCAAAAATGACGGCACGGCTATAGGTGACATAGACGACCACGGCCACGATGATCGAGATCACGACCGAGGCGATGCTGGACAGCACGAACTCGGACAGCTTGTGGGTTCGGTTCGCATTCAGCGCGATAGCCGTGGCGAGCGAACCCGGCCCGGTGGTCAACGGCACCGTGAACGGGAAGAAAGCCCGTGACGTGGCGTTCTCCGCATCGACCCGCTTGACTGCGGATTCCGCCGGCGGCGTATCGGGCGCATTGAGCATGTTCCAGCCGGCGACCGCGACAGCCAAGCCACCGCCGATGCGCAGCGCCTCCATGGAAATGCCGAAGAAATGCAGAACAGGCGTGCCGAGGAAGAACGCGACGAGCAGCACGCACATCACGTTGATGGCAATCTTGCGCGCCAGCGCGGTGCGTTCTTCAGTGGTAAGCGATGCAGTCCGGTCAAGGAAAACGAAGGCAATGCCGAATGGATTGATGATGCTGATCAATCCGGTAAACCCAAACAGAATGTCCGAGATCAGACTTTCCACCATGTTGGCGATCCGCATCGAGCGACAGCTCAGATGGGTCCCGGCCGGGACGCGATGAGCCATCGGATTGTGTCTGGCTGGACGGAACCTGCTTCCCCGCCCAGATCGTTCTTCTGTTATTCACGCGGTCAGACCATGCGGGCAAACCCGATTGCCGTAGACACCCATGGCCACACTATGGTCGCACGCCTAATCATATCCCGGCCGCTCCCGTTACGACCGCCGCGACTCAAAGCCTTCAAATTGCCTACATCTTTTTGACGACCTTTACGGACCAGAGCCATCTGGCATAAAGTCGGGACGGAAGACTGGCTTCCCCAGACGCACCTACCGTTCGAGGAGTTGCTCCCCATGTTCCTTCGCATTCTCGCCGCGCTGCCGTTCATCGGCATCCTGCTCGGCGTGCCGTTCGTCAACCGTGTCGAGCCGCTCGTGCTGGGCATGCCATTCGTGCTTGCATGGATCGTCCTGTGGGTGATCCTGATCTCGATCATCATGGGTATCGTCTACCGGCTCGATCCGACCAATCGTCAAACCGCCGTCGATACCGAAGAGGCCCGATCATGAGCAGCGCTCTCGTTATCATCGCCCTCTTCACGGCATTCGCGCTGTATCTCGGACTGCGCGCCAAGCGCGGTCACGACATGAGTCTCGAACAGTGGACCGTCGGCGGCCGCAGTTTCGGCACCGCGTTCGTGTTCCTGCTGATGGCGGGTGAGATCTACACCACCTTCACCTTTCTCGGCGGCAGCGGGTTCGCCTACGGCAAGGGTGCGCCGGTCTATTACATCCTCGCTTACGGGTCGCTCGCCTACATCCTGTCGTACTGGATGCTGCCGCCCATCTGGCGCTTTGCGAAAGCACAACGACTGATCTCGCAGCCGCACTTCTTCGCGCGCAAATACGACAGCCCGGCTTTGGGCGTGCTGGTCGCGCTGGTCGGCGTGGCTGCGCTGATTCCGTATCTGGTACTGCAACTGAAGGGACTCGGCATCATCGTCGCAACCACCTCGTATGGCGCGATCTCGTCGACCTCCGCCGTCTGGATCGGCGCCGCGGTGGTGACGTGCTACGTGATCGTCTCGGGGGTGCGCGGCTCGGCGTGGAACTCGGTCGTCAAGGACACGCTGATTCTGGCGATCGTGCTGTTTCTCGGCATCTATCTGCCGATCCATTACTACGGTGGCCTTAGCGATATGTTCCGGACGATCGACGCCGCCAAACCCGGCTTCCTCACTTTCCCCGCCAAGGGGTCGAGTGTGGCGTGGTTCCAGTCGACCGTACTGCTCACCGCGCTTGGGTTTTTCATGTGGCCGCACACCTTCGGCTCGGTATTTACAGCCAAGGACGAACGCATTTTCCGCCGCAACGCGATCGTGCTGCCGCTCTATCAGCTGATCCTGCTGTTCGTGTTCTTCGTCGGTTTTGCGGCCGTGCTGAAAGTGCCGGGCCTGAAAGGCGGCGATATCGATCTCTCGCTGTTCAAGTTGTCGTTGCAGACCTTTGATCCCTGGTTTGTCGGGATCATCGGCGGCGCGGGCGTGCTGACCGCGCTGGTGCCGGGTTCGATGATCCTCAACACGGCCTCGACCCTGCTCGCCAATGACGTGTACCGCGGCCTGCTCAAGCGCGATGCAGCCGACGAGTCCGTCAAGAAGCTTGCACGCATTCTGGTGCCTGTCGTCGCTCTGGTCGCCGTGGCTTTCACGTTGCACGGCGGCGAAACCATCGTCGCATTGCTGTTGATGGGCTACAGTTTCGTCACCCAGCTGTTTCCGGCCATGGTGTGCAGCCTCGCGCCGCATAACCGGGCGACCAAACAGGGGGCGTTCTGCGGAATTCTGGCCGGCGTGGCGGTGGTGGCAGTGACGACGCTGATGCATCTCAGCATGGGCCAGTTATTCCCGTTCCTGCCCGATGTCGCCAAAGACGTGAATATCGGCTTTGTCGCACTGGCCTTGAATATCATCGTATTCGTGCTGGTCAGCGCGGTCACACAGCCGCGCGCCAGCGGGCAACAGCCAGCGCATACGCAAGTGCATTGAGCACGCGACGCGGCTTCTATTTGCAGGTGTCGGCAAATAGAGGCCGCTTTCCCTGGATTGATTGTTAGACATCCTTCGCGATCTGCGAATCTATCTGTTTCCAATAACAGCGCCAATCGGCGCCAAGCAGTGCCAATTCCCTCCTCAAACTGCTCCTATCAATCCATTCATAAGCCATTTCTACCTGCTATCGATAATTGATTAAACTTTCCGGTAATGGTGACGTTAATATTAGTCACCCACTTCGATATTAAAAACGCCAAATGAACGAAGATACCGTGGAGTTACCCGTCAGGGCAGTGCCGGCCGCATTGAACCTTGACACCGTTCCGGTCGGCACGCCGCTCGACTGGCCTATCGTAGACGGCGACGGCACCTTGCTGCTCGATGCCGGCGCGATCCTGGTCGGCGTCGAGGAACGCAAGTTCCTGTTCGACAACTTCAAGCCGCAGCGCGGCGATGTGCCTGATGCCGACGCATCGCCCGGCGAGGCTGGTGCCGCCAGGACCGACACGTCGGATCCACTGGCGGTCAAAGACATGCATCTGACGATCGGTGCGCTGATCGGCGTGCGTCTGCATGTGGGCAGCGCCGCGCCGATGCATCCGTGCCGCATCATCGGTTTCGCGCCGAACCAGTCGCTGTTCGCTACCCCGCCGCTGTTCGAAGGCAAAATCCTGCCGCTGGGGGTCGGCGAAAACGTGGAGATCGTCGCGATCGCGAGCCAGGCGGTGTTCCGCTTCGTCTGCACGGTCGAAGCGGTCTGCCAGTTGCCGTTCGACTACGTCGTGCTGTCCAGACCAGGGGTGATCCGCCGGCTGCGCGAGCGCAAATCGATCCGCGTGCGGGCTCGCCTACCGGTGCGCTACGGGGTCGGCGAAACTGGCAACACCTACGAAGGCATCGGCCTCGCGAAGGGCGTCAGCGCGCTTGGCATGTCGCTGACGGCGTCCTGGCCGCTAGGGTCGGTGGGCGAGCGTTTGCGCGTCGCCTTCCGTCTCAAGTCCAAGGAGCTCGACACGACGATCGAGACCACGGCGATCATCCGTAACGTGCAAAAGGGAGTCGCCGGCGAACCCGCCGTGCACGGCCTTGAGCTCGACCGGCTCGACATGGGGCAGCAGATGGCCATGAAGGTCTTCGTGTTCGACCGGCAGGACGACGTCCTGTATTGGACCAACGGCAGCAACAAGTAGCGGTAGCGGACTGCGCACGAATCAGGGCGCCACGGGCTTCACCGATACGACCTGGGGCGTACCGCCCCCGTTGTTGGCGCGCAGTTTCACGCGCCAGTCCGGGTGATCGGCAAACGGAAACTGGGCCAGCGCGCTCTTCACGAGGTACGGAATCGCATGCTGCGGGTCCGCATCGTGATCCACGCTGCTGGCGCTTACTTTGTAGACCTCGTGTCCGTTGGTCTGCTCGAAGAAGCGCAGCGTCAGCGAGTGTTTGTACGAGTGGCCGAACAGTGAGAACGAGGCCTGGCCCGGACTGTTGCAGTCCGCCTCCGGGCACCCTGCCGTGCCGACGCCCACGCCCGCAAGCCGGGTGTCGTAAGCGATCGACAGCATATAGTGCGCGTGCAGTTCGGTGGCATCGGCGAAGCCGTATTTGCCGAGTTCGGTCCGGATCAATGCTTCGTATTCCCGATGATCTGGCGTGTCATCCTGCAACGGCGAGCGTGCCAGCACATAGCTGCGCTCGCCTTGCAGTGGCGCAGCCGAGGGCGACGCCCGCACGTCGGTGTTGACGCCGGCACATCCCGTCAGGCCGGCGGCGAGGCTTGCTGCAATTAGCACGGTACCTATCAGCGTGATTTTCATCATCTTCTCGCTTCGTCAAAAGAATACGGTGTGCCCGTCAGGCGCTTCATGGCCGCTAGTCTGCTTGACGCTAGCTACCGCAGCCTGGCGTCGAGTTGCGTATCGAGCTTCGCGTCGAGTGCCGTGTCGTCGAAGGCCGGCAGACACACCGTAAACGCGGTGCCCTTGCCCGGTGCGCTCTCGACCTGCACCTCGCCGCCGTGACGCGTCACGACAGTTTTCACGAAAGCCATCCCGAGTCCCGCGCCGCCGGTCTCCGGCTGCTCGGTTTCGTGGAAACGCCGGAACCGCTGGAATAGCCGGCTCTGCTGGTCGAGCGGGATGCCATAGCCCTGGTCGCGGATCGTGCATTGCACGCGTCGCGGCAAGCCGTCGACCGGCCCCACCGTGCAGACGATGCGCGACCCAGGCGGGCTGTACTTCACGGCATTGTTCATAATATTGACAAGCGCACGCGTCATCAACGAGCGATCGGCGCAGATCCAGTAGCCGTCGTCGCCTTCCGCGGCGGTTTCCATCTGGATCTGCTTGGCATGAGCCTGCGGCCACACTTCGTCGCTGGCGTCGATGGTCAGCTCGCTCAGGCTCACCGGTTCGAGAACGTACGCCTGCGATTCCGCGCGTGCCAGTTGCACGAAGTCGTCGGCCAGCGTCAGGGCGCGGCGCGAATAACGTGCGATGCGCTCCAGCAGTTCATGTACGTGGCCCGATTCGGTGCGGGCGCGTTCAATCTCGACCAGCGCGAGAATCGAGGCCTGCGGCGAGCGCATGTCGTGCGACAGCAGCCGCAATGCATCCTCGCGCTGGCGCTCCGCCGCGTGCAGCGCAGAAACGTCGACCAGACCGGCGATCCAGCCGGTCACTTCCCCTTCTTCGTTGCTGCACGTCGCGTAGCGCAGCAGGTGGTCGCGCTCGGCCTGATCGCGCACTTCGATGCCCTGCGCCATCAGGTCTGCGAATTCGCGCCGCGCCGGATCGAGGATCGCCGGCCAGTGTGTGCGCGCCCGCGCATCGTTTTCGGCGTCACCCTCGCCGCCGGCATCGATGGTCTTCACGAACGTCAGATCGCCGAGCACCTCGCCCATCAGACGGCCTTGCGGCGGCTGGACTCCCAGTCGAGCAAAATGCGTCATCGCGGCGTGGTTGGCAATCAGCACGATGCCGCGCACGTCGCTCACGAGGATCGACTCGGGCATGCTGTCGAGGCTGTCCCAGACGAAGCGCTTCATGTCCTGCACGCGCCGGGCGGCCTGCGCCATCAACGCCATATGCTGCTCCAGCACGTCGCCGCCGAACTCGCGGCGACGCGGCGGCGTTTCCGGCAGCAGGTGCGGTTCGTCTGCGAGACGCTGCAGCTCCTTGCGCAGATATGTCATGGTCATTTCGAGCCGCCGCCAGTTCCAGATCGGATACACCACGATCAGCCCGAGCACGGCTGGCACCGGTGACACCCACAGCCGTGCGCCGTATAGCAAGGCGGCACTCCCGCAGCCGATGACCGCGCTCAGCGCCGCCGTCAGCAACAACGAACGCCATGGCGAGAGCACGAGGAAGCCCGCCAGCAGCGCGGCGAGCGGCACCAGCGAGACCAGGATCAGCAGAAAAGCCGGGACTGGATCGATAGCCCGGCCGGTCAGCAGCGTGTCCAGAATATTCGCGTGGATATAGACGCCCGGCAGCGGTCCCAGATCGCCGGAGACAGGCGTCGCGAAGCGGTCGTATAAGCCCGAGGCAGTCACGCCTACCAGCACGACACGGCCGCGCAGCACGTCCGGCGGGACCTCGCCTGCCACGACGCTGGCGAACGACACATGCGAATAGTTCGTTGCGTTCAGGCTGAAGGGGATCAGAAAGCGCGCTTCGTCGACGGGTTCGCGGGTGCGGTCCTGCCGCCCAGCTAACCCTTCGACCGGTTGCGCGAGCCGGATGGCACCGCTTTTGATCGCGCGCCAAGGGGGTACCATCAACTGCGGCCAGCGCGAGTGGGCATCGCCTTCAAACAGCGCGACACTGCGGACGATGCCGTCATTGTCGACTTCCAGATTGATGTGGCCCAGTCCCGCCGCGGCTTCCGCCAGGCGCGGAACGGGTTTGACGACGACCCGTGCGCCGTCGTTGTCCTCGGGACTGAGCAGAACCGGCAGATAGGTCGGGCTAAGGGCGACCGCGTGGGCCAGTTGCGCGTCGTCTGCAGCGGCCTCGGTGAACAGCACGTCGTAGATCACGGCGGCCGGCTTCGCCTCGGCCAGCCGCTCCAGCAGGCTCGCGTGGACGCTGCGCGGCCAGGGCCAGTGGCCAAGCCGCTCGATGCTCGCATTGTCGATTTCGACCACGACGATATCAGCCAGCGCTGCTTGCTTATGCAGCATCAGGAAGCGGTCGTAGACGAGATGATCTATGCCTGCCGTCCAGCGGCCCGAGGCGCTGGCCAGGATCACCGCAATGCCCAGGCAGCCGATCGCGCCCCACTCCAGCAGGAAGCGTCGGCCAGCCGGCCGCCCAAGTCGTGCACGCGGATCGAGGCTCATGCGCGGAGAGTTAGAAGAGTCCTAGCGGGCAAGCGTGAACGACCGGATCGAGCTGCCCTTCTCGTAGAACCGGCCGTTTTCGAACTGCTCGGCAATTACGGTCCAATAATAAACGCCGCGTGGCAGATCCGTCACCACGAGCTCGCCGGCCGGCAGGTCGGTCCGGTCGACAAGCGGACTGCGCAGATCGGGCGAGGCGCCAAGGACGAAGCGGAAACGGGTCTCCACGCCCGGCCGGCTCGCGAACCAGCGGAACGTATAGTCGCGGGTGCCGGCGCGTGGCGTGGCCGATGCGCTCAGACCCAACTGGCGCCGCTCGAAAGCGTAGATCTGCGGCAGGCCTTCAAGGCCATTGCGATCGACTGCGGAGATGCGCACGAAGTAAGTGCCGTCGGGCAGATCGCCGAAATCGGCATGCGGCTCTTTCACCGGTAGATCGCGGATCAGATCGAGCAGATCCGCATCGCGGGCGATCTGCACGCGATAGCCGGAGGCCTGATTTTCCGGCACGAGATCGAACGCGACGGTTTTGCCGTCCTGGACCTTGCCGGGATCGGTCAACGAGGGAGCGGCCAACAATTCGACCGGCGTGCCGATCGAACCGCTCGCGCTGGACACGTTGCCGAAGCGCGCCGACACGAGCTGCTCGGACGCTTGCAGCGGCACACCCGGCGCGGGTGCCGCCGCCGACCCGCTGGCCGGATCCACGCCGACCGCGCCGTCCAGCACTTCCACCACGGTCTGCTGCTGGGCGGTGTCGTAGCTCACCCGAAAGTGCGTGCCGCGCACGCCCGCCACCACCGACGGCGAACGGATCTGGAAACGATCGTCCTTCTTCGTCGCGTGCGTGACTTCGCTTTCCACCTCTCCACGCTGCAGCAGAAGCACCCGGTCGGAGGCACCGGTCAGGCTCGTCACACGCAGCTTGCCGACCTCGAGCCTCGCGCCCTGCGACAGCGTCACGTGCGAGCCGTCCGGCAGTTCCAGCGACGCGAAGCCATCGTGGCCGGTACGCACGCGATCGCCTTCGCCGAGGCTCGTGCCGGCCGCAAGCGGCGTGTACGGGCCGGCGCCAAACGCACGTTCGACCGGACCGCTGACGGCCACCACACGCGCGGCTTCCTGCTCCTGGCGCAGCAATGCTGCCGGGATTTGCAACTGGATGCCCGCCTGCATGTGGCGCGGCGCCGGCACCTTGTTCAGGCGGCTCAATACGGCCCAATCGTGCGGATCGCGCAGGTAGCGTGCCGCTATCTCATACAGGGTATCGCCGGCCTTGGTCGTGTAGGGCACGGTCACAAGTGAGGCGCTTTTGCTGTTGTGCGCTGCGGCCAGTGCCGGCGAAAGCCCGAGCGCCGCGACGAAGCAAGGCACGAAGATCGCCAGCGCACGGCGCGCACTGCCAGCCGCCAGACCAACCGGCGGCGTGAATCCAGAAACCGTCACGCATCCCCCTTTTCGATGCGCTCAAGCCGGTATCCATAGCCGTAGATCGGCGTCAGGCGATAGCCGTTTTCCGGTCTAAGGCCGAGCTTGCTGCGCAACATCGAAACGTGGGTATCCATTGTGCGTGACGGGATTTCAGTGGCCTGCTTCCAGATCACATCGAGAATGTGCGCACGCGAGAGCGGCCGGCTCAGATGCTGGAATAGCAGCAGGGCAAGGTCGAATTCCTTTTGCGTGACCGCCACGGCGGTGCCTCGCACCAACACGTGCTTGGAACTGAGATCGAACTCGTAATCGCCGAAGGTTTCCTTGAGCGCCGCGGTGTTGAGCTTGTACGCCCGCCGCAGCAACGAGCCGACGCGAGCCAGCAGGACGCCCGAGGACACCGGTTTCACGACATAGTCGTCCGCGCCCGTGTTGAGGATCGAAGTGATATCGGTCTCGCGGCTGCGGCTCGTCATGAACAGCACCGGCAAACGCTCGGAGAGGCTCTCGCGCACCCAGCGCAGCACTTCTTCGCCGGACATATCGGGGACGTTCCAGTCCAGCACCAGCAGATCGAAAGTCTGGCGCCGAAGCTGGCGGACCAACGCGCGGCCCTCAGCGTAGGCGTGGCAGATGTGACCAGCGGCCGAGAGCGTTTGACATACCAGATCGGCCTGAGCCGGATCGTCATCCAGGACTGCAATTCTCATAACACCCCGCAACGCAATTCCGTTATTCGTATCTGGATGGCCGGTCATCGGTCAAGAAAGCGCGTGCCTCTGTTGGGGCTGCACCGCGGCGTTATCTTTTGCGTCAGACGCGTACCCGGCGCGTCAAGCACGAGACAACGAACTCCGCCACCGACAACTCTATTTATCGATTATTAGTCGTGCGCCACAAACCCGCGTTTAAAACAGGTATCGGGAATATCTCAAAAATGGCGCACGCTTCACCCGGTCACAAAGCGTGATTGGGTTTTTTATCATAATCGAAAACCGCCACCCCCTTCCGAATGTCATCCACCTGCCATCCGGCATCGGCTCAAGCTCTCGAGCCTGTCACTCCACTTACCTAAAGCACTTCCTTGGGTCATAACCGGGCTTACAGCAGGTCTCGCTCGCGCTAATTCTATGGCCCCGTCTAACCTGTTCTTGTGGGCGCAAAGCTCTTTGCATCGCTCTCGCCTTCGTCATTCTCATCGTCGTTCTGCGGCTTCGACCGACTGTTCAAAGCCGCGTCCAGGTGAATGCGTACGTGCTCCCAGGCTCCGTGTGCATAGTCGGGTTGAGTCGCTGCCCAATCTTGTGCCAGTCCAAATACACGCCGCACTGTCGCGGCGCAAGCACTCAGATCGTCGTCCGAGTCACGCTTCGCCGTCTCACGCAGCAACTCGGCCAGCCACGGCATCTCGGGCGCACACGAATCGGCATAAGCAACCACCGCTGCGCGGGCGTGGCGATCATTAGCCGGATCGAGTTCGATACGCTGCAGGCGCCGCCCGACCTTGCGCTTCTGCTCGTTCGCCCTGAACGGAATGCGCGTCGTGCCTGGTCTAAAAAACATCCAATCCCTCGATTAGCGGTGCAGCACCCGTCACGCTATTTTTTCCAGCGTGATGCATCCCGCATGTTTTTCGTGACGCCGTCCCCGCCATACGTCCGAGTGTCAAATAATTATGGTCTGCGAGACAGTATAAGAACTGTCTCAATTTAAATCGTTTAAAGATTGTTAGATCGGTTTCCGGGTGTGTTCGGGAGCGCGCGTAAAAACGCGGCCTCGACGCGCCAATCCATTGAGGGCAGGCAGGTAGTCAGTATTTTGCGCAGTACCGGCCAGATTATCGTGTTACAGAATTTGTGCGGCCGGCGATTCGTCAGGCGGAATTTTGCTTTCGTAATTGGCGCGGATGCAGCGCGGGACCGTTCGACTATTGCTCTGCCCATTCAGCCAGAGTCGCCACGGTATTCATGTTGCGTGCGGTTCCGTTCGTGGCGGCCTGGATCTTCAGGTTTGAGTTTGCGATTCCGTTTGCATAGTGCACGTAGATCTCGCGGGTTCCGAGTGCGATTTCTTCCGTCTGCTGGCCGCTCACCTTGCTCAAGGTGTCCGCGGGCGGCGCTGCGTCGAGAAAGATGGCCAACGTCCGGTTCGGCGCGGCCGACTGGAAGGGGTTAGCGTCAAGCACCGCGGCCAGTTCCGCACCGGTTCGGACCAGCACGCCCACGGGCTTGCCGGCGTAGGCCTCGAGGGCACCTTCCAGCTTTGCCTTGACGGACTTTTCAGAGAGCTTGCTGACAAAGACGACGTTGCCGCTCGCGATGTATGTGCGCACCTTCGTAAAGCCGAGGGATTCGCACATGGCGCGTAGTTCCGCCATTGGAAGTTTGCCGGTGCCGCCGACATTCACGGCGCGCAAGAGAGCGATATAGGTCGTCATGTCGGCATTCTATTGCGTGTCGAGCGGTCGCGGTTTGTCTATCGCCGATCCCCTTACGCCTTACCGTTCACCCCGCTCGGGCGATCTCCGGCATCGGCGCGAACAGCGCGTCGAGATCGTCATCGGAGAATTTCACTGTCTCCGCCGCGTCCTCGGACAGAATGCTGTCGGCCAGCGCCGCCTTCTTCTCCTGCAACCGGACAATCTTCTCCTCGATACTGCCCGCCGCGATCAGCTTGTACACGAACACCGGCTTATCCTGTCCAAGACGATGGGCGCGATCCGTGGCCTGATTCTCGGCCGCCGGGTTCCACCACGGATCGTAGTGGATCACCGTGTCCGCCGCCGTGAGGTTCAAGCCGACGCCGCCTGCCTTCAGGCTGATCAGGAAGAGCGGCACCTCGCCGCGCTGAAAACGCTGCACCGGCGTGGCGCGATCGGTGGTGTCGCCGGTCAGGGTGACGTACGGGATCGCGGCCTTGTCGAGCGCCGCCGCAATCAGGTCCAGCATGCCGGTGAACTGCGAAAACAGCAGCACGCGCCGGCCTTCTTCGATCAACTCAGGCAGCATCGCCAGCAATAGCTCGAGCTTGGCCGACTCCTTGACGCGCGCCGCCTTCTCGAGTTTCACAAGACGCGGGTCGCAGCACACCTGACGCAATTTCAGCAGCGCATCCAGCACGATGATGTGGCTTCGGGCAAGTCCCTGCGAATTCACCGCCGCGCGCACTTTCGCCTGCATCGCCGTCCGGACGATTTCGTACAGATCACGCTGCGAGCCCTCCAGATCAACCGTACGCACAATCGTGGTCTTTTCCGGCAGCTCTTTCGCCACCTCGTCCTTGCGCCGGCGCAGCATGAACGGACGAATGCGCCGCGCCAGCAGCTCGCGCCGAACGCCATCGCCATTGCGCTCGATCGGATTGCGCCAGCGCTTGGTGAAGTCCTTCTGCGTGCCGAGAAAACCCGGCAACAGGAAGTCGAACTGCGACCACAATTCCCCGAGATGGTTTTCCAGCGGCGTGCCGGTGAGGCACAGACGGTGCCGTGCGCGCAGATCGCGAATCGCAGTCGCCGACTTGGTGGTGGCGTTCTTCACATACTGCGCCTCGTCGAGAATCAGCAGGTGGTACTCGTGCTCCGAGAGGACAGCGTGATCGCGCCATAGCAGGGCATAGGTCGTGAGAATCAGGTCGTGCTGGCCGATCAGTTCGAAGCGCTCCTTGCGCTGCGGCCCGTTCAGGACCAGCACCTTCAGATCCGGCGCAAAACGCTGCGCCTCTTCCCGCCAGTTATGGACCAGCGTAGTCGGCAAGACGATCAGCGCGGGACGGTCGAGCCGCCCTGCTTCCTTTTCCGCCAGCACGTGGGCGAGCGTCTGCACGGTTTTGCCGAGGCCCATGTCGTCGGCCAGAACGCCGGCCAGGTTGTGCTCGCGCAGGAACTGCATCCAGCTCAAGCCCTGATGCTGATACGGACGCAACTCGGCCCGCAGTCCGCGCGGCACCGGCACTTCCTGCACACCGCCGCCGGTCTGCAGACGCTGTGCCAACTGGCGGATCGACGCGTCGCCCTGGAACTGCCAGCGTCCCGTATCGGTCAGTGCGGCAAGACGTCCGGCATCAAGCTCAGGAATCCTGAGATTCTCGTCACCCTTCCAGCTACCCAGCCCGTCGAACAGATCGACCAGCACCCGCACCACCGGCTTGAGCCGTCCCGCACGCAGACGCAAGCGTTCGGCGCGGTCGGTGGTCAGTTCGATGGCTTCGTCATCGTCGATCGTTTCGAGCGCCCCGCCGAGCCAGCGGCGGTCGCGCCGGAACAGTCCGGCCAGCAGCGGTTCGAGGCGCACGGTGCGATCACCCAGCGTGATGCCCATCTCGAGGTCGAACCAGCCGTCGCCGGTCCGGCGCGCGGTACCTTCGATTGCATCGATTTCGATCACGTGATGACGGAAGCCGGACGCCAACGTTACGCGCCATCCCGCGTTGCTGAGCGCCGGCAGGGTTTCATCGACGAAGTCGGGCCACGCGTCGACGTCGGGTAACGCCAGTAGCGTCTCGGGCAGCGTGTGCCGCGCGTGGCCGCCGCTTGCCGGCACCACCTGCAGCCCCGCTTTGCGCAGTTCGAGAAGACGCTTCTTTTCAGTGTCGTAGCGGCGCCGGATATGCAGCACGCTGCCGCCGGGCACCGGCACTAGCGTAGCGCTGCTCTCCGCCTTGATGCTGACGCCTTCGTAGTCGAAGCTGGCCGTTGCGAAGTCCAGCATCTGATTGCGCTGGAAGTGTTTGCCAAGGCCGAGCGCGGACATCGACAGGCTGTTGAGGGCAAGCACCGGCACAGGCTCCACATCGATGACGCGGACTTTGGCCGTATCGAGCGCGGGCGGCAACGGCAGATCGGGTGCGACTTCGCGCAGCACTGCGGCCACCAGCGGCGCCTCGGCGAGCGAAATAGGCGGCATCGACAGGTAATCGGGCAGTTGCGGGAATGGCAACGACAGCTCGACGATGCCCGCCTCGCCCGCCTCGGCGTCGACGTACCAGACCGGCTCGGTGGCGAGCACCAACGCGGCCTGAGGCTCGGTGCGCAGCACCGGCCTCAGACGGTCGTCCGCCTGAGCTTCCCATTCGATGCGGCCCGCTCTTGCCGCGCCCCTCGAGAGCGGGCGTGGCGGATGCCGTGGTGTGCCGTCGGCTGGGTTCGCAGGAAACAGACGCCCTGTCGCCACGAGCTTATGCAGGACGTCGCCGCCGTTCGAGCCACGCAAGATGAAATGCCCGTGGTTCTGACGCGAATGGCCGAGCCATAAACTGCGCAAGATAACCAGGTCGTCGTCGGAAACGAATCTGGGCGCCTTGATCAAGGCTGCTTCGACATTGCTCCACGGTTCGTCGATCGAACGAATCACGCCTTCCGAATCGAGCCGCGCCTTGAAAAGCTGGATCTCGTGGCGCTGTTGATAACGCGACCAGCCGAGCTGATAGGCGAGCGCATGGGTCGGCTCGGCGTCTGGAGTGCGATGGCTCGGGGTGGTCTCGCTTTCGGCGCGTGCACGGAATGTCTCCATCCACCGGACCAGTTCGGGCCGCACGCCCGGCTGCGACTCGACCGCCCCTTCGAGCCCCGCGATCAGCAATGCGGCCATATGCTTGCACTGGTAGCCGACCGGGCACGAGCAGTCACCCTCGACCCACAACTCGTCGCCAATGTCGTGAAACTGCACGTCCACGACGTACGGGTGCCGCTGCGTACCCTGCACTTCGCCGCTCAGGGTGTTGTTTTCCCAGTGCAGGTTCGACACTGCATCGACGTAGTCGCGCGCCTTCTCGACCGTTCTGGCTCCCAACCACTTCGTAACGTGTTCTCGATCGTAGAAAACTGACGACATCCGGGTGACCCATCCATGCGTGTTCAGGCGAGCGGCAGCGTCGAGGAAATGCCGGGGCAGCCTGACCCGGGCTGCGGATCCTCTGCTGTTCTGCGAGGCCCGCCGAGGGTTGGCGGGGGCCGCATTCGCCACTGCAAACCGACTATTTTACGCATGTGCCGGTCATCACCGTTGCGGATGTGTCAAGAAAACAAACACGCGTTTCAAGCGGGATGCGCCGCCACCGGATCGCTCAGGGCGCGACGCCCGCCGCAGCGTCCGCGGGCATGCCAAAGCTCACCTCCAGATCCGCTGCGGCAAACAACTGGGTCAGCGCAGCAGACGGCGCCTGATCGGTAATCAGCAGATCGACCGCCTCGGGGCCGAACGCATGCACAAGCGCGGTGTGGCCGAATTTAGCGTGGTCAGCCACCACCACGCGCCGCTCGGCTTGCGCAAAAGCGACGAGCGAGTACGACACGTCGTCGGGCTGTGCGTCCATGAAGCGGCCTTGCGCGTCGATTGCCGTCACCGAGACGAACGCATAGCGCACGTGAAACTGGCGGATGAACGCCAGCGCGCTTTCACCGAACGCGGCCGAGTCGTCGGCGCGCAGTTCGCCGCCCGCGATGAACACCCGGTTGCCGTTGCGCGGCGCCAGCGTACGGGCAATTTCCGCGGAATTGGTCACGACGGTCAGCCGCGAGCGGGCGCACAGTGCCTGAGCAATATGGACACAGGTGGTGCCGCTATCGAGGATGAGCGAATCGCCGTCGTGCACCAGATCGGCCACGCGCGCCGCGATTACCCGCTTAGCTTCGAGATTCTCTTGCAGGCGGCGCTGGAACGGCGGTTCGTCGAGCCGCTCCGGCAGCGTCACGCCGCCGTGCACCTTCAGCAACACACCTTCGGCGATCAACGGTTTGATGTCGCGACGGATAGTCTCGTCGGACACGGCAAAAACTTCGGCCAGTTCGGTGACCGTGCAGGTGCGCTGGGTCTGCACGATGCGCAGGATTTCGGCTTGACGTTGGGTCGAAAACATACCGGAGGGCGGGAAGGTGCGAGTGGTGCCTAGTCTAGCAAAGGTGTCACGCCAGAGAAAGCCATTTCCACACATATCCAACTAAATCAACTTTCCTCGGTTAAATGAGCTTAAGCCTTTATTTTTAATGAAATAACGTACTTTATCCAAATCACCTCGCGATGAATTTTCCATGACTGTGTTGCGTTTTGAGGCGTTATGTTGCACTCTATGCCCACGAATTTCCACGCATATCCACATTCATCGCCCAGGACCTGAAAGATGTCTACACCTCTCCCCCAGCACGCCCGGGTTGTGATCGTCGGCGGCGGCATCGTCGGCTGCTCCGTGGCGTATCACCTGACGAAAATGGGTTGGACCGACGTGGTCCTGCTGGAACAGGGTCAACTGTCTTGCGGCACCACCTGGCACGCAGCGGGTCTCGTAGGCCAATTGCGCGCCCAGGAAAGCATGACGAAGCTGATCCGCTATTCCACCGCCCTCTATGCCGAACTGGAAGCGGATACCGGCCTCGCCACCGGCTGGAAACAATGCGGCTCGCTGTCCGTTGCGCGCACGGCGGAGCGGATGACGCAACTCAAGCGCACCGCGGCCGTCGCCCGCGCCTACGGTGTGACCTGCGATGTCATTAGCCCGCAGGAAGCCGGCGATCTGTGGCCGGTGATGCGCACCGACGACCTGCTCGGTGCAGTCTGGCTGCCCGGCGACGGCAAGGCCAACCCCACCGACCTCACGCAAGCTCTCGCCCGCGGCGCCCGCACACGTGGCGCGCGGATCGTCGAGAACACCCGCGTCACCGCGATCCATACACGGCAAACTCCGGGCGGCCGCGAAGTCAGCGGCCTTGCGTGGCGCAACAAGGACGGCGCCGAGGGCACCATCAACGCCGAGATCGTCGTCAACTGCGCGGGGCAATGGGCGAAGGCCGTCGGCCGGCTTTGCGATGTGACAGTGCCGCTGCACTCGGCCGAGCACTACTACATCGTCACCGAGCGGATTGCCGGCGTACATCCCGACCTCCCCGTGATGCGCGACCCGGACGGCTTTATCTATTTCAAGGAAGAAGTGGGCGGCCTCGTGATGGGCGGCTTCGAGCCGAACGCGAAGCCGTGGGGCATGAACGGTATCCCCGAGAATTTCGAATTCCAGTTGCTGCCCGACGACTGGGATCAATTCGAAATCCTGATGGAAAACGCCCTGCAGCGCGTGCCGGCACTCGAGAGCGCCCAGGTCCGGCAGTTCTACAACGGCCCCGAGTCGTTCACGCCGGACAACAACTTCATCCTCGGCGAAGCGCCTGAACTGCGGCATTTCTTCGTGGGCGCGGGCTTCAATTCGATGGGAATCGCCTCGGCCGGCGGCGCGGGCATGGCGCTCGCCGAATGGATCGTCGCCGGCACGCCGACCATGGACCTGTGGCCGGTCGATATCCGCCGGTTTGCGCGTTTCAACGGCAACGATACGTGGCTGCACGACCGCGTGAAGGAAACGCTGGGGCTGCATTACGCGATGCCCTGGCCGAACCGCGAACTCGATACCGCGCGTCCGTTCCGGCGCTCGCCGCTCTATCCGATGTTGCGCGACCAGGGCGCAAGTTTCGGCAGCAAGATGGGTTGGGAGCGGCCGAACTTCTTCGCACCGAGCGTGGCCGAAGCGAAGATCGACTACGCCTTCGGTCAGCAAAACTGGCTGCCGTGGAGCGGCGCCGAACATCGCGCCTGCCGCGAAGGCGTGGCGTTGTTCGACATGACGTCGTTTTCGAAATTCCTCGTCAAGGGACGTGATGCGGAAGAAGTATTGCAAGGCATCGTCGCCAACGATGTTGCTGTGCCGCCTGGCACCACCGTCTATACCGGCATGCTCAACGAGCGCGGCACATACGAGTCCGACTTCACGCTGACCCGCCTCGCTGCCGATCAATACCTGATCGTCACGGGCTCGGCGCAGACCACGCGCGATTTCGACTACATCGAGAAGTCGATCCCGCACGACAGGCACTGCACATTAGTGGATGTCACTGGGCAATACGCAGTGCTGGCGGTGATGGGTCCGCGCTCCCGCGAGCTGCTGCAAAGCATCTCGAAGGCGGACTGGAGCAACGACGGATTCCCGTTCGGCCAGAGCCGCGAGGTGGACATCGGCTATGCCACCGTGCGCGCTACGCGGCTCACCTATGTCGGCGAACTGGGCTGGGAACTGTATGTGCCGGTCGAATTTGCCGCGGGCGTCTACGAGACGCTGCATACCGCAGGCAAACCGTTCGGCCTCCTCAACGCGGGCTATTACGCCATCGATTCGCTGCGTATCGAGAAAGGCTATCGTGCCTGGGGACGTGAACTGACGCCGGATTCAAATCCGTTCGAAGCGGGCCTTTCGTTTGCCTGCAAACTGAACAAGCAGATTCCGTTCCGCGGCCGCGAGGCTCTGCTCAAGCTGCGCGACGAGCCGCTGCGCCGACGCATGGTCGTACTCACGGCCGACGGTGCCGCCGATCGCATGCTGTGGGGTGGCGAAGCGATCCTGCGCAACGGTGCGCCAGTCGGCTTCGTGAGCTCGGCGGCGTTCGGTCATACCTTGGGTTGTCCGGTGGCGATGGGGTACGTCAATAACCCGGACGGCATTGCCGATGCCGCGTATCTGACGAGCGGGCGATACGAGATCGACGTGGCCGGCGATCTGTTGCCCGCCATGGTTCATCTGAAAGCACCGTACGATCCGCGTTCGGAACGCGTCAAAAGCTGACCGTGCCGCGCGGTACCGCGCTGGCTTTCGCCGCTCACGCCTGAACGATGTGAGCGACGTAGGCGGCGTGAGCCTGCGGCCTTTCAGGCCCGGCGAGCCCCGCGTGCCATGCTCGAAAACACGCCGTCGCGGCGAATCAGTCCATGAAACAACGCGGCCGCGAGGTGCCCTAGCACCGTTAGAAACAACGCGAGCGCCAGGTACGTATGCAAAGCCCGCAACACGGCGAACAGCGCTACGTCATGCGGCACAATTGCCGGCAGATGAACCCCGTCGAACAGCGTCACCGGATAGCCCTCAGCCGATAACATCGCCCACCCGATCAACGGCATCGCCAGCATCAGCGCGTAAAGCACAAGATGCGAGAGTCTGGCGACGACGCGCTGCGGCGCGGGCATGTCGTCCGGCAGCGGCGGGCTGCCACGCTTGAGCCGCGCGCCAATGCGCAGCAACACCAGCAACAGGATCGCGATGCCGAGCGGCCGGTGAATCGCGATCAGCGTAGCGTGCGCATGCGACACCGTCGCGACCATGCCGATCCCGATAAACAGCATCGTGAGGATCAGCAGCGCCATGGTCCAGTGCAGCAGTCTCTGTAGCGGGCTGAAATGCGTGTGTGTCGGCGTCATGACCGATCTCCGTTCGGCTGCGGATGGTGCAGGTTGGGGTTGAGCGCTTCTTCTCGAGTGCGCCGGTTATACGAGACCGAATAGGCCGCCGAACGCGCGGCCAGCAGCGGATCGTCGGAGGTCTTGATGCCCGCGGGCAGCACGGTCGGATCGAAGTTGACGTCGCGGCATGGGCCGTCGTCCAGCGAGGTCTCGTGCTCGATCACGAGCGCGCCGGCATCGATCTGCTGACGCCCATCCGGCCACATCTGCGTGGCGTCGTCGGTCGGGTCGCCGGGCGCGGCCACCGTCACGATCAGATGCCAGCGCAGCGGGCCGTCCTGCAGATGCTGGGCGAGATCGGCGTCGAGGAAGTCCCTGGCGCTCTTCTGCGCGTCCGTAATCGGCGCAAACGGCGTCTCGGGCACCATCGCCCAGCGCACGGCACGCGCCTGGCCGTTGGCATCCACGAAACGGAATGCGTTCACGCTGTAGTACGACCCATTGGCAAAACTCGACGAGGGCGGATGGCTCTTGACCCATGCCTGAAACGGTTTGGTCTCCGGGTTCGCGGCGTTGAACGCCTTGAGTGCCGCTGGGTCTGGCTTGCCCGTGGCCGGATCCGGCCTGGCGGCAACCAGTTGCTGATAGAACTGCTCAGGCGTATGTACCGGGAACACGGGCACCGAATTCATCCCAGTGCGCCACTGCTCGCCATCGTGTTGCGTGAACATCAGCGCGAGACTGCGGATCGGCACACTGGTATCAGGCGCAGACGGATTGCCGCCCGGAATCGCAAAACGGCCGATCACCGGCGTCAACCCCGGCGCAAACACGCCAGCACTCGATAATGCGGACGCGTTACCGTTGCTGTCAAAATAGCCGGACACGCAGACACCCTTCGCATGGTTGCGGCGAAAACCCGGATGGCTGCCGTTGTCCGCTTCGAAGGCGTTGATGATGCGATGCGTGGTCAGGCGTTGAGGCGTGAGCCAGCCGGCCACATAGGCGAAACCGCCGGCCATGGCCAGCACGACGGCCCCGATCGCGGCGAGCCGGCATGGCACGCAAATGCGGCCGGGTGCGGGAAATGATGGATCTGTCACAAGGACTCCTTTGGGCTTTTCAAGCGGGTCTGCGTGACGGCGAACACACGTCTCCTGCGTTTATTCCTGAAACGAATGCATTCATGTGAGGGAATAAAGGCGCCTCCGTCGTGTTAGCGCAGTAACAGCAAACTACTGGCGCAACCCTTATGAAATCCGATGACTCGCGGCACGATCCGCCGCTCTCCGAAACCGATATTCAGGCTTATGCCGACGGCCTTCTCACGCCCGAACGTGCCGCCCACTTGCGCCAGTACCTTGGCAAGCGGCCAGGCGAGGCGCGCCGGGTGGCCTTCTACGGCAAGCTGAACCAGCAGATCCAGGACGCGTTTCAGCCGGTCGACGAGCCCTCGCCTGTTCCGGCGGCGGCGACGGGCTTCATCCACACCGCCGCTGGCCGGTGGCTGACGCGGCGGCTGCAGATGATCCGGCTGCGTCCGCTGCGAGCCACGCTGGCGGTAGCGCTCGTGCTGGCGCTGGCTGTGGTGGCCACGAGCGGCTGGATGGCGGCTTCCCGGGTTTCGCAGGACGCATTGGACAATGCTGCCGTGATGGCATTGGCGCAGGCCGCCGGCGAGAATTTCGGCGCACAGGCAGCTCCGGCGGCCGGGGCCGTCGCGGCAGATCCCGCAGCGCCCAATCTCGTGCCGGTCGGTATGCACCTGGTGAGCCGCCGGACACTGGATCTCGGTCCGCTCGCCCGGGCAACGGAATACGTCTATCTCAACGCCCAGGGCGAACCGATCGTGCTGCTGGTCGCGTCCACCCGGCCAGCCGCAGCTGCCCAGTCACAATGGAGCGCCCGGCGGGTTGGCACGCTTCGGCTGCTCAGCTGGACGGGCCGCCAGCAACGTTATGTGCTGGCCGGCGCCGCCAATGCACGCGGCCTGATGAGCGCCGCCGACCTGTTGACGATGAGGTAAGTCTTGTCTGAACAAAGAACTTGTTGCCGTACGTCAATCAGGCCGGGAATAAAATGTAAACAGGCGTGTTTGCACCTGTAACGCCGTGAGTCGCCTGAACCCATCCGTGCGGGCGACTGAAGTGGCACATTTCGCAGGAAAACGCCGGACCGTCCCCACTGTGCTCCTTCGCCTTCGCAGGCGCGGCGCGCAGGAAGCGGTTCGGCGGCACTCACTGGTAAGGGCAATGGACATCCGTGATGAGTTAATGGAGCACGTCCCGAGGTTGCGCCGCTACGCAAGGGCGCTGATCAACAATCGGGACCTGGCCGACGATCTGGTGCAGGACACGTTGGAGCGCGCATTAGGGCGCACGTCGATGTTTCAGGCCGGTACTGACCTGCGTGCGTGGCTATTTACAATCATGCACAACGTGTTTGCCAATCAGGCGCGCAAGGCTTCGGTGCGGGCCGTGCATATTTCGGTGGACGACGAAAGCGTCGCGGAAAGCGAATTCGCGGTTCCTGCGGACGCGACCCGCTCGCTTGAAATGCGCGATCTCGACTACGCGTTGCAGCGTTTGCCCGCCGAGCAGCGCGAAGTCGTCTTGCTGGTCGGTCTGGAAGAGATGAGCTACGCCGACGTGGCGCTTGCTTTGGATATCCCGATCGGCACGGTGATGTCGCGGCTCTCACGCGGACGTGAACGACTCAGGGCTTTGATGGCGGGTACACAGCCCGGTGCGAAATTACAGGTGGTGCGATGAACGAACAAGTGACTCCGATCGGCGAAGAAGACCTCCACGCGTACGTGGACGGCACGCTATCCGACGAGCGCCGCGCCCAGGTGGAGCGCGCACTCGAGCAGAGCCCCGAACTGGCCGCGCGGGTCAGCGACTACTTTTCCTTGAACAACCTCTTTCATGACCGCTACGATCGCGTGCTGAGCGAGCCGGTGCCCAAGCGGCTGCAGCCGCCTGCGCCGAAGCGTCGCTGGCTGGATGCGGCGAACTGGCCGCAGTTTGCAGGCATGGCGGCGGCGTTGGTGCTGGGTGTGGGCATTGGCGTGGGCACGCAGATGGGCAAGGACGTGCCGGGCATGGCGGGTAACTCCACGAGCATGGGTGGCGGTTCTTCGGACACGCGTCCGGTCAGCGCGGATGCGTCGGATGGGCTCGCCCGTCAGGCGGCGGTGGCGCATGTGGTGTATATGCCCGCTGTGCAGGTGCCCGATAGCACGGGTACGGACCACGATCAGGATTTCGTGCAATGGCTGTCGAACAAGCTCGGTACGGATGTTCATGCGCCCCTGCTCAACAAGAGCGGGTTTGAGTTGAGTGGCGGCCGTATCTTGCCTGGCGCGGATGGCCCGGTTGCGCAGTTCATGTATCGCGGCCCCGGCGACGAGCGCGTGACGCTATGCATCTCACACCGCAAGGTCAATTCGAATACCACCGCGTTCAAGCTGTATCAGGATGGGCCGGTGAATGTGTTCTATTGGGTAGATGGGGATTATGGGTATGCGGTTTCGGGCGGGATTGACCGCAAGGTGTTGCTGCAGCTTTCGCATGATGTGTATGCGCAGTTGACGGCGAAGGGATGATCGAGTGTTGTATTTAGTACCATTTTTTGGTACTATGTAGCTCGATGAAACGAGCTCACGCCAAAACCCTCGAACTGATCTTTGCGCATCCGGTCTCTGCCAACGTTAGATGGTCGGACATTGAAGCGCTGTTCATCGAGCTGGGTGCAAAGATCATCGAACGCGAAGGCTCGCGGATTGCGGTAGTGCTGTTCGACCAGGTGCAGGTTTACCATCGGCCCCACCCGAGACCCACTACCGATAAGGGCGCAGTGGCCAGCGTCCGCAAATGGCTCGAATCGAACGGAGTCAAACCATGAACATCCTCACCATCAACAACCATCGCGCCGTCATCAGCTATGACCCGGACACCGAAATGTTGCGCGGCGAGTTCCTCGGCCTTAACGGTGGCGCTGACTTCTATGCCAGCGATATCCCAACCCTGAAAGTCGAAGGCGCCAAGTCGCTGGCAACGTTTCTCGAAGTCTGCGAGGAAAATGGTATCGATCCGGTTCGCCACTTTTCCGGTCGGTTTAACGCCCGCATCGATCCCGAGTTGCATGCGCGCGCAGTCGAAACCGCCGCAGCTGAGGGGATCAGCCTCAACCAGCTTATCGAGCGCGCTATCGAACACGAAGTCAGGAATTAGGCGTTACGGCGTTCGCGCTTTGAACCGGGGGCTCGCAGCATTTTTCTACCTGCGATCAACCTTGCTCAAACTCACCACATGCATTGCCGAATGCCGGACGGCGCTCCCACTCCTCACCAGTTCCCGCGGCGTCACCCCCAGCAACCGGTTCATCCAGTGCGCCAGATGACTCTGGTGCGCAAATCCGGTCTCAAGCGCCACCTGGCTCGCACTTAACCTGCCCTGCAGCAGCAACGTCCGCGCCCGCTCGACGCGCCGCTGCACAACGTACTGATGCACGGGCATACCAAGCGTCTCGCGAAACAGCACCTTGAAATGCGGCACACTGAGGTCGGCTAGCGCAGCCAGTTCCGCGAGTGTGAGACGCTGATCGAGATTACCCTCGATAAACTCCACCACCCGCGCCGCCGTCCGCGCGGCGAGACGTTTACTGCGCTTGCCCTCAAGCGGCGGCGCCTCCTCGAGCAGGCGCACGATCATCGCCGTAGCGAGGCTCTCTGCGTAAAGCGCATCGGAAGCGTCATCCGCCTCGAGCTCGGCGCGCAAGGCCCAGGCCAGATGCTGAAAACGCGGCTCGCGCATCTGGAACTGCGGACGAATCTGCGCCCGATTCCCACGTAGCTCCATTTGCTCCAACGTACGCCGCGCGAACGCGTCGGCAAACCAGACGCTGAAGATCGTGCAACTGGATTCGTCGGCCCATTGACCGTCGAGTCCCGCCGGAATCACGTCCGTGTCGCCCGGCGATTGCAAACGCACATGGCGTCGTTCGTTGCACAGACAGCGCGCCTTGACCGGCGTGCCGACATGTATGCCGACACGGTGATGTTGCAAAGCCGGAATCCGGTGCACGCCCGCAGCCACGCTGACCAGTTCTGCGCCGAATCCGTTCCAGCCAAGTCCAGCGCTCGATCGCAGACTGGTGCGGGAGCCGGAGTGCGGTACGGGGACAGGAATCGCGGCGTTCATTGCGGCCCTCCAGGATGTCGACAGACGTTGCCTGCATTGTGCGGCGTTTTCTTGCGGCCTGCTTGACGTGCGCGACGCGTGGTGCCGCCAGGCGAGGCGGCGGCAAATCGACGTCACCGTGCGCCACAAAGACCACCATCCAGATCTGCTCGCTTCAATCCATCTGTGTGCGTTTTGCCTGCTACCCGCTCCTATGATGGCCACACCCTATCTGTCCACAAGGAGCGCAACGTGTATGTGATATTTGGAGCAGCAGGCAATGCGGGAGGCATCACAGCGGCACGGCTGCGTGAGGCAGGCCGTGCGGTGCGGGCGGTTGTCCGCCATGAACACCAGGGCGAAGTGCTGGCAAAGCTCGGCTGCGAGATCGCGTTAGCTGACCTCACGGACCGCGCTTCGGTCGCCAAGGCGATCGAGGGTGCAGACGCGGTGCAGATTCTCTGCCCGTTGCCGCGTAACGATCCGCATCCCGCGGAGTCGATGCGACACATGATCGACATCGCAGCCAGCGCGTTGCGAGCCAACCCGCCGCCGCGGGTCCTCGCGTTGTCCGACTATGGAGCGGAACTGGATCGCGGCACCGGTATCACGCTGCTGTTTCACTACCTGGAGGCGCAGTTAAAACCGGTGGAGAGCCACCTGACGTTCCTGCGCGCAGCAGAGCATATGCAGAACTGGGGCCGTGTGATGCCCGCCGCGTTGAAGGCAGGCGTGCTGCCGAGCTTGCATCAACCGCTCGACAAACGCTTTCCGACCGTCTCGGCACAAGACGTGGGGCGGCTCGCCGCGGATCTGTTGCTGGATCACGACCCGGCCGGGGAGATTACGCCACGTATCGTCAGTATCGAAGGTCCACAGCGCATCAGCGCGCTCGATGTCGCGCGCACACTCGGCGAGTTCAGCGGACGTGAAGTCGTTGCGCAGGCATTGCCACGCGAGGCATGGACACCCATGCTGCTGCGCGCCGGCCTCAACGCCGAACACGCACGGTTGATCACGGATCTCTACGAGACGCACAATGCTGGCCGCATCGATGTTGAAGCAGGTGTTGGCGAACGGCGTTTCGGCACCACGGAGCTTGCGGAGGTGCTGGCGGCGATGTTGCCGAGGGTCGGAGTGACTGAGAGCTAGGCACGTGATTGCGCGGATGTCCCTCAGCGACCCACTGCGGGACATCCGACGCAAACGTCACTCACTCGTTCTCATCAAAGTAATGCCCAAACTTGACCTGCTTCGTCCGGATATACCGCTCATTCTCCTCGCGCATCGGAATCGCCAGCGCGACCCGCTCGCACACAGGAATGCCGTGTTGCGACAAGGTATCGAACTTCTTCGGATTGTTGCTCATCAACCGCACCGAAGTAACCTTCAGCGTGCGCAGAATCCCTGCGGCTGAATCGTACTCACGCGAATCGTCGGGCAAGCCGAGATCCAGATTGGCCTCCACCGTGTCGCGGCCCTGCTCCTGCAATGCATACGCGCGGATCTTGTTGGACAGGCCAATGCCCCTCCCCTCATGTCCACGTAGATACAACAGCACGCCGCGACCTTCGGCAGCGATATAGCGCAACGCGAGATCGAGCTGCTCGCCGCAATCGCAGCGGTATGAGCCCAGTACGTCGCCCGTCAGGCATTCCGAATGCAGGCGGGTCAGCACTGGTTCGTCATTGGCAACGTCGCCCATCACAAGCGCGAGATGTTCGGTGCCGCTGTCGCAAACGCGAAAAACGTAAGACGTGAATGTGCCGTAGCGGGTGGGAAGCGTGGCGACCGCGTCGAGAATGACGCATTCGCCGTTATGTTGGCCGTCTGCAATCGACGGATCTTGAGGCGTGGGCATGGCGTTAGGCAAAGGCACTGACATGAACCCGTGAACAACCGGGGATAAAGTACGGAACTGGAGTTTACCGCTAATCGGCCCCGTTCACCTGCACACGTGCCTGCCGGTGAAACGGGCTCTGGCAAACCACCCTTCCCGTTGTCAGCCGTCCGTACAAAAGCACAACACCAGGGATTTGCCCATGAGTGCCTGATTACCTTGCGCGGCCTATACTGGAATCGCCTGTCCTTTCCGACCGCATGTCCATCGCGACGTGCTGCACTGCGATATGGAGCCGCTCTATGACTAGCGTTGCGCAACTTCTCAAATCCAAACCGAATCGGGACGTCTACACGGTTGCAGCAGATGATTCCGTCTATGACGCGATCAAACTCATGGCGGACAAGCAGATCGGTGCGCTGGTCGTGACCGAGGGCGAGAGCATCGCCGGAATCGTCACGGAGCGGGACTATGCGCGCAAGGTTGTGCTGATGGACCGCGCGTCGAAAGCCACGCCGGTGCGCGACATCATGAGCCGCGCGGTACGCTTTGTCCATCTCACCCAGACCACCGACGAATGCATGGCACTCATGACCGAGCGGCGCATGCGCCACCTGCCGGTGATCGATCAGGACAAACTGGTGGGAATGGTGTCGATCGGCGATCTGGTGAAGAACATCATTGCCGAGCAGCAGTTCACGATTCAGCAACTCGAGTTCTACATCACAGGCGAGCATCCCTGACGCTCCGCCGCGCAGCGACGACGGCCGCCGCCGCAAAAAAAGCCCAAGCCATCGAGGGTTGGGCAAAGCTACCTTGCGGCAGCGGAGGTTTCTGAGTTTTCGTATCGGCGAATATGCCGTGCGCATCGATTCACGTCGATCGCAGCGGCATATCGCCCGATTATCTGGCGATGCACACCGTTTGATGTGCACGCCTTATGACGCTTTATCACACAACGAACCGGTCATCCTGCGTACCGGCCCAGCCTGGCTGCAACCAGATTAGTGGCCTTCATAAATCCGTTGGCTCGGCACGGTCGGCGTCGCCGGCTGCATGGTGCCCGAAGCCGATGAACCGCTCGTCGACGGGCCGTAGCCAGTCGTATCCGCCACGCCCTGCTGCGCTACCGGCGGATTTTGAGCCTGGATGCGCTGTTCAGCAGCCTGCACGTCGGCCGGATAGTTCGGGTCATTAGCCTCTGCCGGGTTGTAGCCGGCCTGCTCCAGCTGGATCAACTGATTCTTGACTTCAGCACGCGTCATCGGCTGCTGACTGGTATCTGCTGCCTGCGCGAACGCAGCGGCCGGAGCAGCGAGGATTGCGGCAATAGCGACAGCTTGAATAAGTGACTTCATGATGGCTTACCTCCAGACTTGGTTTTTTTGCATCGCTTGACACACCATGTGAAAAGCGAGTAGTTCCAGTCTAGCCACCACCATCCCAAGGGAAAACCCTTAATTTCGAGATATATAATTGCGAGATTCGCAAGATTAAATGGGGAACCCGAGCAAAATCTCATAGACCTGACAAGTATTGCGTAGCAATTGCCTGTTCCGTAAGCTTTGCAAGCCATTTGTTAAGCAAATGCTTTCTAAACCGGTCGTAGCTTCCGGAAAACAGGACCGTCAGGCCATTCAAAGCGACCCAATGGACGCGCGGGAGAGCGGCATCAGCAACTTGCGCGGCCCGCTGACGAACGGGCTACCCGGCTCATAAAAGCGCAACGGGCGGTGCATCTCCCGCGACAGTCCAATGCGTGTGGTCGCGGCCACCGCCGTTTGCTCTGCCTCTATACGCCCGATCCAGAGATCCTGGCCGGTACACAGATCGCGTCCGTCAAACGCTTGCCCGATGCCGAGCGCGATCGTGAGCCGGCCGGGTCCGCGGGCGAGATCGCGCAAACTGACGCCCGGACGGCGCGCCTGCATCAGGGCAAGGCCCTCGAGCGGTTCAATCGCCCGAATCAGGATACCCGCGCCCGTCCCTTCGGCCTCGCTGGACATGTTCAGCATGTACGAAACCCCGTACGTCAGCCGCACATAGGCGTGGCCGCGCGCCATAAACAGCGAGGCGTTATAGGCGCGCAGACCGATAAACGCGTGCGAGGTCGAATCGCCGACCGGATAGGCTTCCGTCTCGACAATCCGCCCGCTGATGCGTCCTTCGGGCAGGTCGTGAACCACATACTTGCCGACCATGTAGCGGGCCAGTTCGACCGTATCGAGCGGCAGGTCGTTGCGGTGCAGCGGCAGGATCGGAAGAGGTCTGTCGGTCATGGTCAGGTGGAGGAGAAGTTGCCCGTGCAACGAGAGGCGGGGGCAATGCGGCGCAATGATCTGCTGTTTATTGCAATTGTCGGTCAGTCCGTTGTGCAAAAGCAGCATTTCCCTACACGCTTACGTTCAGGATTCTTTCAAGTAGGGTATCGTTACATTCCGGCCAGTAGCACAGCCCTCGCCGGCTTGCGCGTGCCTCGGCCCGCTTGATCAGCAGACAGGTTTGCATCACTAGCAACATCGTTCTACTCAGATTTGATCCCGAAGTACCGTTGGTGCAACCCTGCGGTTTCCGTCCGGAACCGTGACGAATCATGACAACAGGAGAACTTGAATGAAAGCATCCCAGGCAATGAAGGTCATCGGCGGCGCGCTCATCGTCGTAGCGTCCCTTAACGCTTACGCACAAAGCAGCGATGCAATGGCCGCATCGGGCGCGATGGCTGCCCCGAGCGCCAAGTCGACCAAGGCTGCCAATCGCGCTCTGCAACGCAGCGTGCGTAAGGCCTTGTCCAAAACCAAGGGCCTCAGCGTGAACAACATCACGGTTCGTGCTCGCAACGGTGCAGTGACATTGGAAGGCTCCGTGCCGGAACAAGGTCAAAGCGACATCGCTACGCAAGCAGCACAAGGCGTGGCAGGCGTGACGTCGGTAAAGAACGACCTGACGATCCGCGCGATCGGTCAGTAAGCGCATCAAACCGGGCACAACCCTGTCGGACCGGGGGTTGTGCCCGTTTAGTTTTCAGCCTCAATCAGCCTCGATTTCAGCTCCAGTCTGTTCGCGCCGGATAGCCAGCGTGCACCTCACCCATTGAAACTGCGCTGCAACTCACGCGCAATCACGATCTGCTGGATCTGCGTGGTGCCTTCGTAAATGCGAAACAGGCGCACGTCGCGGTAAAAGCGCTCGATTCCATACTCGCTCATATAGCCCGCTCCGCCGAAGATCTGCACGGCACGATCGGCGACGCGCCCGCACATTTCTGTCGCAAACATCTTGGCGCACGACGCTTCGCTCGTGACCCGCTCGCCCGCATCGCGACGGCGCGCGGCATCCACGATCATGCAGCGCGATGCGTAGATCTCCGCCTGGCTATCGGCCAGCATGGCCTGAATCAATTCGAATTCGACGATCGGCTTGCCGAACTGCTTGCGCTCCATGGCGTAGCGCAGTGCATCCGCGAGCATGCGTTCGGCCGCGCCCGTTGCCACGGCGGCGATATGCAGGCGACCCTTGTCGAGCACCTTCATGGCGGTCTTGAAACCGACGCCCTCTTTCTCGCCGATCAGGTTCGCCACGGGCACGCGGCAGTTATCGAAGATGACGTCGCAGGTATGCGCGCCCTTCTGGCCCATCTTGCGATCGATCTTGCCGAGCGACAGTCCCGGCGTACCTGCCTCGACAACGAACGCTGAGATGGCGCCAGCACCTTTCGCGGTGGGATCGGTACGCGCCATCACGGTGAAGAGCCCCGCCTCCGGCGCATTCGTGATGAAGCGCTTGGTGCCGTTCAGCACGTAGTGATCGCCGTCGCGCACAGCGGTGGTTCTGAGCGAGGCGGCGTCCGAACCCGCTTCCGGCTCGGTCAGACAAAACGAGCCGATCAGCTCGCCCGAGGCAAGTCGCGGCAGATACTTCTCCTTCTGCGCAGGCGTACCGTCGATCACGATACCCGTCGAGCCGATGCCGTTATTGCTGCCGATTGCCGAACGAAACGCCGGTGACGTCTTGCCGAGTTCGATAGCGGCGAGCACTTCTTCTTCCATGGTCAAGCCGAGGCCGCCATACTCTTCGGGCAGACATAATCCGAACAGACCAAGATCCTTCATTTCCTGCAGCAACGCGGCGGGAATCTGATCGGTTTCCGCGACGATTTCCTCGTTCGGCACCAGACGTTCACGGACAAAACGGATAATGCTGTCGAGCAACAGATTCAGCGTTTCCTGGCTTCGAATCACAATGTCTCCTTCAAAACTCGCATTCGCCATTGATACATATTCGTTATAGTTTAATGTACTAGCGCATATTCCTGATTCATTGCTTCAAGTTGCATCAACGCGCGCGCAAACCTCACTTCACTGCATAAACATTAGAAAAAGGAAACGACCGGATGTCGACAACATCGCCCGTGCTGCCCCGCTGGACCATTGGAGCGCCCATCGCCGCCTGGATCGTACTCGGCGCGGCAGTGGCGCTGCCCGGATACGGCGTGATGCTGGCGCTGGTCGGTGTCGCGCTTGCCGCTTCGGTGTTCGCCGCCGTGCATCACGCGGAGGTGGTCGCACACCGGGTTGGCGAACCGTTCGGCACGCTGGTGCTGGCGGTAGCCGTCACGGTGATCGAGGTCGCGCTGATCGTCTCGGTGATGCTCACGTCCGGTCCCGAGAAGGCCGGCCTCGCACGCGACACCGTGTTCGCGGCGGTGATGATCGTGTGCAACGGGATCGTCGGCATCTGTCTGCTGGTGGGCGGCATCCGCCATCGCGAACAGGACTTCCAGGCACGCGGCGCCGCTGCCACGCTCGCCGTGCTCGCGTCGCTCTCAGTGCTGACGCTGGTGATGCCGAATTTCACCACCACGCGCGAGGGGCCGTTGCTGTCGTCGTCGCAACTGGCGTTTGCGGGGATTTCCTCGCTAGTGTTGTACGGCGTGTTTGTGTTCGTGCAAACGGTACGGCATCGCGACTATTTTCTTGCCGCCACGCCCGACGAAAGCGTTCACGCCGAACCGCCCAGCGTGACTCAGGCTGGGATCGCCGCTGCGTTGCTGCTGGTGTGCCTCGTGGCCGTGGTCTTGCTCGCCAAGCTGCTCTCGCCGACGGTCGAAACAGCCGTGCAAAATATCGGCGCACCGCCTGCGGTGGTGGGCATCGTGATCGCGGCGCTGGTTTTGTTGCCGGAGGGGCTCGCTGCGGTGCGCGCGGCGCGGGCCGACCGGTTGCAGAACAGCCTGAATCTGGCGCTCGGCTCCGCGCTCGCCAGTATCGGGCTGACGATCCCCGCTGTGGCCGGCGTCTTCCTCTGGACCGGTCAGCCGCTCGTGCTCGGCATCAACGGCAAGGAAATGATCATGCTGGCGCTGACGCTGCTGGTCGGCACCCTGACACTGAGCACGGGACGCACCACGATCCTGCAAGGGGCCGTGCACCTGTCGCTGTTTGCAGCGTATCTGTTTCTGTCGTTTGCGCCGTGAGATTGTGCGGCGCGCTCGTGCCTTAAAGTCGCACTGCCCTCGCCTTCATTCGGTCCAATGTTCCGTGATCCACTCACGGAAGAGATTGACCTTCTGCTGATGCGCGACACAGTCGGGATAGACGAAGTAGTAGCGCCATCCCGTCGTCAACACCGTTTCGAAAGGTCTCACCAGACGCTTGGCCGCCACGTCCTCGTCGATCAGCGCGAGGTCGCTGATCGCCACGCCAAACCCTTGTAAGGCCGCATTGGTCGCCAGGTCGAGCGTGTCGAAGCTCGGGCCGTGGGCGGCGTCGATATCGCGCGCCTCCACATGATCGAGCCACATCTTCCAGTCACGGTGATCGCGGGTTGGGTGCAGCAGCGTGTGGCGCGCCAGATCGGCGACGCTATCGAGCGGCTTGTCGTTGAGCAGTTCGGGCGCGCAGACCGGCGTCAGGCGTTCTTCGAAGAGCGGCACGGCCTGCACATCCGCACCCGGCGACGAGCCATAGATGATCGCCGCATCGAACGGCTCGACCTGAAAGTCGACGTCATGTTGCCAGGTGGTGGTGATCTGCACGTGCAGATCCGGGTATTCGGCCTGAAACTGCATGATTTTCGGCAGCATCCAGCGCATCACGCAGGTCGGCACCTTCAAGGCCAGATCGGTACGCTGGCGCGTGAGCCGCAACGAGATTTCCTCGATACGCGCGAAACTCTCCTTCACCGCGGGCAGCAGCAACTCGCCCTCAGCCGTGAGCGTGAGGCCTTTCGCCTGACGCTTGAACAGCGGAAACTTGTAGTAGTCCTCAAGCGCGAGAATCTGCCGGCTGACCGCACCCTGCGTCAGACAGAGATGGTCGGCCGCACGTGTGAAGCTGCGGTGGCGAGCCACGGTCTCGAAGATCTGCAGCGCGTTCAGCGGGGGAAGTCGTCGCATGGGCCAGTCTGGGTATCAGGAAAATGCATTGCCAGGATGCGCAGCGAGGGGCTGCTCGCGCCCGGCGAGCCTTCAGCATAAGCGATCAAAAAACTTCGTGGTTCATTCCACCCTGGAGCCGCATGCGCAGCGCTCATGCCAGGACAACGCCGTCCCCGGTCGATGCCCGCGGCCCGGTGCATGAGCTTCCGTCATGGCGTCCATGCAGAGATTTCGTTTGTTGGGTGATTTTGGCAAACCTAGAGTGCATCCACCCGCAACGCATTCGCGCGGCACGACTCGCGCGAAAGTTGCCCTGTTCAACCCGGGAGAAACGCTCATGCAGGACATCAAATACGGCAGAAGGCACGCTATCAAGGCGCTCGGCGCTGCGCTGGCAGTCTCGACCCTACCCATGCCGTTCGTGAATCTGAGGGCGCAGGAGCAGAACTTCTCCGGCAAGACCTTGCGGCTCCTGACCTGGTCTGACGATACGGGCGCCGCAGCACTGCGCAATATCGCCGCGACGTTCACTGCGAAGACCGGCGCCAAGGTGATCGCCGACCGCGCCGACGGCACCTCGGGCATGGTCGCCAAGGTCAAGGCCGCGGGTGACCGGCCGACCTACGACGTCATCACGCTCGCGGGCGTGGGCGCATCGGGCCTCGGCGACGCGGGCCTGCTGATTAAACCCGACCTCGACAAGCTGCCCAACCTGAAGGAAGTCGAGCCGCAATACCGCACCGGCGCGGACGGTTTCGGTATCGGCTACCTGCTGTGGTCCGATGGCCTGATCTACAACACCTCGACCGTCAAGACAGCTCCAGCGTCGTACGAGGCCTTATGGGATCCGAAGTACGCCGGCCGGCTGTTCCTGCCGCCGCCGGAGTGGGCCGAAGCGGTCGATCTCGCGATCATTGCCGCCAGGATGTCGGGCGGCTCGCAACAGAATATCGACCCAGGCTTCAAGAAGCTCGCGGAACTGAAAGAGCGCGTGATGACGCTCGGCGAGAACCCGAACCAGGTAGCCGACCTGTTCCGCACCGGTTCGCTCGATATCGGCGGCATCTATTCGCCGGCGTTCTTCCCCGATCAGATTCGCAAGCCCGAGTACAAGATGGGCGTGACCTACGGTATGAAGGAAGGCTTCGCCACGCAGTTGATGTTCACTGTGATTCCAAAGGCGCATCCCGGCGACAGCGATCTGATTCATGCCTTCATCAACCACTCGCTCGATGCCGGCGTGCAAGGCCGGATGGCTGCGGACGTCCTCAATGGTCCCGTCAATTCGAAGGCTGTGATCCCGGCCGAGAGCCGCGCGTTCGTACCCAGTCCGAAGCAGATTGCCGAGAAAGCGATCCTCCACGACGACAAGGCGCTAGCCTCGGTGCAGGCGGCGTGGATCAAACGCTATACCGAGATTTTCTCGGCATGACGGCGATGCCCGCGCGCTCCTCGCAGCGCGCTTCCGGGACCTCGGAGGTACCCGGCATAGCGGACGCGCCGGGAACCGCGGGTGCCGACGGCGCGCCGGACGAGCCGGCTTGCGCCGCCGCGCCCGGTGCCACATGGGCGAAGGCCCGGCCGTGGCTGCTGCTGGCGCCGATCCTGTTGTTTCTTGCCGTGCTGGCAGCGGCGGCGCTCGTCGTGCTGCGGATGAGTTTTGGCACCCAGGGCAGCGAGTGGCGTGGCTTCACGCTACAGAATTATGAGGACCTGGCCGATAGCTACTTCATGAGGTCCCTCTGGATCACCTTGAAGCTGGCGTTTCAAAGCATGATCTGCGCGGTGCTGCTGGCGATCCCGGTTGCGCTCGCGATGGCGCGCACCGGGTCGCGGCTTGCGCGGCGGCTGCTGCTGGCGGGTGTGCTGCTGCCGCTGCTCGTCAATCTGTTGTTGCAGGGCTACGGCTGGCTGGTGATTCTTGGGCCGGCCGGATTGCTCAATCACGCGCTGCTCGCAAGCGGGTTGATCGAGCGTCCGGTGCTGTGGTTGTATCGCGAGCATGGCGTGCTGCTCGGGCTGATCCAGACGGCGTTTCCGCTCGCCGTGCTGCCGCTGTCGAGCGCCATGCGCGCCGTGTCGCGCTCTTATGAAGAGGCGGCCGCCACGCTGGGTGCGACCCGCTGGCAGACTCTGCGTCATGTGATGCTGCCGCTGGCGATGCCCGGCCTCGTCTCCGGCGCGTTGCTGGTGTTCGCCTATAACGCCAGCGCGTTCGCCGTGCCGTTGCTGCTCGGCGGGCGCCGCGTGCCGATGCTTGCCGTGCTGGTACATGACCAGGTCGCACCGCTGCTGAACTGGCCGGCCGCGTCGGCCTCCGGTGTGGTGCTGATGGTCGCCACGTTGACCGTGATGGCGATCTCGCAAAGTCTCGTACGACGCACCCAACGTCTCGCTCCCGAGGAGCCGTCTGCATGAACACGCCTGCCCTTCACAGCCGGCTGCGCCCGTGGGCCGCCATGCCCGGCCGGCTCGGCAAACCAGCGGCACTGCTCGCCGCTGTCGTCCTGTTTCTTGCCGCACTGCCGATCCTGACGATGATCACCATGTCGTTCAGTGCCTCGGACACGCTCGAATTCCCGCCGTCCGGCTACAGCCTGCAGTGGTATCGCGCGGCGTGGCACAGCTTTGTCGCGCCCGACGCCAGCGACGTGCTGTCGATGGGCAGCGCGCTCACCACCAGCCTGATCGTGGCGGTGTCTACCATGATCATCGCCACGCTGGTCTCCGTACCGGCCGCCTATGCGCTGAGCCGCTACCGGTTTCGAGGCAAACCGGCGGTGGAGCAGTTAGTGGCATTGCCGCTGGTCTATCCGCTCGTGATGCTCGGGCTCTCGCTGCTGCTGGTCTTCAATGCGCTGCCGGTCGAACTCGGGGTGTTCCGTCTGATCATTGCTCATGTGATTCTGGCGCTGCCGTTCACGGTTAAGAACTGCGCAGCGTCGGTCGCCGCGATCGGACCGGAGTTCGAGGAAGCCGCCTGCGTGATGGGTGCGAGCCCAGGTCGCGCGCTCATCGACGTCGTCTTGCCGCTGATGCGCCCCGGCATTCTCGCCGGCATGCTGTTCGCCTTCATCATCTCGTTTAACGAATTCACGGTGACGTTTTTTCTCTACGGTATCGACACCATGACGCTGCCGGTGTGGCTGTACAGCCGGACTGTGTCGTCGCTCGATCCGACGGTGTTTTCGTTCGCGGTCTTCATCGTCGCGATCGATTTCGCGCTGATCTGGCTGCTCGAGACACTGATTGGCGATGAAGGCGTGGCGCTCTGATGCCGCGCTTCGACGCCCCGTGTGGTGCTGTTCTGATTCCTTTGCGATTCTGGCCCAGCAGGAGCCTCTCATGACTCATCTGACGTTGCAGGCCGTGACCAAGCGCTTTAATTCAGCGTACGCCGTCGACCATGTCGATCTGAGCGTGCCGGACGGCAAGCTGATCTGCTTCCTCGGGCCGTCCGGTTGCGGCAAGACCACCTTGTTGCGCATGATCGCCGGACTGGAGACGCCCAGCTCAGGGATTGTGAACTTCGCCGGCCGCGACATTACGCACATACCGGCGAATCAGCGCGACTTCGGCATGGTGTTTCAGTCGCTCGCGCTGTTTCCGCATATGACGGTGGCGCAGAACATCGCCTATCCGCTGCGCCTGCGCAAGACCGCCAAGGTTACGCAAAGCCAGCGCGTCACGGCGCTGCTCGAACTGATACAGTTGCCGCATATGGCGAACCGTCCGGTGACGCAACTCTCCGGTGGGCAACGGCAACGCGTGGCGATTGCCCGCGCGATCGCTTCGTCGCCAAAACTGCTGTTGCTCGACGAACCGCTCTCAGCGCTCGACGCCAAACTGCGCGAAGCCATGCAGGTGGAAATCCGCCTGTTGCAACAGCGCCTCGGTATCACGACGATCATGGTCACGCACGACCAGCGTGAAGCAATGACCATGGCCGACGAAATCGTCGTCATGGAGAAAGGCCGGATTGCGCAGGTCGGCAAGCCGCTCGACATCTATCGCGATCCGGTCAGCGAGTTCGTGGCCGACTTTATCGGTCTCGGCAACATCCTGCCGGTGACTTACGACGGCGCTGGCGGCGTAAGCCTGCCAGGCGGCCAGCAGATCGTCGTGACGCCGCCGGCGCGCGCGCCGGCATCGGCTTCGGAGATTCGCCTGCTGATCCGCCCTGAGGATGTCTGCGTCAGGATTGGCTCAGGCGCCGCCGGCCAAAACCAGAACCGCCTGAGTGGCACGGTCAGCTTTATTCGTGACGTGGGCGCGTCGCTCGAAGCCACGATTGAGTGCGCCGGGTTCACTCTCACCGCCGCGACAACCCCGCGTGAAACGCCCGGTCTCATGCTCGGCATGCCAGTGCTGGCGGAGCTGCCGCCTCACGCCTGCAAGCTGATCGCGGCCCGCGCCGCGCATTGAAACGATTTTGAACTGACCCGATAGATACCCACGCTTTGACAGAGGAACGACCATGACGACTCTCGACTCACTTGCTCCACGCGTCTCGCGTGGCCGGCCTGCTCCGCGTGTCCGGTATGGACAGCTTTCCCGGCATCTGCGGAATCTGGGGCATCCGGGGAATCTGCGCCGTGGACTGGCGACGGCCGCCACTACGCTCGCATTCACCGGCCTCGCGGCGCTGTCCGCGTTCGTTGCACCCGCGGCCCACGCCGACGCGCTCGACTCGATAGCCAAATCCGGCGTGGTGCGGATCGGCGTGTTCGAAGACTACCCGCCGTTCGGCTCGATAGGCCCAGACATGAAACCGGAGGGTTACGACATCGATGTCGCCAACCTGATCGGCAAGGCGCTCAACGCGAAGGTCGAACTGGTTCAGGTGACGGGCGACAACCGCATGGCCTACCTGGCCGACCACAAGGCCGACATGCTGCTGTCGGTCGGCCAGACGCCGGAACGCGAGAAGGTGATCGACTTCTCACAGCCTTACGCTCCCTACTACCTCGCCGTGTTCGGCCCGAAAGCGCTGCCGGTCAAGAACGCCGGCGATCTCGCCGGCAAGACCATCTCGGTAGCGCGCGGCACGCTGGAAGACCTGAGCGTCACGAAGATCGCGCCGCCCAGCGCGACGATCAAACGTTTCGACGATCCTAACGGTGCAATTTCGGCATTTCTTTCTGGTCAGGTACAGTTGATGGTGGTTGGCAACGACGTCGGGGCGACGATCCTGGCGCGCCATCCGCCCAACGATCCCGAGCAGAAGTTCGCCCTGTTCAGTTCGCCCGATCACGTCGGCCTGAACAAGAACGAGCCGCGCCTGAAGCAGAAAATCGACGACACGATTGCCCGCGCCCGCAAGGACGGCACGATGAACGAGATTTCGCAGAAGTGGCTGCGGGCGCCGCTGCCGGCCGATCTATAACCATTTTGTCCGGATCAAAGGCATTGACCGGGGGAGTCCGATTTACGATGAGCGGCATGTCATGAGTTATGCGTTCGATTTCAGCGGCTTCGGCGTCTATGTGGGCATGCTTGCCCGCGGCGCTGCCGTCACTTTGGGGCTCACTGCCTTGTCCACGGTGCTGGGTGGGCTCGTGGGGATCGGCGGCGCGAGCGTGAGCGTCGCCGGACCGCGCTGGGCGCGCAGGCTGGTCGCGGTGTATGTCGAACTGATCCGCAACACGCCGTTCATCGTGCAGTTGTTCTTCATATTCTTCGGCCTGCCAAGTCTCGGCATCCATATCGACGAGATCCAGGCCGCCATTCTCGCCATGACGGTCAATCTCGGCGCCTATGCCATCGAGATCGTGCGCTCCGGTATCGAATCGGTGTCGCGCGGCCAGGTGCAGGCGGCCCAGGCGCTCGGCCTGCACGGACGCCAGGTGTTCCGCTTCGTCGTGTTGCCGCAGGCGCTGGCCAACGTGTTCCCATCGCTGCTGAGCCAGGTGCTGATCGTCATGCTCGGCTCCGCGGTCGTGTCGCAGATCTCGGTGCCGGATCTGACCTACGCGGCCAACTTCATCCAGTCGCGCAATTTCCGTTCGTTCGAAAGCTACGTGATCATCACCGTGACGTATCTGGTGCTCTCTATCGTGTTGCGGCAGGTGCTCAACTGGCTCGGCCGCGGCCTCTTTGCCGGCCGCATGCCGCATCGGCCCGACGAGCCGCGCGGCTGGCGTCTGCTGCTTGCGTGGCGTGGTCCGCGCGCTGTCCCGACGGAGCGCTGATCATGGTCGAATTTACGCTGTGGGATATCGCCCGCAATCTGCTGCTCGCCGCGCGCTGGACGGTGCTGTTGTCGCTGATTGCGTTTGTCTGCGGAGGTCTGGTGGGATTCGCGCTGCTCGCGATGCGCGTGTCGCCGCTGCCGTGGTTGCGGCGGGCGGTTTCAGTGTACGTCGAGTTGTTCCAGGGTACGCCGTTGCTGATGCAGCTGTTCCTTGCCTTCTTCGGGTTGCCGCTGCTAGGTGTGGATGTGTCTCCGTGGACAGCTGCCATAGTTACGCTGACGCTTTATACCAGCGCCTATCTGGTCGACATCTGGCGCGGCTGTGTCGAAGCGGTGCCGCGTGGCCAGTGGGCTGCGGGCGCGAGTCTCGGCATGACGTTCGGCCAGCAGTTGCGCTACATCGTATGGCCGCAGGCCAAAAAGATCGCGGTGGCGCCGACGGTCGGCTTTCTGGTGCAGGTGGTGAAAAGCACTGCGCTGACCTCGATCATCGGCTTTACCGAGTTGACCAAGACCGGCACGATGATTACCAACGCAGCGTTCCGGCCGTTTCCGATCTACGGCATGGTGGCGTTGATCTACTTCGCGATGTGTTTCCCGCTCACCTGGTATGCACGTGCGCTGGAGAAGCGGCAGAAGATCGGCCAGCACCGGTAAGCAGCTGAAACAGCAAGCGGCAACCGGATAAGACTCCGGTTGCCGCTCGCCAGACTATTGCGACTCTACTGCGCCGCCTGTGTCGACTTCCTCAGCTTCGCCACTTCTTCCGCGCTCACGGCCGGCGCACCGTTATTCCAGCCAGCCCGAACGAACGTCAATACGTCGGCGATCTGCTTGTCGTTCAGCACGGGCGCGTATTTCGGCATCGGATACGGCGCAGGGATGCCCTGAATCACCAGATCGCCGGTGCCGTTCAACGTGACGTTGATCAGCGACGACGCGTCGTGCTCCAGCACATTCGGATTGCCCGCCAGCGGCGCCAGCATCGGTGCGAAGCCGCGGCCATCCACGCCGTGACAATGCATGCAGTATTCGGTGTAGACACGCGCGCCGGCATCGTTTGCCGGACGCGAGAGCGACACCCTGGTCGCCTGCGGATCATAGGAATACTGCGGCGCGCCCGTGCCGCCTGCCGCCGGCAGCGACTTCAGATAGCTCGTCATCGCGGCGATATCCGTGTCGTTGGTGGCCTGCGTGCTGTTGTTGATCACGCTGGTCATCGAGCCAAACGCCGATGCGTGCGCATTCGCCCCAGTCTTCAGAAACGCCGCGATGTCTTCCTCCGACCAGCGCCCGAGTCCAACGTTGTGCTCCTGAGTGAGGTTGGCGGCGAACCAGCCGTCGAGTGTGCCGCCGGTCAGATACGCGCTGCCGGTTTCATCGAGCGCCTTCTCCTGGAACGCGATACCGCGCGGCGTGTGGCACGAGCCGCAGTGACCGAGGCCCTGGATGATATAGGCGCCACGGTTCCACGCGACGTCCTTGCCCGGCTTGTCCTGATAGACGGTCTTGTCCAGAAACACCATGTTCCAGAACTTCAACGGCCAGCGCATGTTGAGCGGCCATGGAATGTCGGACTCGCGATTGGCCTGCTGAACCGGTGCCACGCCTTTCATGAAGAACGCATACAGCGCCTTCGCGTCATCGTCGTTGATCTTCGCGTACGACGGATACGGCATCGCCGGGTAGAGATTGTGGCCGTCCTTCGCCACGCCCTCGCGCAACGCGCGGGCAAAGTCTTCCTCCGTGTAACGGCCAATCCCGGTGTCGGGATCGGGCGTGATATTGGTAGTGTAGATCTTGCCCATCGGCGTCGTCATCGGCAGTCCGCCCGCGAACGGCTTGCCTTTGGGCGCCGAGTGACACGCCACGCAATCGCCGAGCTTGGCAAGATAAGCGCCGCGCTGCACCAGCGCATCATCAGCGGCACGTGCGGTTGACTGCAGAGCAAACGGCGACGCCAGACAAAGTGCGAAACCCAGCGCCGCGCCGGAAACCTTCATTGTTTTGATCATGGTCGGTCTCCGGTTAGACGTTTTGCAGCTGGCTGCCAACCGGCAACTGCCGCAGCCGTTTGCCGGTAGCGGCATAGATCGCGTTTGCCAGCGCCGGCGCCAACGCTGCCGTGCCCGGCTCGCCGATCCCGCCAGGCGCTTCGGTGCTCTTCACGATATGCACCTCGATGCTCGGCGTCTGGTCGATCCGCAGCATCCGGTAGTCGGTGAAGTTGTTCTGCTCGACGCGTCCGTCCTTGATCGTGATCTCGCTGTACAGCGCCGCCGTGATGCCGAAGATGATGCCGCCCTGCACCTGCGCTTCGATGGTGTTGGGATTGATTACCATCCCGCAATCGACCGCGCAAACGACGCGGTTCACGGTCACCTCGCCCTGGTCCACTGTCACATCCGCGACCATCGCGAAGAAGCTGCCGAACGCGTGCATCACCGAGACGCCGCGCCCTTGCCCCTTCGGCAAGCTCGTGCTGCCCCAGCTAGCCGCCTGGGTTGCCGTGTCGAGCACGTTCAACGCACGCGGCGTTTTGCCGAGCAGATCGCGCCGGTATTTAACCGGATCCACTTTGGCCTGCGCGGCCAGCTCGTCAATAAAACTCTCCACGACAAAGGTGCCGCGCGTCGGACCGACGCCACGCCAGAATGCAGTGGGCACCGTGCGCGGTTCCTGACGCACATAGTCGATCAGCTGATTGGGCAGGTCGTATGGCAGATCGGAGGCCACTTCCACCGCGTCGGGATCGATGCCATGCTGGAACGCCGGCGGCGCAAAGCGCGCCAGGATCGACGAGCCGACAATCCGATGCTGCCACGCGATCGGCTTGCCGTTCGCGTCGAGCCCGGCCGAGATCTTGTCGTAGTAGTACGGACGGTACATGTCGTGCTGGATGTCTTCTTCGCGCGTCCATACGACCTTGACCGGTGTGCCCAGCTGCTTGCCGATCTTCAGCGCCTGGGTGGCCATATCGAATTCCAGCCTGCGTCCGAAACCACCGCCGAGCAGATGGTTATGCACGGTGATCTTCTCTGCCGGCAGGCCGGTGATTTTCACCGCTGTATCGACGATGCGCGTCGGCACCTGCGTGCCCAGCCAGATATCGCAGCCGTCCGGCCGCACGTACACGGTGCAGTTGACCGGTTCCATCGTGGCGTGCGCAAGGAACGGTTGCTGATAGACCGCATCGACGCGGGTCTTGGCGTCCGAGAAGCCCTTCTGTACGTCACCATCCTTGCGCGCCACGGCGCCGTTGCCGTGATCTGCCGCGGCGCTGAGATCGTCGACGATCTGCTTCATCGAAAGATTCGCGCCCGCGCCTTCGTTCCAGGTGATCTGCAGCGCTGCGAGGCCGCGCTTGGCGGCCCACGTGTGATCGCCGATAACGGCTACCGCGTTGTCGGCCTTGACGACCTGGCGCACGCCGGGAATCTTTTTGGCATTCGTGTCATCGACGCTGCCCAGCGTGCCGCCGAATACCGGACACGTTGCGATGGCCGCATAAACCATGTCCGGCACGCGCACGTCGAGGCCAAACATCGCGGTGCCGTCCACCTTCTCCGGCGAGTCCAGACGCTTGACCGCCGTGCCGATGATCTTGAAGTCTTTCGGGTCCTTGAGCGGCACGTTCTGCGGCGCCGGCAGCTTTGCGGCGGCATCGACCAGTTGGCCGTACCCAAGGCTGCGGTTGCTGGCCGCATGAATCACCTGGCCCGCCTGTGCATGACAGGTAGCCGGATCCACCTGCCACTGCTGCGCCGCCGCACTGATCAGCAGCACGCGAGCGGTAGCGCCTGCCTTGCGCATCGGATCCCATGCGTAACGGATAGAAGTCGAACCGCCGGTCAACTGACCGCCGAGCAGCGGATCCATGAAGAGCTTCTCGTTGGGCGGCGCGTGGTCGATCGTGACGCTGTCGAGCGGGACTTCGAGCTCTTCCGCGATCAGCATCGGAATCGACGTATAGACGCCCTGGCCCATTTCGACCTTCGGAATCACCAGCGTCACCTTGCCGGTGTTGTCGATCTGGATAAAGGCGTTCGGCGCGAACACTCCAGCCGGTGCGGGCTCGCTCGCATCGCCGCCGATCACCGATTTGCCCGTTGGGTCCTGGCCTTGCGCCTGGCTCGGGGTCGGCAAACTGAAGCCGAGCAGCAGGCCACCGCCCGCGGCAACGCCTACCGTGACGCTGAATTTCAGAAAAGTACGTCGTGAGAGATGCGGGCCGTCGTCGCCTTGCGTGGCGACCTTGCCGCCCTGCGTGGTTCTTCCATCCTTGCCGGCGTTTTGCGAATCAAGCAGACCTTGCGACATGTCAGGCCTCCTTTGCCGCTTGCTTGATCGCCGCGCGAATGCGGTTGTAGGTGCCACAGCGGCAAATGTTGCCGGCCATGGCCGCATCGATATCCGCATCGGTCGGATTGGGGTTCTGCGCAAGCAGCGAGGCGGCCGACATCACCTGCCCCGACTGACAGTAACCGCACTGCACCACGTCGATCTGGCGCCATGCCTGCTGCACCTTCTTCCCCGCGGGCGTCTCGCCAACCGCTTCGATAGTGGTGATCTTCTTGTCGCCGACGGCCGCCACCGGCAATACGCACGAGCGCACCGCGGCGCCGTCCAGGTGCACGGTGCAGGCGCCGCACTGGGCAATCCCGCAACCAAACTTCGTGCCCGTCAGGCCGACCAGGTCTCGCAAGACCCACAGCAAGGGCATGTCGGGCGGTGCGTCGACGGTATGCGTCTGACCGTTGATATTGAGCGTTGTCATGGGGACTCCGATTGCGAATTATTGTTTGGGCTCGTGAAACCGGCAGCATGATGTGGAACGACGGAATTGTAGTCGCCCTTTAAAAAATATGTATGGAGCGTGTCGCGCAGGGAAGTTTGCTAGCATGCCCCTTTACTCCCAGGAGTTGTGCCATGACTGAACAGCAAGCCATTCAATTCCTGTCCGACGTGCGCCGGCCGTTGCTATCGCTGCACAAGGCGATCCTCGATCACGAGCGCGCGGCCTACGAGAAGGAATTCGGTCCGGTGACACCGGCGGCGTTTCTGCAAGTGCTGATCAATGGCTCGGGGTTTCGCTGGCTCTCGCCGCTTTCGACGGTGATTGCCAATGTCGACGAGACGCTCGACGACAAGGAGGCCACCGCTACCGATCGCCTGGCGGCGGTCGAAGCCGTGACGGGTCTGTTCTCAGCGGATCGGCCCAACAATACGTTTTTGCCGCGCTATCTACCGTTGTTGCAGACGAGCCCGGCGATTCTGCATGAGCATGGAAAAGTCACGCAGGTATTGCGGGCGGTGGAGGGACAACAGTAGAGGCAATGCATAGTCGGCGGCGGGCGCCGCCGACGTCTTCGTGCTTCGCGTACCTTTAGTTCAGATCAGCCCGCGAGGTCCGACGGCAGCTTGCCGCCGTTTGCCGCCAGCGCGTGCATGACCTGCGTGTGCAGCCAGACGTTCATGGTGGCCGAGTCGTTCGTGTCGCCGCTGTACTTGAGTTCCTGTGCGAGCTGCTTGCGATGCTCGAGACTGCTGTCGACGCCGAGCGCCTTGAGTGTATCGACGATCGAGGTGCGCCAGTTCAGCGTTTGGCCGCTTTCGCTCACGAACTGATCCATCACCGCTGCGACATCCACATCCGCCAACGGCGGAGGTGCTGCTGCCGCCGCAGGCGCAGCTGCTTGCGCCGCGGCCGGATCCGGTGTCGCTTCCACTGCGGGCGCGGGCTGATCCGGCTTGGCCTTGCCGAACAGTTTGTTCACAATATCGCCAAAAATACTCATCTTTAATTCTCCTGAACAAATAGTGACGGGTGGGAACCCTGTCCATGCCCAACATGGATCACTACACATGTTAGGCGTTCGCTCCGCGAAACTTGTAATAGTTTGTGGTGAAGGTCATATGCCGCGAGACGACGCTTAACGCCCGCTGTACATCACCGTCTCATCCCGCCGCATTCAGTTTGCGCCACAGCGTGGTCTTGCTAATGCCTAGCGCATCGCACACCTGATCGCGGTCGCCATTGAACGCGTCGAGCGCGGCACGAATCTCATCCGCCTCCACACGACGGCTGCGTTGACGCAGAGTCAGCGCGGTCTCATTCGTGCCCTCGTCTTGCCGCTCGAACAACTCCGGCGCGATGGATTGCAAAACCTCGTCTGTCAATTCCGTGTCATCCGAGTCCGCTAGTTCGACGGTGATCCGCTCGATCACATTCTGCAGTTCCCTCACATTACCCGGCCATGCGTGACGACTTAGTGACTCGGCGATCGGTGCAAGCACGCTAGATGCATCTCGCGTCGTGCGAACACGGGTGGCCAGACGCGGTTCGCGCCGCGCTGCCTGGCATAGCAACTCGGCCGCGAGCGGCATGATGTCCGGAAGACGTTCGCGCAGCGGCGGTAACGCGATATTGAGAATGTTTAGCCGGTAGTAGAGATCCGTGCGGAATTCGCCCGCCGCCACTGCCGCGGTCAATGCGCGATGGGTCGCTGCGACGATTCGCACGTCGATGCGTGTTGGTTCGGTCGAGCCGAGCCGCACCACTTCGCGCTCCTGCAACACGCGCAGCAAACGGCTTTGCAGCGGCAACGGCATTTCGCCGATTTCATCGAGGAATAGCGTGCCGCGATGTGCCGCTTCGATCAGACCGGCCTTGCCGCCGCGCCGTGCGCCCGTAAAAGCCCCCTCTTCGTACCCGAACAGTTCGCTCTCGAGCAAGGCCTCCGGAAACGCCCCGCAATTGAGCGGGACAAACGGAAAATCACGCCGCGCGCTGAGATGATGCAGGCTCTGCGCCACCATCTCCTTGCCCGTACCGCTCTCGCCGCGAATCAGGACGGTCGCATCCGACTTCGCATAGCGCTGCACGAGTTGCCGGACCCGTTCGATCGCGGGACACGCGCCGATCAGATCGTCGAGCTGGTAGCGCGCCACAAACTGTTGCGCGCGCTGCCGCGAGCGCAGCGTGCGATCGAGCCGCTCCACCGAGCGCGACTCCTGAAACGTCAGCACGCTGCCGGTCGTCACGCCGTTGTCGACCAGCGGTCCACGATGCACGACGTAACTGATACCGCGTACCGTTTCTAGCGACTCGCCCTCGTCATCCGGGACAGCGTCGACCAGGTCCGGTGCGAGTTCGAGCAACGCTCGGCCCACAGCTGCAGCCGGCTCGATGCCAAGCACCAAAGCCAGACGCTGGTTGATCGCTTCGACACGGCCCTGCGCATCGAGGGCGACGACACCATCGCGCAAGTGTTGCAACACGTTGTCCAGACGATGCCGCCGCACCGCTTCGCCCCAGGTGGCCTGGGCGACTTCGAGCGCGGTGTCGAAGGCCGAACGCACGGCGGCGCGAGAGTAAAGAAATATGGACTCCATACCGGCCCGCGCGGCGAGATCCGTCACGAGTCCCGGTCCCACGATTGTCCCTACGCCGCGATCGCGCAGATCGAGCACGCAGGCTTCCGCGTCCTGCGCCGACTGGTACGACGCAAACACCACGTCGATACCATAGGCCGCAACGAAACGGCGCACCTCGGCGGGCGTCTCGCCGTGGGTCACGAGCGCCACCGATGACGAATCGCGGCGCGCGCGTGCCAGTGCATGCATCACGTCGAAACCGGTTGGGGTGATCAGCACGACGGGCACATCTATCCGCGCCTTCAGATACGTGCCGTTCGACCCTGCCGCGACCACGACGTCCGGGCGATCCTTGCCCGCGGAAGCAATCTCGCTGACCGCTTCCTCATAGCCGCGGGTTACCAGCCGCAGATCGGCGCGAGTGTCGTATTCATCGGCGATATCGCGGAACAGGCCGCGCAGCTTGCTGATGCCGATGGCCCACACGCGGGCCCGGGAGCCGGGTTCAGAAGGTCGGTTCATGGCGCGTTGCCTGCCGTGGCGGTCGAGACTAAGAAGCACTATTATGACCTTCCGATTTCACTTGTGAAATGCAGGATTGCACTTATGCAATCGAACGACGCCCCACCAATACCCCAAAGCCACAGGTAATCAACAACTTAGCCTCACGCACCGACGCTGGCCCGCTCCTTGCAAAAAACGCTCTCACTATTACCTGGAGATACGCGTGAGTTCAGCAAAACAACCTGTCAGTGCCGGCGCGAAATTCCGTGCAGCGGTCGCAAAAGGACAACCGCTGCAGGTCGTCGGCGCCATCACCGCCTACGCGGCGAAAATGGCCGAGGCGGTCGGCTTCAGGGCGGTGTATCTGTCGGGCGGCGGCGTCGCGGCCAACTCGCTCGGCATTCCCGATCTCGGCATCAGCACCATGGACGATGTGTTGATCGACGCCCGCCGCATCACCGATGCCACCGGCCTGCCGCTGCTCGTCGATATCGACACCGGTTGGGGCGGTGCCTTCAACATTGCGCGCACGGTGCGTTCGTTCATCAAGGCCGGCGTGGCCGCGGTGCACCTCGAAGACCAGGTCGGACAGAAACGCTGCGGGCACCGTCCGGGCAAGGAAGTCGTCGCGAAAGAGGAAATGGTCGACCGCGTGAAGGCCGCCGTCGACGCCCGCACAGACGACCAGTTCGTCATCATGGCGCGCACTGATGCGGCCGCAGCAGAAGGCATCGATGCAGCGATCGAGCGCGCCGTTGCCTACGTCGAAGCCGGCGCCGACATGATTTTCCCGGAGGCGATGCAGACGCTCGACGACTATCGCCGCTTCAAGGCCGCGGTCAAGGTGCCGATTCTCGCGAACCTGACCGAATTCGGCTCGACGCCGTTCTTTACCACCGACGAATTGCGCGAAGCGAACGTCGATATCGCGCTGTACTGCTGTGGCGCGTATCGCGCGATGAACGCCGCCGCGCTCAATTTCTACGAGACGGTGAAGCGCGACGGCACGCAAAAGGCCGCTGTCGGAACGATGCAGACGCGTGCCGACCTGTACAAGTATCTCGGCTATCACGCGTACGAGGAGAAACTCGACGCGCTGTTCGCCGCACACAAGTAAACCGAATCCAGGAGTAAGAGGACGACACCATGAGCGAAGCAGATAACAGCACACCGGCAACAGGCGCATTCAAACCGAAGAAATCCGTGGCCCTTTCGGGCGTGACGGCGGGTAACACCGCCCTGTGTACGGTCGGCAAGACCGGCAATGACCTGCATTACCGCGGCTATGACATTCTCGACATCGCCAGCACCTGCGAATTCGAGGAAATCGCCTACCTGCTGGTGCACGAAAAGCTGCCCACGCAGGCTGAACTGACGGCCTACAAGGCCAAGCTGAAGGCGCTGCGCGGCCTGCCCGCCAACGTCAAGGCCGCGCTGGAATGGATTCCGGCAGCCGCCCATCCGATGGACGTGATGCGCACCGGCGTCTCGGTGCTCGGTACGGTGCTGCCCGAGAAGGACGACCACAATCTCCCCGGCGCACGCGATATCGCTGACAAGCTGATGGCCTCGCTCGGCTCGATGCTGCTCTACTGGTACCACTACTCGCATAACGGCAAGCGCATCGAGGTGGAGACCGACGACGATTCGATCGGCGGCCATTTCCTGCATCTGCTGCACGGCGTCGAGCCGTCGAAATCGTGGGTCGAGGCGATGCACATCTCGCTGAACCTGTACGCGGAGCATGAATTCAATGCATCGACCTTCACCGGCCGCGTGATCGCCGGCACAGGCTCCGACATGTACTCGGCGCTGACCGGCGCGATTGGTGCGCTGCGCGGCCCGAAGCACGGCGGCGCCAACGAAGTCGCGTTTGAAATCCAGTCGCGCTACCAGAGCCCCGACGAGGCTGAAGCGGATATCCGCCGCCGCGTCGAAGCCAAAGAAGTCGTGATCGGCTTCGGCCACCCGGTCTACACGATCTCCGATCCGCGCAACAAGGTCATCAAGGAAGTCGCGAAGAAGCTCTCGAAGGAAGCCGGCAGCACGAAGCTGTTCGACATCGCCGAGCGCCTCGAAACCGTGATGTGGGACGCCAAGAAGATGTTCCCGAACCTGGACTGGTTCAGCGCGGTGTCGTACCACATGATGGGTGTGCCGACAGCGATGTTTACACCGGTGTTCGTGATCGCCCGTACGGCGGGTTGGAGTGCGCACATCATCGAGCAACGCATCGACAACAAGATCATCCGGCCGAGCGCGAACTACACTGGTCCGGACAACCTGAAGTTCGTGCCGATCGCGAAACGTTGATCGAAAGCGCCGATCATCAAACGTTGATCGGGAAAGGGGGATAATTGCCGCTGACGTCCTGTGATGTCCAGCGACGTCCAGCTCCAGCAATTATCGCCCTGCCGACATGCAACATGATTGCCGAACACTACATTCTTACTCCCCCACGGTATGAACACTGCAAACCGTAAGCCCCTGCCTGGCACCAAGCTGGACTTCTTCGACACGCGAGCCGCGGTCGAGGCGATCCAGCCGGGTGCCTACGACACGTTGCCGTACACCTCGCGCGTGCTGGCCGAAAATCTCGTGCGCCGATGCGATCCGGTATCCCTCAATGCGTCGCTCAAGCAGATCATCGAACGCAAGCGCGACCTCGATTTCCCGTGGTTCCCGGCGCGCGTGGTCTGCCATGACATCCTTGGTCAAACCGCCCTCGTCGATCTCGCCGGCCTGCGCGACGCGATCGCGGCCCAGGGCGGCGACCCGGCGCTGGTCAATCCGGTGGTGCCGACGCAACTGGTGGTGGATCACTCGCTCGCCGTCGAGTGTGGCGGCTTCGATCCGGACGCGTTCGACAAGAACCGCGCGATCGAAGACCGGCGCAACGAAGACCGCTTCGATTTCATCAACTGGACCAAGAAGGCGTTCAAGAACGTCGACGTGATTCCGCCGGGCAACGGCATCCTGCATCAGATCAACCTCGAGCGCATGAGCCCCGTGGTGCAGGTGAAAGACGGCGTGGCGTTTCCAGATACGCTGGTGGGCACCGATTCGCATACGCCGATGGTGGATGCACTCGGCGTGATCGCCATCGGCGTAGGCGGCCTCGAAGCGGAAAGCGTGATGCTGGGACGCGCGTCGTATATGCGCCTGCCGGATATCGTCGGCGTGGAACTGACCGGCAAGCCAGGCGAAGGCATTACGGCGACGGATGTGGTGTTGTCGCTGACCGAATTCCTGCGCAAGGAAAAGGTGGTGGGTGCGTATCTGGAGTTTTACGGCGAAGGCACGGCCAGGCTCACGTTGGGCGATCGAGCCACCATCGCCAACATGGCGCCCGAGTTCGGCGCGACAGCTGCGATGTTCTATATCGACGAGCAGACCATCAAATACCTGAAGCTGACCGGCCGCGACGACGAACTCGTCAAGCTGGTGGAGACCTACGCGAAGGAAACCGGCCTGTGGGCCGACAGCCTGAAGAACGCGCAATACGAGCGCGTGCTGACATTCGACCTCTCGACCGTGGTGCGCACGCTGGCGGGGCCGTCGAACCCGCACCGTCGACTGCCGGTGTCGGACCTCGCGGCGCGCGGCATCAGCGGCAAGGTCGAAAACGAGCCGGGGCTGATGCCCGATGGCGCCGTGATCATCGCCGCTGTCACGAGCTGCACCAACACCAATAACCCGCGCAACATGATTGCCGCTGGCTTGCTCGCGCGCAATGCGAACCAGCGCGGCCTGACCCGCAAGCCGTGGGTGAAAAGCTCGCTCGCGCCGGGATCGAAGGCCGTCACCTTGTATCTGGAAGAAGCCAGGCTGCTGCCGGAACTGGAACAGCTTGGGTTTGGGGTCGTCGCCTATGCGTGCACGTCGTGCAACGGTATGTCCGGCGCGCTGGATCCGGCGATCCAGAAGGAAGTCGTCGAGCGCGATCTGTACGCGACCGCCGTACTGTCCGGCAACCGTAATTTCGACGGCCGCATTCACCCGTATGCCAAGCAGGCGTTCCTCGCCTCGCCGCCGCTGGTGGTGGCCTATGCGATTGCCGGCACGATCCGCTTCGACATCGAGAAAGACGTGCTGGGGACCGACGCCGAGGGCAATCCGGTCATGCTCAAGGACATCTGGCCGTCCGACGCAGAGATCGACGCGATCGTCACATCGAGCGTGAAGCCGGAGCAATTTCGCAAGGTGTACGAACCGATGTTTGCAGTCACCGCCGATACCGGCGAACGCGCCAACCCGCTGTACGACTGGCGCCCGGCGAGCACGTATATCCGCCGCCCGCCCTACTGGGAAGGCGCGCTGGCCGGCGAGCGCACGCTCAAGGCCATGCGTCCGCTCGCAGTGCTCGGCGACAACATCACCACCGATCACCTGTCGCCGTCCAACGCGATCCTGCCCGACAGCGCCTCGGGCGAGTATCTGGCGAAAATGGGCTTGCCGGAGGAGGATTTCAATTCGTATGCGACCCATCGCGGCGATCACCTGACCGCGCAGCGCGCTACTTTTGCCAACCCGACGTTGAAGAACGAGATGGTGCTCGAAGACGGCAAGGTGAAGGCCGGGTCTTTGGCCCGCATCGAGCCTGAAGGCAAGGTCACGCGCATGTGGGAAGCCATTGAAACGTACATGGAACGCAAGCAACCGCTGATCGTGATTGCCGGCGCCGACTACGGTCAAGGTTCGTCACGCGACTGGGCTGCCAAGGGCGTGCGTCTCGCGGGAGCGGAAGCGATTGTCGCGGAAGGGTTCGAGCGCATCCACCGGACCAACCTGGTGGGCATGGGTGTGCTGCCGCTGGAGTTCAAGCCGGGCGTGAACCGGCTGACGCTGGGTATCGACGGCACGGAAACCTTCGATGTAACCGGCGAGCGCAAACCGCGCGCCGATCTCACGCTGGTGATTCATCGCAAGAACGGTGAGCGTGTAGAAGTACCGGTGACCTGCCGCCTGGACACTGCGGAAGAAGTGTCGATCTACGAAGCCGGTGGTGTCCTGCAGCGCTTTGCGCAGGACTTCCTGGAATCATCGCAAGCAGCGGCCTGAGGGAGGAGACAAAAACGTGGCCCACGTACCCCAGATCAAGATTCCCGCCACCTATATGCGTGGCGGCACCAGTAAAGGCGTGTTCTTCCGCTTGCAGGATTTGCCCGAAGCCGCCCAGGTGCCGGGCGCGGCGCGCGATGCCTTGCTGCTGCGCGTGATTGGCAGTCCGGACCCGTACGGTAAGCAGACTGACGGCATGGGCGGCGCGACGTCGAGCACCAGCAAGACGGTGATCATCGCGAAGAGCAGCAGGCCCGATCATGACGTCGACTATCTGTTCGGCCAGGTGTCGATCGACAAGGCGTTTGTGGACTGGAGCGGCAATTGCGGCAATCTCTCCGCCGCAGTGGGACCGTTCTCGATCAGCGCCGGGCTGGTCGACCCGAGTCGCGTTCCGCATAACGGCGTGGCCACAGTGCGGATCTGGCAGGCCAATATCGGCAAGACCATCATCGGACACGTGCCTATCACCAACGGTGCAGTTCAGGAAACCGGCGACTTCGAACTGGACGGCGTGACCTTCCCCGCCGCCGAGGTGCAGCTCGAGTTCATGGATCCAGCCGCCGAAGAAGAAGGTGCAGGCGGCTCGATGTTCCCCACTGGCAATCTGGTGGACGACCTCGAGGTGCCTGGTGTGGGCACGTTGAAGGCCACCATGATCAACGCGGGCATTCCGACGATTTTCGTCGACGCCGAAGCGATCGGCTACAAGGGCACCGAACTCCAGGACGCGATCAATAGCGACGACAAGGCGCTGGCAAAGTTCGAGACGATTCGCGCGCACGGTGCAGTGCGCATGGGCCTGATCAAACATATCGATGAGATCGCGACGCGGCAGCACACCCCGAAAGTCGCGTTTGTCGCGAGGCCGGTGGGGTATGTGGCGTCCAGCGGCAAGCAGATTGCGGCGGGCGATGTTGATGTGCTGGTGCGCGCGATGTCGATGGGCAAACTGCATCACGCGATGATGGGCACCGCCGCGGTGGCCATCGGTACGGCAGCCGCCATTCCGGGCACGCTGGTAAATCTCGCCGCGGGTGGTGGTGAACGCGAAGCGGTGCGCTTCGGCCATCCTTCCGGCACGTTGCGTGTGGGTGCGCAGGCCAGTCAGGTGGACGGCGAGTGGGTCGTGAAGAAAGCGATCATGAGCCGCAGTGCGCGCGTGCTGATGGAAGGCTGGGTGCGCGTTCCGGGCGATTCGTTCTGATTCGGCCCAAGGTGAGGCGGCGCTTACGCTGCCTCACCTGCCCAGCAAACTCAACTTTGCCTGGCCGGCAGATACGGCATCGGATCGACCGGCTTGCCGTCGCGGCGTACTTCGAACAGCACGGAGACGCGCGTGTTGTTCTCGTCCCCCATCTCCGCGATTTCCTGCCCTTGCCGCACGATGTCGCCGGTTTTCACCAGCAGCCTGCGGTTGTGCGAATACGCCGTCAGAAAGTCCTTGTTGTGCTGGATGATGATCAGGCTGCCGTACTCATTGAGCCCCGTCCCTGCATACATGACCTTGCCGTCCGCGGCTGCGCGCACTGGATCGCCAGGCTTGCCGCCGATCTCGATGCCGCGCGTCGCGCCCGCCTGGAAGCCCTCGACCACCGTGCCTTGTGCCGGCCACACCAGCGAGACGCGGTTGGCGTGACGCGAGACCTCTGCGTCGACCTGGCGTGCTTGCGCGGGATTCGGTGCGGGTGCGCCACTCTGGGCGATGGAGGCGGCGTTGCTGGATGAAGCGGCTGATGCAGTCGATGCATTCGCTCCGCTTGCCGCTGCCGCCGCATTCGCCGCCGGATTGGCAGAGGCTGCTGCCGCCGCCAGCTTTGCCGAGACCGCAGCCTTGGCCGCGGCCTGATCAGCCGCAGCCTGCGCCGCAGTGGCCGCGACGGCGGCGTCCTGTGCTTCCTTTGCCGCCTCGGGCGACGCTACGTGCAGCACCTGCCCTTTCTTCAGTCGCGTGGACGGCTTCAGACGATTCCACGCCAGCAGATCACTTACCTTACAGTGATTGCGTTGAGCAATCTGGTTCAGCGTGTCGCCACGCTTGACGCGGTAGACGAGTGGCTGCGCTGCCTTCAGTTTGGCCGTGCTGGCCGCGGCGGTCGCCGCCGCCTGTAACGATGCTGCCGCGGCCGCATCCGATGCCGCGGTCGCCGCAGCGGCCGAAACCGCCGGCGCCCCAGTAGCCGCCGGGGACGCCTGCGTATCCTGCTGTGCCACATTCACACAACCGCTCATTGCCAATGCGACCCAGATGCCGGCGACGCCGGCGATCATGGTTCTGTCGAAACGATTTTTCAACAAGTTCGACTCCTGCCTCGTACATAGGCGAGCCCGAGTGTCCCCGCGTCGCACCCCGATGCGCGCATTCGTCAGAAGCGCTGCATGCTCGACACGGGAAACCGCCTCGTTGCGGCTACCACCCTGGCCCACCCTTCTGTCTGGCACTCGTGCGGCAAATGCCTTGAAATCGAGGCGTTTTGACGCAAAAAGGGCCAGACAGACGGTTAAAATTCAAGCGGAATTGTAAAATGCCGCGGACAAAAAGCGGGCCGTCCACACAGACTGATACAAATCCTTACGACCCGTATTGCGGGATTTGGCCCCTGATATCGTTTTCTTTAACGGCAAATCGTCGGAAAACCTTGAATTTCGGCGCTGGGGCCGGAGGCGAAGCGGCTCGCCGGACAGCAAATTCGTGTAAGGGTTGTGCAGAAAAACTGCGCATAAAGAAAACGGCCAGCCCTCTATCGAGGTGCTGGCCGTTTGCCTTCCAATCGTCGGCGCCCGAGAGCGCTTGCGTTTAACGCAGCGCCTTCACGGCCGCCGCGGTAACGTCGCCGGGCTGTCCGCCCCACGTCGCGCGAAGATAACTCGTCAGTTGTGCGAGTTCCGCGTCGCTTAACTGCCCTGCGAACCCTGGCATCTCCTGCATGCGCTCAAGGCCGGGGAAGTCCTGCGCATCGATGCCGTCGAGCATCGCCACGATCAGGTTGTGCGGATCGCTTTGCCGTACCGTCGAATTGCCGTGCATCGGGACGGCAACGTGCGGTTTGCCCTCGCCATCGCGGCCATGGCAACCGGCACATACGGCGAGGTAGACATTGCGGCCGGCGGCCAGTTGCGCTGTGTCCGCAGATGCCGATGATGGCGACGCTGGCGACTGCAGCGGCTGCGCCGCCGCTGGCGGGTCACCGAGCAGATACGTCGACATCGCGCGCAGATCGTCGGGTCTCAGATACTGGCTGCTCAGATGCACGACCGGATACATCTCGCTGAACGCGGAGCCTTGTGGGGCGATCCCGGTGGCGAAGAACGTCTGCAGATCAGTTGCGGTCCAGCCACGCGCAGCGAGTCCTTGCGGGGTGATGTCCGGCGCGGCCACGCGGCCCAGCGCCCCGCCGGCGAGCGGCAACGCGTTGTCGAGCTGACCGAACTTGCCGCGCGGCGTGTGGCATTCGGCGCAGTGGCCGAGCGCGCTCACCAGGTAACGTCCACGACTCCAGTCCACCAACGCCCCGGAAGAGACGGCCTTCGATGCATCCGGTAGCGCATCCTTCAGGAACAGCATGTCCCAGAAGCGCACAGCAAAACGCATGTTGAACGGAAACGACAGATCCGGTTGACGGTTCGGTACCGCTGCGGGTTTTTGCGCCATCAGCCACGCATACATCGCGTCGCTGTCGGCGCGTGAGATCTGCCGGTACGACGTGTACGGCATCGCCGGGTACAGCGGGCCATCCGGCGACATGCCGTCGTGCAACGCCCGGTAGAAATCGCCAGCGCTCCAGTTGCCGATGCCGTGCTCTCTGTCCGGTGTGATGTTCGTGCCGTAGAACGTGCCGAACGGCGAGGCGAGTTTCGGGCCGCCGGCAAACGGCGCGCCGTCAGCGCTCGTGTGACAGGCGGCGCAATCGGCCGCTTTTACCAGATAGCGGCCGCGCGCAAGCTGCTCTGTCGCGGCGCTTTCCAGGTCTGCTGGCGTGCTGGTCGCCGAAGCGGTCATCCGGGTAGCCGGGGTGTCGTCGTGGTGTTGGCCGCACGCTGTCAGCGCCGCTGCGCTCAACACCAGCGCGACGCGGCGTAGCTGCAGCAGACGTAGCGAAGTCCGCGAGGTCTGCGCACTCTGCGGGGTCAAGGAAAGCATCGTCATGCGGCGTCCTTTACGAGTCCAGGCATCGTCAACACGACATCCTTTACCGCCTCGTAGTACCGCACGTAGCCCGTACAGCGGCAGATGTGATCGTTCAGCGCCTCGGTGACGGTTTGCTCCACCTGATCTCTCGCCACCGGCTGGCGCTTGAGACGCTCGATCAGCACTGTCGCCGCGTTCACGAAGCCCGGCGTACAGTAGCCGCACTGAAAACTGAAGTGCTCGAGAAACTTCTGCTGGATCGGCGACAAGGCCACCACCTCGCCCTGTTCGTTGCGCTGTGCGTGGCCTTCGATCGTGCGGATCGACTTGCCGTCGAAGAAATTCGCGCCTGTGATGCACGTGCGGATTTCTTCGCTCGTGCCATCCGGTTTGTCCAGAATCACCACGCAGGCGTGACAGACGCCTTGCCCACAGCCGAGCCGCGAACCGGTCAGGTGGAGATATTCGTGCAGCAGGTCGATCATCATCAGACCGGCCGGCACTTGCAGCGGGCCGACCTGTTGCCCGTTCACCGTCAGCGATACCGGTTGGGCGCGGAATTGAGTCAAAGGCCGCTCTACCACGTTGGCATTTGCGGCGGTCGAAGCAGCAGCAGAACCCGCCGTCGCATCAGCTGCATGGCCGGAATTTTGATTTGGGGCCGTCATGCGAGCACCTCCTGAATTTTTTGCGGAGTGACCGGGAGGTCAGTAAAACGATGTCCGATAGCGTGCGCAATGCCGTTCACGATCGCGCCGACCACCGGGATCATCACCACTTCGGCGATACCCTTGGGCGGGTCGCTTTCGGTCAACGGCGGCAGCACTTCGCCGGTCTGGGTCCAGACAGCGACGTCCCTGGCACGCGGCAACCGATAGCGGTTGAAGTTCCACGTGCCGTTGCCGGGACCGTCTTCGTAGAGCGGCAGATATTCATGCAGCGCGTGACCGATGCCCATCGCGAGACCGCCCTGCAATTGACCCGATACGAGTTGCGGCGCAATCTGGTTGCCGCACTCCATGATCGAGTGATGGCTCAGCAGTTCGACCTTGCCAGTCGCCTCATGCACCGCGAGCTCGACCAGCGTGCCGACCGCGCTGTAGTAAGTGACCGCGGCGTTGTTCCGCTGCACGGGCGGAATGAACACGCGCTTTCGATCAAGCACGCGATATTGATTCGGTGTGCTTTGCAGTCGTTTCTTATCGGTTCCGGCGTTGTCGCCGTAGCGCAGCGAAAGACCATCGATGGGGAGGCGCTCGACGCTGCCGTCGATGTCGAACTCCGCTTCGGCCCATTGCCAGCGATTGAATACGTGTACCGCCGCGCCCGTCACGAGCCCGAGTTCGTGTGCCTTCTTCGCGAGCTGTTCGAAAGTGAGCGCCTCGAGACCGGCCGCAGATAACTTGCCGTCGACCCAGCGCGCGTCCTCGATGCGCACCACTAGCGGCGCGGCCTGGCCGCCGCCGGTGCCCTGACGCCAGATCGCCATCGCTGCCGGCCACAGGCCGTGAGTGAATACGACGCGAGCGGCCTCGCGCGTGCTGTGCGTGAAATAGAACGCAGAGTTGGTCGCGCTCGACGGCGACGCATAACCCGGCGACCAGCGCGGATTGGCCGACAGCTTGTCCTGCTCCGCTTGCGACATGATGTACGGATCGCCGCTCGTGACGACCGGCAGATCGGGCCAGTCGGTGACGGCAACGCGCACCTCGGTGGCCGGCTTGCCGAGCCATTTGACGACAGCAATCGCCTGCGACGTGGACATGCCGGTGCCGATTTCGGCGGCGGTGTGATGCAGGCTGATCTTGCCGTCGGCAGTGAACTCGACTTTCGCCAGCGAGGTCTCCGCCCCCGTGCCGAAGTCCTTTTGCACGCAGGCAAAACCGACGCCGTAGCGCTGGCCCGGATGCGCCAGCTCGAATGAAAGCTTCTGCTCTGCCCGGTTCACCCATAGCGGATGCACCTGGGCCTTCTGCAGGACTTCGTCGACGCGGATCGCGCCAGCCGGCACCGCGCCCTGGCTGTTTTTCATGCCCGAGCGCAACGCGTTCTTCAGGCGGAAGTCGATCGGATCGACACCAAGTTGTGCCGCGATCTCGTCGACCATCATCTCGGTGGCCGCCATGCTCTGCAGCGTGCCGTAGCCGCGTGCGGAACCAGCGTCGATCGCACGGGAAGCGACCGCGACAGCCGAAAGATCGTTCTTCGGAAAGTAGTAGATCGACTGCGCCGCGGTTGCGCCGACCATCGCCACAGACGGCGAGAAATTGCAGCGGCCGCCGCCGTTCGCTTCCATCGCGGCCTTGAACGACTGGAACAGACCAGTCTTTCTGTCCACGGCGATGCGGTAACGCATCCTGAACGCGTGACGCTTCAGCGAAGTCTGGAACTGCTCGTAGCGATCGTTCGCCAGACGCACCGGACGGCCATCCGCATACATCGCCGTGACGAGGCCGTAGAACGGCACGTTGAAGTGATCCTTCGAGCCGTAACCAACCGTGTAGCAAGGGTGCACGAACAGGTTCTTCACCGGAAACGCGCACTTCGCGACCATGCCGGCCGCACTCTCCACGACCTCGGATGGCGCTTGCGTCGGCACCACCATATGCAGCGATTGGCTCGCGCTGTCGTACCAGCAGTTCACGTTGTCGGGTTCGAGCGCGGCCGTGTCGATAGATTGCGTGTTGTACTCACGCTCCATCACGAGCCAGTCCGCGGACGGACGATCGAGTTCCTGCTGGATCTGTCCCGCGTAGAACATGCCCTGCTCGTCGAGCTTGCCGTGCTCCTTGCCGTCAGGCCAGACCGGCTGGTGCTTGCGCATCATGCTCGGAAACACCGGGGCGTCCTTCAGGCTAGAGAACGTGTCGTCGTCGTAAGGCGTCTTGCCGCCTACCCGCACGAAACGGAACGTGCCCCACGGATCGCGCTCCAGCGGCCCAGTCTGCGCGCCATAACGGATGATCTCGTCGTGGAACTTGAGCTTGTCCTTGGCGAAGCGAAAGCGTGCGAAGTCGTGATAGATCAAGATCGCGACCGCCTGGCCGAGATAAGCTGGCGTCTTGCCTCGCGGCAGCAACATGTCGTCGCCATAGAACGCGGGGAAGATCAGGCCGTCGCGCGTCAGATCGTCGGCGGTGACGACGCGGTCCGGCTTCAGTTCGTCGCCGAGCAGCGTCAGGTCGAAGCCTTCGTAGAGGCGGTCGGCCTGGGTCGTGCGCAGGATGAAAGCGTGCGCCTGCTGCGTCGGCCAATGCGGCATGTCGGCCGCGCGGATGTCGCGTGCGAACACCTTCGCACCGGTGACCTTGGCGATGCCGTCGATGCGGAATTTGGCCTGCCCATTCGCCGCATCCCATTGAACCGGCGTGAGAATCTTTTCTTCGAATAACGCAGCAAACGCGCGGCTGCCGATCGGCGCGATATACACCGAGACTCCCGCGATAACACTGGCCTTCAGAAAACTGCGACGCGAAAGGTCGAGTTTCCCCATGGACTTCTCCTTAAGTGATCGACGACGGCAACGCCACGCAAAAGACAGAGGCACGCACGGCGGAGCCACAGGCTGCGCAAGCCTGTGACGACACACCGCATTGGAGAATCAAGCGAATCCCGGACGCATGCATCCAGGCATACCGGCGACGCGTGGCGGCCAGAACATCGGCGCCGCCGCAGTCGATCTGATTAACCGTGAACTGTCATTGAACGTGCTGGTGATGCCAACTTCCCTTTCCCTGCCCTGTCACGGGCGAAGCGCGGGATTATGGCGCGGCTGGATAGCGAATGAGTCAAATTTTGTCCGCTATCTCTTAAATAACGGATTTGATATAGATGCCTTTACTTCGTTATCCTTATCTGCATGTCGATGCGCGTGCCGTCACAAAGTACATGGCAGCGCAAAGCCTGCATCAAGCCCGCACGATCGCGATCCCCAATGCCTCGAATGGAGCCGTGAGCGTCTCTGAGGTTTCCTTCTCGACCACCAGCGCATGCGCAGCGCTCGCTTCCGCGATCATAAAAGCGGACGCCGTGTTGAGTTTCTCCGCTGAGGCGAGCACCACGGTTTCCGCCGCACGAGCCGCCAGCGCCCGCTTGACGTAAGCCTCTTCGAGATCGCCCGTACTCAGGCCGGCTTCAGGATGTACCCCCGTGACACCCATGAAATAGAGATCGGCGCGGATATGGCTCAGCGCTTCGATCGCGGCGGCGCCGACATTGACCATCGAATGCCGGTACAGGCGTCCGCCGATCATGATCACCTCCACATCGCGGTGATGAGCGAGTTCTACCGCTACGCCCGGACTATGCGTGACGATGGTCGCGCGCAGATCGAGCGGCAGATGGCGCACCAGTTGCACAGCCGTCGTCCCGCCGTCGACGATCACAATCTGGCCCGGCTCGATCATCTGCGCGGCGGCGCGGCCAATGGCTGCCTTCGACGCCGACTCGATGCCCTGTCGGCCGGCCAGGTCCGCCGCTGCCGGCGACGAGGGCAGCGCCCCGCCATGCACGCGCTGCAGGTAGCCGTCGGCGGCGAGTTCACGCAAATCGCGCCGGACGGTGTCTTCGGAGACGCCAAATTCGTTGCTCAGGCTCTTGGCGATCACCTGGCCATCGCGTTTGAGCGCATCGAGAATCAGCTGTTTTCTTTGCGAAGTAAGCATGGAGCGGCGGTTCATCAATAGGAGACAAGGTGACGTCGGCTCGCGCCAACCGAGGGCGTCACGAAGAAGCAAAGCGCGGGGCATTGACAAGGAACCCGCACATCATTGCACGAAAATTCTTGTTTTTGCACGAGATTGCACGATACCATGAAATCTCGCGGTTCGAACCGCGCTTTCAGGAAACCGCCATGAGCAAAACTGCCGACCGTGTACGGGTTGTCGAAGTCAAAGTGCTGTCCGACGACTGGTATGTGCTGAAGAAGACCACCTTCGACTACCAGCGCACAGACGGAAGCTGGCAGCGTCAGAACCGCGAGACCTACGACCGCGGCAACGGCGCCACCATGCTGCTCCACGATCCGGTGCGCCGGACGGTGGTCCTCACGCGGCAGTTCCGCCTGCCGGTCTTCGTCAACGGTCATGACGGGATGATGATCGAGGCGCCAGGCGGGCTGCTGGAAGAGGCGTCGCCGGAGGAGCGCATCCGCGCCGAGGTCGAGGAGGAAACCGGCTACCGCGTGCACGCGGTGCGCAAGATATTCGAGGCGTACATGAGCCCTGGCTCGGTTACGGAGAAGCTGTTCTTCTTTGTCGGCGAGTACGATGCCGCCGCAAAGATCGGCGAAGGCGGCGGTGTTGTCAGCGAGGGCGAGGATATCGAAGTGCTAGAACTGCCGGTCGATGAGGCGCTGGCGATGATCGGGCGTGGCGAGATCGTCGATGGGAAGACGATTATGTTGCTGCAGTATGCGGCGTTGAATGTGTGGAGAGAGTGAGTCCCCGAAAAGTTGCATCGAATGCCGCCTGGCTTGAGATAACGGCCCAGGCACCCGCCACCCATCCCCCTTAAAACTGATGCCGTATCGCCGCCCGCACCGTCACCTGGTTCGATGACGAAGATACCCCCGCCGATCCCGGAATATATGCGTCGTCCAGCACGGTATCGGTCTTGTCGCCCGCCACCTTCTGGTACGCCGCCTGGAAATAGAAGTCCGTTCGCTTGGACAGGTTGTAGTCGGCCATCAGGCCGAACGTGTGATATCTCGGGTTCTCGTTGCCCGAGGTCGCGTCCATCGTGGCCGCCGTGTAGACGTATTGCACGCCGACGAAGAAGGCCGGCGTGAACTGGTATTTGCCATTGACCTCGAAGTTCTGGAACTTGAGCGCCGTCATCGTGCCGCCGTTCGGCGGCGTGATGGCGCCCACGTAGACCGAAGTGTCGGTTGCGGACGGCTGGCCGACGTTCGTGTTCGTATAGGCAAAGCCCACGGTCGCGCTGCCGAACGTGTAGTTGACGCCCCCGCCGAAAATACGCAGCCGCTCCGAGATGAAATTCGCGTCGTCGGTTGCAATGGACCCATCGGCCGTCAGGCCCGGATTGTTCGCTTCGAGATAAGCCGCGCCCACCAGCAGGCCACCGTTCGTGTACTGGCCACCGAGACTATACGTACGGTTGTTGGCAAAGCCGGTTTCGTTGCTGAAGCTGTAGGTGCCGCCGAACTGCAGGCCCGCAAACGACGGGCTCGCGTACTTGACCGTGTTGTTCACGCGGAACGAGTTGTCGGTGTTGTCGTTGTCATAGGGGTGCGAGAGCAGATAGCCGCCCCAGTTGCCGTTGGCCGTGGTCGGCGCGAGATAGTCGACCACCGAGTCGTACTGCCGGCCGAACGTGAGGGTGCCGTAATTGGCCGACGTCAGGCCAACGAACGCCTGGCGGCCGAAGATGCGGCCGCCCTCCTGAAGGCCGCCGCTATTCACATCGAAACCGTTCTCGAGATCGAAGATCGCCTTCAGGCCGCTGCCGAGATCCTCCGAACCCTTCAAGCCCCAGCGGCTGCCCTGCGCATAGCCGCTCTCAAGCTGATAGGCCGATTTGTCGCCCGCGTTACTCGTGTAGTTGATGCCCTCGTCGATCACCCCGTACAGCGTAATGCTGCTCTGCGCGAAAGCAGGCATCGCGAAGGCTGCCGTCACAGCCAGCGCAATCATGTTCTTTTTCATGAAGATCTCCCGGATCTCTTTCCATCAGCCAGCAGCTAGCCAACTTTGAGAAGGCTCTTCTTTTTTTAAGCAGCACTTACATTGAGCTTCAAGTTCACGAGTGATGAAAACGATGCTTGCACACCGATAGCGGGCCGTCCATCGGCACACGTTGAGCCATCGCAAATCGTTGCGAAATGCCCACGCGCAGGCATTCGCATATTGCGTAATTTGACAATTGGGGCTTGGTCGCGAACAGCGTTCGTCCGACGCCGGATCACCCCCAAACGCCGGTCTAGGGAACCCTTGGCCGGATGGCTAACGGCGCAGAAAACACCCGGTTTGCAGACCACTCTCGCACACCTTTTCGTAAGAACATGAAATAATTTCGAAAGAAACCACCCCCGTTGGCAGAACAACAATCTCGGCCGCTGGTCCCGTTTAAAATCCCCTGCGCGGTATGCAATGCAAAAGTCATCCTCCCGTCTGCTCGAACTCGATTTCTTTCGCGGACTGGTCCTGCTGTTTATCGTGGTCGATCACATCGGCGGCAGCATCCTCTCGCGCGTCACGTTGCACGCCTACGCGCTGTGCGATGCGGCCGAGGTGTTCGTATTCCTCGGCGGCTTTGCCACCGCAACCGCTTACGCCACGCTCTCCCTGCGGCGCACCGAGGCAGCCGCGCGCCATCGCTTCTTGCGGCGTTCGCTGGAGATCTATCGGGCCTTCCTCGTCACCGCCGGCTTGATGCTGCTGGTCAGCGCCGTTCTGATCGCCTTCAGCATCGATGCGCCCAATCTGACCTCCGACGATCTCGACGACTTTATCGATGCGCCGCTTATGGCCCTGCGCGACATCGTGCTGTTGCGGCGTCAGCCTTATCTGGCGTCGGTGCTGCCCATGTATGCGCTGTTCGCGCTGAGCGTGCCGCTGGTCCTGCCGCTCGCGCAGCGCCGGCCATGGTGGCTGCTGGCAGGGAGCCTCGCGCTTTGGGCTGCGGCGCCATCCGTGAATGCGTATCTGCCGGCAATCGAAGACGCTCAATGGAATTTCAATCCGCTCGCCTGGCAACTGCTGTTCGTGCTCGGTGTGCTGGCGCGGGTGCAGCCCGTGTATCGGAAGATCAGCTCACACCGCGCGGGATGGTTCGTCAACGTGCTGGCGTTTGGCGTCGCGCTGGCCGCGGCGTACTACAAGCTGTTTATCGAGCAAACGCCGCTCGACGGCAGTTTCAAGCAAAGCCTCTCATGGTTGCGTGCCGGCAATTTTCTGGCGATCGCATGGCTCGTCGCCTACCTGATCCAGCTCGGCTGGGTGCGCAAGCTCGCGCTGTGGCTGCCGTGGGTCGGCATGATCGGACGCAAAGGGTTGATCTGCTTCGTGGCGGGCGCAGTCATTTCGCTCGTCGTCGATTCGCTGCTCTATGCAGCCACCGACGGGTATCTCGACATATCACTTGGGCTTTTGGCCGACGCAATCGCAGTCGGCGCGCTGTTCGCGGTTGCGCGCGTTTGCGAGCCGGTTAAACGGCTGGTGACGCGCTCGACTATCCGGCGCAGTGGAGTGGCCACATAAGCGGGCCGCCGCGGTTAATAGCGGCCGCCGATGTCCCGCCTGGCGAGTGACGACGGGCCCTGTGTTCGTCAGCGCGCTATCGCACCCAGTCCGTCCACAACACCATCAGCACGGTCATCAGCGCGGGACCGATGAACAGGCCCAGCAACCCAAAAGTCTCCGCGCCGCCGAGAATCCCGAACAGCACCAGCAGGAACGGCAAACGGGTCGAATTGCCGATGATCACCGGCCGCACGAGGTGTTCTGCGATGAACACCACCACGAAGCCGAATACAGCAAGCCCGATCGCCCACGCCACCGATCCCTGCGCGAACAGCCACAGCGCCGCGCCGCAGAACACGAGCGGTGCGCAAAACGGCAGCATGGCCGCCACGGCCGTGACGAATCCGAGCAGGATAACGTGCGGCAGGCCAGCGATCTCATAGGCAAGGCCGAGCAGCGCGCCCTCGCCGATCCCCACCACTACGAGCCCGGCCACTGTGCCGCGCACAGCGGAGGCCATCCGTTCGAGAAGCTGCGCGCCGTTGCTGCCGAGGGCGCGGTGTGCCCCCTTGAGCAGCGCGCCGGACAGACGCGGCCCGGCCTGAAAGATCACAAACAGTGTGACCAGCATGAAAGCGAATACCATCAGACCGTGTGCGGCTCGCGCGCCGAAATGGCGGCCGAAGGTCATGACGGCTTCGCCGTGCAGCCCTTTCATGGCGGGCGACTCGCGTAGCGGCTGGGTAAGGTTCGCCTGCCACCATTCTGTGATCTGCGGTGCGCCGAACGGCAGATGCTGGACGATGTCCGGCATCGCGATGCCGTTTTCCTGCACGTTCTTGATCCACTCGATCACATCGTGCGCTTCATGGCTGGCCTGCCCGATTCCCATTGCCACCGGCAACACGACCAGCAATGCAATCGCCACCGTCAGGACGGCGGAGATCAGCGTGGTGCGTCCGGACAGCCAGCTGTGGCTTTCGATTTTGCGTAGCACCGGCCACAGGGCGATGGCAATCACGCCGGCCCAGCCGACTGCCGGCAGGAAATCGCGGATGACCCACAAGGCCAGCAGCACCAGGGCGGCGTATAGCAGTGCGGTTGCCGCCTGCTGCATTTTCCGGCGGCTCGGCGGATCCAGTTCCGGGGGTGTTGGAGATGCTGCGGGTGGGCGTGTGGCCATGTAACCTCAGGGAGATGTGCACGCGAGCCGACCGGAAAAACGCAAACCCGTTAAACTAGCCCCGGCTCTGCTCGTCAATGTTCACATCTTAAAGGAAGCGCTCGAGCCCTTCCGTTACATCATCTACCCCCGCTGTCCGTCGCGCTGCGATCAACACTGCGTTGCAAAAATTCGCTCTATAGAAAAAGCACGCTCTTAACTGCCCGCAAACCCGCGTCTTTTCGTATCCCCACTGAAGTCAAGTGGCATTATTGCTAATTCAAGAACAGTGTTTCAACCGGCGCACAATGGCTCTAAGGCCCGCGCAGGAATACATTCGGCACACCACATATACGGAGCCGACGATGAAGACCATAGAGTCCTTGCCACTTGACGGTGCCAACGGCGTACGCATCGAGATTCTTGAGCGCTCTGATACCACGCTTGTGATTCGCTGGGTTGAGCCGGGTCGTTGTCATTACGGCGAGCAGCGGTGGCGGCGGCGGTCTGCTCATACTTCCGGCACTTGCGCTGTGTCAAGGCGGAAGATTCGGCGGGGCGATGCAGTGTTTAAGCCGGCTGAGCGGCCGGCGCCTTCTAATGCTGCCGCTATGATTTCTGTTGAGACTTTGTGTAGTTTGGTTGGAGAGTTGAAGGCGGCTTGAGGTTGGGCGTGCAACTATTGCACGTGGATTGTTCTCGCTATTTCCCGGTGGTGTTTCGCGGTTTCGGGCTTTGTACGCGCCGGCTCAGTGTTTGTATCCCTGACGCGCCAGCAGTTTCCATACACCGTCGCGTTTTTGCCAGACCATCAACTGTTCGAGCTCGACCTCGCCCACCTTGCCTCCGCTCTCCACCGTGCCCGAAAAGTGGTCGCGGACAATCGCATCGTCTCCTGCTAGCGTCGTCTTCGTGTTGCTCAAGTCGATTCTTCGATACCGTGTCCCACCGCTCACTATCGTCTGGATGAAGACCGTCTGATCCTGTACGGCGCCATTCGAGTGGCCGTAGCTCAAGGCCTCCGATGTCACCGCTTTCATCTCATCCGCATTGCCAGCCAGCATCGCTGCGTTCAAACGCTGTACCGCGGCGCTGACGCCGGCTTCGTCCGCTGTCTCCGCTATCGCACTCATGCACGCAAGGCTCAGTAGTGCCAGGCAAATTATTCTTTTCATCAATGGATACTCCTCGAAGCACACGTGTCGATTTTTTCATGCACGATCCGCTTACCCTCATCATCGAAACTTCGTTAATCCACGCCTCGATGGTGCCGCCCACTATACCGAACCCCGCTCAGGCGTTCAAGAAAACGCTCGAGACATCTGGTGGCCACACTCGAGCAGCATACTAACTGGTTGCGGACGCAAGCTTTGCGCGAGTGGTGAGAGAACTATAGATTGAAACGGAGCACTCGTTCGGGATGCTCGCTTCGTCACAAGGTAAGTGAAAGCGCGGCTTGGCGCGCTATCGGGTCGCTGTCGGCGAGGCGCGCCAGGCGCATCGCGAAGCCGTTGAAATGAAGTCCGCCTCGCGCGCCGATGAGCAGCGCGGGCGTGCTTCGCAATGAGGTACCGGCCAAACATCTACGACCGGTTGCGTCCGAGACCAGCGCGGCCCGGGGGTGAACTGCGGCGCCGACCGCCGCGTGACCAGCCAGTTACGAATGCGCTCACATGATATCGGCGAACCCAGCAGATACTTCATGAGTAATTTCCCGATCTTGACGCAGCCCGCACTCCAGGTCGGTAAAATTTGCACTGCGTTGCAGCATGCAGAACGTCTCATTCCCACGTTCGAGGCCATTGCCCGGGCTAGTCTCACCCGGAAGGTAAAATGCGAGTCGAGGCCCCGATGGGCCATGCCCAATCCGGGCCGCCAATTCAACCGATGTGCGAGCCGGCCCATGCTGCTTCGCACATCGATGTCCGCAACCCGATAACCCGCGGCGACCCTGGCCAGATCCGGCGTTGCCCAAGGGCTGCTCGTCCTTTTGACAGAGCCCCTCAGGAGCCACTTTTATGACCGACTCGAACGTGTCTTTCCTCGGCAGGATTTCGCTGGCCGTCGGAACGTTCTTCAGCATTCTCGGCGACGGCGAGTTCGCCGCCCGCGTGCAGCGCCTGCGCAGCGGCGCGCCCACAGCAGCACCAACGGCAGCACCAGTTGCAGCGCCAGCACCTGCGCCCACCCCGCAACCTGCCGTTCCCGCCCTGAAGCAGGCAAGCCCGGACGCTGCCCTTCAGCTACTAGGCTTGCTGCAGCGCGATGCGCGTTTTATCGACTTCGTCGAAGAAGACGTGGCGGGTTACTCGGATGCGGACATCGGCGCCGCCGCCCGCGTCGTGCATGGAGGCTGCCGCACGGTGCTGCGCGAGCATTTCACGATCCGTCCCGTGCGCGAAGAGGCCGAAGGCAGCCGTGTGACGCTGCCCGAAGGGTTCGACGCCACCGCCGTCCGTCTGACCGGCAACGTGGTCGGCAAGGCGCCGTTTACCGGCAGCCTGAGCCATCGCGGCTGGCGCGTTCAGGACGTGCGGCTGCCGAAGCTCGCCGCGAGCCATGACACCTCCATCATTGCAGCGGCCGAGGTGGAGCTATGAGCGATCCGCGCTATTCGATCGGCATCGATCTGGGCACAACCCATTGCGCCCTCTCGTACGTCGACTTCGCCACCAGCGACGGCGAAAAGACCACTCAGGAAATCCTGCCGGTCACGCAACTCACCGCGCCGGCCACGATCGACAATCTGCCGCTGTTGCCCTCGTTCCTCTACCTGCCGCATCCGAGCGAACTGGCGCCGTTCGACCTCGGTTTGCCGTGGACCGGCGAGCGCGACTTCGCTGTCGGCGAAATGGCGCGCAGCCGCGGTGCCGGCACGCCGATCCGTCTCGTGTCGAGCGCGAAAAGCTGGCTGTGCCATCCGGGCGTCGACCGTCGCGCCGCGATTCTGCCCAACGATGCGCCCCCCGAAGTAGCACGCGTGTCGCCGCTCGAAACCTCGATTCGCTACCTCACACATCTGCGCGAAGCGTGGGACCATGCCCATCCCGACGCGCCTTTCAGCGAGCAGGAAATTACCGTCACGATTCCCGCGTCGTTCGATCCGGCCGCGCGCGAATTGACCGCCGAGGCTGCGCAGGCCGCGGGTTATGCAGGCATGACGCTTCTGGAAGAACCGCAGGCCGCGCTCTATAGCTGGATCCAGAAGAGCGGCGGCGAGTGGCGCAAGCAGGTCCGAGTGGGCGATATCATCCTCGTCGTCGACGTGGGCGGCGGCACTACCGACCTGTCGCTGATCGCGGTAGTCGAGCGTGCAGGCAATCTCGAACTGCATCGCGTCGCCGTGGGCGAGCACATCCTCCTCGGCGGCGACAACATGGACCTCGCCCTCGCCCACGTGGTGGCGCGCAAACTGGCCGCCCAGGGGACGCAGCCTGACCCGTGGCAACTGCGCGCGCTGACCTACGCCTGCCGCGCGGCCAAGGAGACGCTCCTCACCGACGCCGCCACCGACGCGGTGCCGCTCGTTGTACCGAGTCGCGGCGCCAAGCTGATCGGCGGCTCGATCCGCACCGAACTGACCCGCACGGAACTGGCGCAGACGATCCTGGATGGGTTTTTCCCGCTGGTCGAAAGCAGCGCCCGTCCGGTGAGCCGGGCCCGCGTCGGCCTCACGCAACTGGGCTTGCCGTACGCGCAGGACGCGGCCGTCACGCGTCATCTGGCGGCGTTCCTCGGCCGTCAGGTTGCAGCGCTCGCCGAACTCGACGGTCTGCAAAGCGCGCAGCCGGAAGGCGCGAGTTTCCTGCATCCCACCGCGGTGCTGTTCAACGGTGGCGTGTTCAAGTCGCCGTTGCTGGTCGAGCGCATTCTGCAGACCCTCAACGGCTGGCTTGCCGCGGAAGGCGCCGCGCCTGCGCGTCTGCTCGAAGGTGCGGATCTCGATCTCGCCGTTGCGCGCGGTGCGGCTTACTACGGCTACGTGAAGCGCGGCCAGGGCGTGCGGATTCGCGGCGGCATCGCGCGGGCTTTCTATATCGCGGTCGAATCCGCCATGCCCGCCGTGCCGGGACTCGAACCGCCGGTGCAGGCGCTGTGCGTCGCGCCGTTCGGCATGGAAGAAGGCACCGAGGCGGAATTGCCGGCGCAGGAGTTTGGGCTCGTCGTCGGCGAGCCAGTGCACTTCCGCTTCTTCGGTTCGTCCGTGCGGCGTCACGACCAGGTGGGTACGCTGCTCGACTACTGGTCGCCGGAGGAATTGCAGGAGCTGGACGAGATTCAGGCCACGTTGCCGCCCGAAGGCCGCAGCCCCGGCGAGATCGTGCCGGTGAAACTGCATGCGCGCGTCACTGAAGCCGGCACGCTCGAACTGGAAGCCATCCCGCGCGGCACGGGCGAGCGGTGGAAAGTCGAGTTCGATGTGCGTGGCAACGCCAACGTTTGAACGCGATGAAGCAGTACCTCGTCGGGATCGATCTGGGCACCAGCAACACGGTCGTCGCGTATGTCGAGGCGGGGTCCGGGGACATTCGCGTCTTCGAGATCGAGCAGCTCGTCGGTCCCGGTGAGGTAGCGGCACGACCGCTACTGCCGTCGGTGCGTTATCACGCTGCGCGCGGCGAACTGAGCGACGGCGATCTGCAGTTGCCGTGGTCCACTGCTGCGCCGGATGCTGCAAAGGCTGCGAATATCGCGCACGCTGCGCATGCTGCGAACAGGCACACTCTCAGCGCGAACAGCGCGGAAACGCATCGCGCCGTGATCGGCCGCCTCGCGCGCAGCCTCGGCGCTCAGGTGCCGGGGCGCCTCGTCGCAAGCGCGAAAAGCTGGCTGTCGCATGCATCGGTGGATCGCACAGCAGCGATTCTTCCGTGGGGCGCCGGCGACGACATCGACAAGGTATCGCCCGTCACCGCCAGCGCCAGCTATCTGGCCCACGTGCGCTCCGCGTGGAATCATCGCTTTCCACATGCGCCTCTCGAACAGCAGGACGTGGTGCTCACTGTGCCCGCCTCGTTCGACGACGGTGCTCGCGCGCTGACGCTCGAAGCAGCCCGCATGGCGCATCTGCCCAAGCTGCGTCTGCTGGAAGAACCGCAAGCAGCCTTCTACGACTGGCTGTTCCGGCACCGCAGCTCGCTTGGCACTGAGCTCGCCGAAACGCGGCTCGTACTGATCTGCGACGTGGGTGGTGGCACGACCGACTTCACCCTGATCAAGGTGCAGATGCAGGACGGTCAGCCCCAACTCACGCGCGTCGGCGTGGGCAACCACCTGATGCTCGGCGGCGACAACATGGACCTCGCACTGGCGCATCTCGCCGAGAGCCGGCTGTCGACGCCACAGTCGCGGCTATCGGCGGCGAGCCTCTCGCAGCTCGTCGAGCGCTGCCGCGCCGCGAAAGAGCAACTTCTGGGGCCCGCGGCGCCAGACTCTGCATCGATCACGTTGCTGGGTACGGGTTCGAAGCTGATCGGCGGCGCGCGTACGGTGGAGATCACGCGCGCGGAAGTCGAGCAGATAGTCGTAGATGGCTTTTTCCCCGCCGTTTCCGCAGATGCGCGGCCGGGGCGCCCGCGCGGCGCCATCGTCGAATTCGGCTTGCCTTACGCGAGCGACCCGGCAATCACGCGGCACGTCGCGGCGTTTCTGGGCCGGCTCGCGACACAGTCGCGAGAAGCGTTGGGTTCATCAGTGGCCGCTGACGAAAGCGAAAACACATTGCCCGTGCCCGACACGTTGCTGCTCAACGGCGGCGTATTCCGCGCCGAGGCGCTTACCGAACGTCTCGACGCCACGCTGGGCACCTGGCGCGGCAGACCGCTGCAGGTCCTCCACAACGACAACCCCGACGTAGCCGTGGCACGCGGCGCGGTAGCCTACGCACTCGCCCGTGCCGGCCAGGCGCCGCGGATCGGCGGCGGCTCGCCACGCAGCTACTTCCTGGTTCTGGAGGAAGACCCGCAAACGCTGCGCGGGGTGTGCGTACTGCCGCGCGGCACCGAAGAAAGCCGCGAGATTCACCTCGCCGACCGCACCTTCGCACTACGGCTCGGACATCCTGTGCAATTTCATCTGGTGTCCTCTGTATCGGACACCGCGTGGCAACCGGGTGACCTGGCCGAACTGCCCCTCGGCGAATTCGTGCGCCTGCCGCCTATCGCTACGGTCGTCGCCCCACGCGGCTCGGGCCAGGCGGCAGAAACACCGGTTCAGCTCGCCGCTTCGCTCACCGAAGTGGGCACGCTGGAAATGCACTGTATCGATGCCAGCGACGCCACACAGCGCTGGCTGCTCGAATTCCAGCTGCGCCGCGGCGAAGCCAAAGTCACCGTGTCCGGCGAAGCGCCGCACCCGGCCCTGCCCAAAGCGCTCGAACTGATAGACCGCGCCTTCGGCTCGCGCTCGCAGAAAGTCGACTCCAGGGAGGTCAAGCGCACACGGGCCGAACTGGAACAGGTCCTCGGTCCACGTGCAAGCTGGAACAGTGCGCTGCTGCGCGAACTGTTCAACGCGCTGTGGGAACGTGCGAAACGCCGGCGCCGCTCGGCGGATCACGAGCGTCTCTGGCTCAATCTGGCCGGGTATTGCGTGCGTCCCGGCTTCGGCTATCCGCTCGACGAGTGGCGTGTCGAACAACTGTGGTCGCTCTTCGACGACGGCATTCAGTACATCAACGACAGCCAGGTCTGGTCGGAGTGGTGGACGCTGTGGCGGCGCGCAGCGGGCGGCCTGGGCGAGAGCGAACAGCTCGATGTGCTCGACGCGGCCGCCTTCATGCAGGCCGCCGGCACGGCGCGCTCCAAACTACCGTTCGATCCGGCGAAGTCCGGTTACGCCGATATGGTGCGCCTCGAAGCGTCGCTCGAACGCGTGCCTGCGGAACGCAAGATCGAACTCGGTGCGCGACTGATCGAGCGACTCGCGAAGCCGTCCGAGAATCATCAGGGATGGTGGGCCGTCGGCCGTATCGGTGCGCGTCGGCCTTTCTATGGCAGCGCGCATAGCGTCGTTCCGCCGGACATTGCAGAGCAATGGCTCGAGACGATTCTCACGCTCGACTGGCGGAAGGTCGAACCGGCCGCATTCGCTGCCGTACAGATCGCTCGCATGACGGGTGACCGGTCGCGCGATCTGTCTGCAGAAATCCGCGCGAGCGTCATCAAACGACTCGAAACCGCGCACGCGCCGGCCAACTGGATCGCGATGGTCCGCGAGACGGTCGAACTCGACGAAGCCGATGAGGGACGCGTCTTCGGCGAGTCGCTGCCGCCGGGGCTCAAGCTGATTGGCTGAACGGCGGCGCGTATCGAGGGCCGCCGTTCACTCATGGCTCCATAGCTCAGATCGGCGTCAACACCTTGTCGCCCGCGAAATGCCGCGCTGCATTGTCGAGAAAGTTCTGCAGCGACGCCGCGATCGCCTCCGGCGACCTGCCGCCCACATGCGGCGTCAGCACGACGTTGCGTAGTCCGATCAATGCTTTTGGCGGATCGGGCTCGCCTTCATAGACATCGAGGCCGGCTCCTGCGATTGTTCGGGCGCTCAACGCCTCGGCCAACGCCGCCGTATCGACGACACTGCCGCGCGAGACGTTCACGAGGAAACCGTCCGGCCCCAACGCCTCGAGCACCGCCTTGTCGATCAGATGCCGCGTGCCCGGCCCACCTACCGTCGTGACGACGAGGAAGTCGCACCACTGTGCGAGCGCCGTGACACTATCGAAGTAGCGGATCGGCTCGCTTTCGCGCGGCTTACGGTTGTGATACCCCAGTTCCATATCGAACCCTGCCCCGCGCTTCGCCACCTTGCTGCCGATATGGCCCAGCCCGAGCACGCCCAGCCGCTTGCCCGACACACCTGGATGCATTGGCAGTGTGTCGCGCCAGACGCCCTGGCGGGTCGCCTGATCGAGCTGCGGCACATCGCGCACTACTGCGAGCAGCAGCGCGAAAGCGTGATCGGCGACACATGCGGCGTTGGTCCCCGCGCCATTGGCCAGGACGATATTGCGGCTGCGTGCATGGTCGATAGCAATGTTCTCGTAGCCGGCGCCGAGCGCGCTGATGAATTCCAGCCTGGGCATCCGGTCGATTTCTTCAGCTGTCAGGCCCGTGGTGCCGTTGGTCAGGACTGCGCGCACCTTCTCGCCGTGCGCGGCAATCGCTTCCGTACGCGTGCCCTCATCGGGGGCATAGATGACCTCATAAGCAGACTTGACGCCAGCAAGACTGGCGTCCTTCAGAAGAATCAAAACCAGCAGGTAAGGTTTTGTCATGGCCTGAAACGGTTGTTTGAGGGGGAACTGCGACGCGGGAAAGTGTAACAAGGCTCCTGAAGGCGTGCTGGCGGGCGCTTGCTACATGCTTCTCTGCCCGAGTTCCCCTTAAAATAGCGGCACTCTCGAATACGGATTGCTCATGCTGGATACCCTTGGTGCTGAAGACACGCCGCGCGGCGACGCGCAGCCGAGCGACGACTCGGAAATGTTCGAGCTGGCGCCTATTTCGCTCTGGCTGGAAGACTTCAGCGAGGTGCGGGCACTGTTCGACGCCTGGCGCTCCGAAGGCGTGACCGATCTGCGTGTCCATTTCCGCGATCATCCCGAGCGGGTGGCGCAATGCGCGCACAGCATCCGTGTCATCAAGGTCAACCGCAAGACGCTGACCATGTTCGAAGCGGACAGCCTCGCCACGCTTACCAGCAATCTCGGCACCGTGTTCCGCGACGACATGCTGAAGACCCACCTCGAAGAGCTGTGCCAGTTGTGGACGGGCGCACCAGGCTTCACGAGCCAGACCGTCAATTACACGCTCGGTGGCCGGCGGCTCGACGTGCTGCTCAAAGGCGCCGTCCTGCCCGGCCACGAAGAACGCTGGGACCGCGTGCTGGTATCGCTCGAGGACGTCACCGAACTGGAAGGCGCCCGTCATCGTCTTTCGCACGCCGAAGAATATGCGCGCGGCCTGTTCGAAGAATCGCCGGTGTCGCTCTGGGTCGAGGATTTCAGCGCCGTTAAACGTTTGCTGAACGAAGCACGTGCAGCAGGTATCGCGGATTTTCGGGTGTTCACAGACGTCCATCCCGAGTTCGTCGAACGCTGCATGCAGGAAATCCACGTGCTCGACGTGAACCGGCACACGCTCGCCATGTTCGCGGCACCGGACAAGCAGACCCTGCTATCGAGGCTGCCGGATGTGTTTCGTGACGACATGCGCCCGCATTTCCGCGAGCAGTTGATCGACCTGTGGGACGGCAAGCTGTTCCAGCAACGCGAGGTTCTCAATTACTCGCTGGATGGCAGCGAGGTGCACGTCCTCCTGCAATTCTCGGTACTGCCCGGTCATGAGCGCGATTGGGATCTGGTGCTGGTCGCCCTCACCGATATCACCGCGCGCAAGAAAGCCGAAGCGTATCTGGAGTTTCTCGGCAAGCACGACGTGCTGACCAAGCTGCGTAACCGCTCGTTCTATGTCGACGAACTGAACCGGCTCGAGCGCAAAGGCCCGTTCCCTGTCACCGTCATCATGGCGGATCTGAACGGCCTGAAGCGGATCAACGATCAACTGGGCCACGCTGCCGGCGACGCACTTCTGCGACGTGCCGGCGAAGTACTGGCAAAAGCGCTGGAAACGCCGTTTCACGCAGCGCGGATCGGCGGCGACGAATTCGCGATTCTGATGCCCAATACCGACGAGCGTGGTGGCGCCGCGATGATCGACACGATCCGACAACTGGTGGAAATGAACAATCAGTTCTACCCAGGTTCGGTATTGAGCTTCTCGATGGCAGCGGCAACCTGTCATCACGGTGAACGGCTGGAGGCCGTCGTGCAGCGGGCGGACCTGCTCATGTACGACGAAAAACGCGCGTTTTACGCCAGCCAGATCCAGGCTGGTTCGAGCGAGGACTGAGGCAAAGACAAAGACTTAGAAGCCGGCTAAGCGCCCGCCTTGCCCAGCATGACGGTCCAGCCGAGGCCGCGCACGTTGCGGATCACGTCTTGCCCGAACTTTTTTCGCACCGAGTGGATCAGCACGTCGACGGCATTGCTCTCGACCTCCTTGCCCCATCCGTACAGCTTGTCTTCGATCTGGGCGCGCGAGAAGATCGTGCCGGGGTGCTCCAGCAAGGCATGCATCAGCGCGAATTCGCGTGCGGAGAGTGCGCCGACCTTGTCGCCGAACGTAAGCGTGCGCTGGTCGAGATTAAGGCTGATGGTGTCGTCACCGAGCCGCGATACGGCATACCCCGCCTTGCGGCGGAGCACGGCGCGAATTCTCGCCAGTAGTTCGCCCACTTCGAAGGGCTTGAGCAGATAGTCGTCCGCACCAATATCCAGACCTTCGATTCGCGAGTCGAGGTCGTCGCGTGCGGTCAGAATCAGGACCGGCACGGGATTGCCGCTGGCTCGCGCCGAGCGCAGCAGTTCGATTCCCGACAGCCCGGGCAAACCCAGATCGAGCAGTACGACCGTGTATTCGGCCGCGTCCATTGCCGCGCGCCCGGCGATGCCGTCGCGCACCCAGTCGACGCTATAGTCCGCATCCTTGAGTGCGCGCATCAGGCTTTGCCCGATCTGCAGATCGTCTTCAACCAGAAGGACTCTCATACGTCTCTCCCATGCAGGTAGCGGGTCGCCCCCGTTGCTTGAGCCAGCTTGCCCGTCGTTGTTCCAGCACCGTGGCCGGAGGCTCCCGTGCACATCTCTGCCAGCGGAAAACTGACCGCAGCGACGATTCCCGAGCGGCCATCGCTGCGGTTGCGAATCTGTGCATCGCCGCCGTATTTCTGGGTGATCGACCTGACGATCGACAGCCCGAGACCGGTGCCTTCGATATCCAGATTGGCCCGAAAGAAGCGGTCGAACACACGCGGCAACAACTCCGGCGCGATGCCTGGTCCTGTATCCGTTACTTCGACCCACAGCATAGTGCCTTCCGTGCGCATCCGCAGATCTATCGTGCCGCCATCCGGCGTGTAGCGGATCGCATTGCTCACCAGATTTTTGACGGCGATGGCGACATCTGCAGCGGACGCCGCGACCCTGTCCTGCACCATCTCTTCCGCGCCAATATCTATCCCGCGCGCCGCGGCGATCGGCAACACATCGGAGACTGCCTGGACCACGATCTCCGAAACATCGGTCGGCTCGATCGTGCTGCCGGACAAAGGTGCATCCGCCCGCGCGAGCCGCAATAGTTGTGCGATCAACGCACTGCTTCTGCCGATCCCGCTTCGCAATTCGTTGAAGCGCTCCTGATTGCCGGGGACGATATGCGGCTGCAGGTTATCGGCCTGCAACTGCAACGCGGTGAGCGGGGTGCGCAGTTCATGCGCGGCATCCGCAATGAACTTCCGTTCCGCTTCGATCGACTGTGCGAGACGCCCGATCATCCGGTTGATCGAATCGACGAAGGGCTGCAGCTCGCTCGGCACGCCCGCCGATGGCAACGGCCTCAGGCGCGACGCGTCGATCTCCTGCACCTCGTTGCCGAGCTGGTTCATCTTGCGGAACGACACTCGCACGATCAGCAGCACCGCGCCGAGCACCAGCGGCAGCAGCACGAGCGTCGGCCACAAGGTCGTCAGCGCCGCTTCGCGTTCCAGCTCTTCGCGTACGGATGAGCGTTGCGCAACCTGGATCAGGCTTCCGGCGTCGCGCAACGTGTAGATTCGCCAGCGCTCGCCGTTGACGTCATCCGAACTCAAACCTGCGGCGGCGTCCTGCGGCAGCTGCAACGATGGATCGGTCGAACGCAGCGGTACCTCGGCACCCGGCTTGCGGATCGTGATCACGATATCGCGGCTGGGCTGCGAACCACGCGCGGGTGTCGCCGGAATCGAGTCCGCCAGTCCATTGCGCATGCGCACGGCGACCTGCTCGAGCCGCAGATCGAGGAGCGCACTCATCCCCGAGCGGCACAACTGATAGGAACTGATGCCTTGCGCGATCGCCGCGGCGCTGACCAGCAGGCCGAGCGCGATCGCAAGGTTATTTCTCAGAGAAGATTTCATTTGACTTCGCCAGCGGCAAGCCAGCCCGTTCATTACCGTCACCGGCGCATTTAAGTGCGTACCGGGGAGATCTCGCGCCAGACGGCACAAGCTCGGGTATCACGCTCATTTTCGCCTCATTTTCATCCACGAAGATAGGTCATCCGAATCAACGATTCGCCTGATCCGACCGAGAGGATGTTCATCATGTTTCCGCTTTTCAACCACCCTGCCACCGCGAGCGCCACTTATGCCGAAGCCGCGGTTCAGCCTGTTAAACCGGTCCGCGCGCCCGAAAACGACACAACGGCCACCGAACAACCCGCCACGTACGACGAATTGTTGCCCTATCTGATGCTCGCCATGGCCAGTGGCGTTTGAGATGGCCGCCTCGTTGATCAATCAGGCTAGCGAATCCGATCCACTTACACCTGCAGAGGACATCATGGTTGCGCTGTTCGAATGGCTGTTCGACATCTCACTGGCCGTGGCCGGCGCTGCGGCGACCGGCTCGATTTTCCTGATTCTGGTCGAAGTCGCCAAAGTGGGCCTCCGGCGTTTTATCCAACGCCGCGCAACCGGCCGATCAATGCAGATGCAACGAGTTGATCAGGTCTGATAACCCGAGCCACAAGATCTGCACACCGATACAAAAAATCGCGAAGGCAAACAGTCGCATCGCGACCTGCGTACCCGACGGACCCAGCAGCCGCTCGACGTTGCCGGCAAAGCGCACGCACAGGTAAATGCTGACGCAAAGCAGTCCCAAAGCGACACCCACCCCAATGAAATGGACTGGCTGCAAGCCCTCTCGCGGCGAGCCGGTACCCAGAGCAATCGCAACGGAAATCGAACCGGGACCGACGGTCACGGGCAAAGTCAGCGGATAAAAAGCCTTTACACGTAGTGTCGGGTCGCTTCCGGTCATCGGATCCGGTTGTGCCTCTTCAGGCTCGTCCCCGGACGACTGCAACAGATTCCAGCCGGCCATTGCAATGATGAGCCCACCAGCGACGCGCAACACCGCAATGGAAATCCCGAGAAACGACAACAGGTAGGCCCCGATCGATAGCGATGCCAGCAGGATCACGAAGCTGTTAATCGCGATGCGTCGCGCCAGTTCCGCGCGCTGCGCCGGCGACGCATGCGGCACCATGCTCAGGATGATGAACGCCGCCGCCGGCGGATTGATGATGGGAAAGAGCGCGGCGACGATCACCAGGATGGTTCGGGTCAGTTCATGAAGCATGGTGGGCGTCCGGTGGGCAGGTTAGGTGCTCGTATCGTGGACGGATTTTACCCAACAGCCGCGCATAAACACGGCTGCCTGTGCCAGAGCGGTTCGCGCTTCGGGCACGAACGGCGAAAAGCAATGCCACGCGTGCGGCATCGCATGCCATTCTGCGAACTCCACCCACGTCCCTTCGCGTTGCAGTTTGGCGGCGAGTTCGTGTGCGTCCGCGTTCAAACCCTCGGAATCGCTGGTCTGAATGTGGACCGGCGGCAACCCATGCAGTTTTGCGCGCGCGGGCGACGCCAGGGTCTCGAACAGTCTTGCGTTCTGCAGATACATCTTTGCGGCCATTTCCATGGCGGTGCGATTCATCGACAACACGTTGTGCTTCGCACGCCAGATCGTCGTCAGATCGGCCCACGGCGACAGCAGTACTGCACCGGCGGGCAACGGTTCACCCGCGTCGCGCAACGCTACCAGCGCAGCCAACGCTAGCCCGCCTCCGGCCGAATCGCCGGCAAACACGATCGAACCCGGCGAAATGCCGCGCGCGAGCAGCGTGCGATACGCATGCAGGGTATCTTCCAGCGCAGCAGGAAATGGATGTTCAGGCGCGAGACTGTAGTCCAGCGCAAATACGGCTGAGCCAGATGCATGCGCCAGCTCGCGGGTGACGGCTCGATGCGTCGCAGGCGAGCCGAAATAATACGCACCGCCATGCAGAAACAGCACGACAGTCTCTGTATGAGCCGCGGCGGCCGTCTCCGGTCTGATCCACTCGCCCTCGAGGTGAAAGTCGGGATGCCGGCGCGTCCTCGGGTAAAGCAGCCTCGCCGCGAAACGGGCTGGCCACGTGTATCGATGCGCACGCTGTCGGAGGGCATGGACGTCAGGCGCGGGGCGTCGGCTGGATCCGAAACGCAACGCCATTACGAGGGGAATCGCGCGGCGCACCCAGGCGGCCTGCCAGCTCTCGGCGCGGCGAGGATTGGCTTCGCTCTGGACGCGTTGCGAGGACGTGATCGGTTGGTAATCCGGAACATTCATGATGACTCCATCGGCAGTGGATTCGTGTGACGGCATTGTGGCGAGACAAACTGAGCCACGAATTACGAACCTGCCTGCGACACGCGTCGCACCCTCGGCCTCCCATTTGAGCCCTGCTGCCGCTCATTTTCGGCTCATTCTTCGCGTCTACGATCGGGTCTATCGACAAGCGGTGCTGTGATTCCAGACGAATCCGGACCGCGCGCCGCAACCCCCGGCGACGAACTGGATCGGAATCCGAAACGTCGCACTCACGTTAAAGACTGGAGCCCATCATGTTTGCCAACCTTGCAAAGCGACTCAGCGCGTTGTTTGTCCACACCGAAGAGCAACAACGCGACACGTATCTGGCGTCATCAGCCGATTTCGTCGATCTCGAACACCGCATGCACGTCGTCGAAACGAGCCATCATCCGTTCACGCTGTATTCGTCCAGCACACCGCAAGAGTGGAAAGCGTGATTCAATACCTGCCGTGGAGTACCACGTCACGCAGGCCAATCACATGTCTACACGAGAGGAGCGAACGGGATGTTGTCTCACGTATTCGTCGGCATTACCGACTTCGAACGCGCCTTTGATTTCTATGCCCCGTTGCTGGACTCGCTGGGCCTCAAGCTCAAATTCCGCGACGAACAACGCGGCTGGGCCGGCTGGATGACGGCAGGCCAGCCCCGGCCGCTATTCGTGATCAGCCGTCCCTACGACGGCAATCCGGCCAGCCCCGGCAATGGTCAGATGCTCGCGCTACTGGCGCCGGCGCGCACCAATGTCGACCGCGCGCATGCCATTGCCCTCGCCCAGGGCGGTTCGTGCGAAGGGCCACCCGGCTTGCGGCCGCAGTATCATGAGCACTATTACGGCGCCTACTTTCGCGATCCGGACGGCAACAAGCTTTGTGTGTGCCGCCACGAACCGGAATAAAGCGCGTCGCCCCGCTGCGCTCAGACCGCCGTCACATACCTTTCCGGCGTCGGCATCGTGCGTGGTGGCGGCGATTCCATCACTCCCCGCATACGCTTCACTTCATCCACGGGACTCAGGCCGAACAACCGCTTGAACTCGCGGCTGAACTGCGAAGCGCTTTCATAGCCGACCCGCGCTGCCGCCGCGCCCGCGTTCAAACCGTCCTGCACCATCAGGAGGCGTGCGTGATGCAGCCGCGTGGTCTTGACATACTGCATCGGCGAGGTCGCCGTCACGCCCTTGAACTGCGCGTGAAATACCGCGAGGCTCATGCCTGCTTCACGCGCCAGCGTATCGACGTCGAGTTCGCCCTGATAATCCGCATGAATGCGCCGCAACGCCTTGGCGATGCGCCCGAAGTGATGCTGATGCGTGAGCGCCGCGCGGATCGCGTCGCCCTGCTCGCCAGTCAGCACGCGGTAGCAAATCTCGCGCATGATGGCAGGCGCCAGAATTCGCGCGTCGAGGGGCGAAGCGAGCGCTTCGAGCAGACGCTGCACCGCATTGCTCATGACCGGATCCAGAGGCGTCGAATAGATGCCGCGCGGTTCGGTGTGCGCCGTGCCGTGGGTTTCGTTCAAGGCCATCAGCAATTCCGCCACCACCGTCAGGTCCACCCGCACCGAGATGCCGAGGAACGGCTCCTCCGGACTCGCCTCCGTCTCGCACTCGAACGGCAGCGGCACGGACAGCACCAGATATTGCTGCGCGTCGTATAAATACGTCTTCTCACCCAGATAGCCGCGTTTGCGCCCCTGGCAGACGATCACGATGCTCGGCTCGTAGAGTACCGGCATGCGCGGCATCGGCCGGTTCGCGCGCATGAACTTCACGCCGTCCAGGCATGAAGGCGTGAAGCCGACAGACGGCGCCAGAACATCGAAGAGCTCGACCATGCGCTGCTGGGCCGGACTAATGGCTGCGCGGGGCGTTTGAGTCGTTTGCATGACAGTGCCTATTGATTCAGCAGAGAATAAGGCTTGAAATTTAGCATCAAACGGCCTATAGCGCTCGCGCTCCAGAGAATTAGGCAAACCTTCGAGATATTCAGGTATTCCCCAGGTGCTTCCCGCCGCCTACGATGGGAACCCTGCCGGATCACCCGTTTGCCCACGCTGCCCTCGCAGATAACCAGCCAGCCGCGACGACCTGCGGCAACCCGCTGGCCCCTGTGGAAAGCCAACGTGATCCGGTTCAATTCGAGGTTCAGCCGCTTCAGCGACCGCGTGTCGCTACCGCCGGCGCCTTGTGCAACCCCATCCATTTGCAGGAGCACTCATGACCACGACTTACGCCTATGCTGCGAGCGACGCGCAATCGAAGCTCGCCCCATTCGAATTTCAGCGCCGGGAATTGCGCGAGCATGACGTGCAAATGGAAGTCCTGTTTTGCGGCGTGTGCCATTCGGATCTGCATCAGGCCCGCAACGAGTGGAAGAACTCGATTTATCCGGTCGTGCCGGGTCACGAGATCGTCGGCCGGGTGACCGCTGTCGGTCCCGACGTCACGCGTCACAAGGTCGGTGACCTCGTCGGCGTAGGCTGCCTCGTCGACTCGTGCCGTACCTGCCCGAGTTGCGAGGAAGGACTCGAACAGTATTGCGAAAACGGCTGGGTCGGTACGTACAACGGTGCGGACCGCATCACCGGCGACATCACGCTGGGCGGCTATTCAACCCAACTGGTCGTGGACGAAGACTTCGTGCTGAGCGTGCCGAAAAATCTCGATCCGGCCGGCACGGCGCCGCTGTTGTGCGCAGGTATCACCCTCTACTCGCCGCTGCGCACATGGGGCGCGGGTCCCGGCAAGAAGGTCGGCATTGTCGGCCTCGGCGGACTCGGCCACATGGGCGTCAAGCTCGCGCATGCGATGGGTGCTCACGTGGTGCTGTTCACGACCTCGCAGTCGAAGGTCGAAGACGCGAAACGTCTTGGTGCAGACGAAGTGGTGATTTCGAAAAACCCGGAAGAGATGGAAGCGCATGTGAACAGCTTCGATCTCATCGTCAACACCGTGGCAGCCCAGCATGACCTGAACCCGTTCCTGAACCTGCTGCGCCGCGACGGCACGATGGCTCTGGTCGGCGCGCCGGAACACGATCACCCGTCGCCGCAGGTGTTCAACCTGATCATGAAGCGCCGGCGTCTGGCGGGTTCGCTGATTGGCGGGATTGCTGAAACCCAGGAAATGCTCGATTTCTGCGGAGAGCACGGCATTACATCGGACATCGAAGTGATTCCGATGCAACAGATTAACGATGCGTATGAGCGGATGTTGAAGAGCGATGTGAAGTATCGCTTTGTGATCGATCTCGATTCGCTCCGGAAGTAACTGCCGGTCGTCCTGTTTCACGTTTTACCCCGGTAGTTCCACAGGTCGTCACGCAGGCGGGTTCAACACCCGTCGCGCGTCACGCACAGGCCGCGCCACTCGCGGCGGCCTGCCCTGCTCCCGCCTCGCATTGTCTGCCGACGCGCCTCCCCCACGGACGAGGCACGTTGGCTGTACGTCCTTAGTCCGGATTGTCCCGCGTGTTTGCTGTTTGTTTACTGTTTGAACAGGAGATTGCCCGTGATTGACCGTATTCAGGCGATGCGCACTTTTATCCGTATCGTCGATACCAATAGTTTCACGCGTGCCGCGGAATCGCTGGATATGCCGCGCGCCACGGCAACAACGCTGGTTCAGAATCTCGAAGCGCTGCTTGGCACCGCACTGCTGGTGCGCACTACGCGGCGGCTCAGCCTGACCCCCGAAGGTGCTGCGTACTACGAACGTTGCATGCAGATCCTCGCCGACATCGACGAAATGGAAGCGAGCCTGCGTCATTCGACCGATCAGCTAAGCGGCCGTCTGCGTGTCGAAATGCCAGGCGCGCTGGCCACTGCGCTGGTCTTGCCCGCACTCGACGATTTTCACGAGCGCTATCCGAACATCGATCTCGCGATTGGCGTCAGCAATCGCACGGTCGATCTGGTCGGCGAAGCGGTGGATTGCAGCATCCAGCTCGGCGAGTTACCCGATTCCGGGTTGGTGGCGCGACGCCTGGGCACGCTCGAACACGTGACCTGCGCGAGCCCCGACTACCTCGAGCGCTACGGCGTACCCGCCGATCTCGACGATCTCGCGCATCACGTCGCCGTCAACTGCATGGGTCATAACGGCCGCGCAGTGAACTTCGACTTCGAGGTTGGCGATAGCGCGCTGAACGTGAAGGTGGATGGCTTCGTCAAGGTTAACGACGAACAGGCCTATCTGGCCTGTGGCCTGCAAGGACTCGGGCTGATCCAGCCGGCCCGCATCGCGGCGCAGCCATACCTCGATTCAGGGCGCTTGCGCGAGGTTCTGCCGCAATGGAAGCCGGTGCCGATGTCTGTGTCAGTGGCTTATGTGAAGAGCCGGCGCGTCTCACCGCGTGTACGGGCCTTTGTCGACTGGCTGGCCGTGCTCTTCGAGCAGGCTGAGCACGTCGATCAGGACATGTCGCGGGTACGCCAGCTGTTGCGCGGATTGCATCCGGCTTGAGGACCTGGGTGCATCCCTGAAAAATGCACATGGCCCCAAGGCTCTCGTCGAGCCTTGGGGCCATGTTCTATGTATCAGGTTTTACAGCGAAGTCTCGCTGCGAGGTTCTACTGCTGCGGCTTCGCCGGCGCAGCGCCAGGGCAGGCAGGATCCTTGCCCCAGTGGCCGTCGCAGACGCGCCAGCGGCACAACTGGTCTTCGAAGAAGCCGCGTGTGCCGCACTCCTTCACACGCTCCGCAAGCTGCGGGTCGCCGGTCGATGCGCTGACCTTGGTCGTCGCGCCATTCACGCCGGGTTTCGTGGCCGCCGGTTTGGTGCGCGCAACGAGTGCCGCCAGCAGATCGGCATCCGGATCGTCCTTCGCTACCGTGGTGTTATGGGCGGGATGCTGCTTGTCTTTTTTCTCCTGCGCCACCGCAACCGCACTCGCGTGATGATTGCTCGCCACGTCGTGTTCGTGCTTTGCGTGCGCTGCGACCGTTTCGCGTTCGTGATGCGGCGCCGCGTGATTTGCCGCTGTCGCAGCCGGCTTCGCGCCCCTGGCGGCTTCCGCGGGCGGAGCCGAGGTTTCGCTCGCTTCCGCGCCATTCGCAAGCGCCCGTGACAGACGGTTGCTGTCGTCCACGCCGCTGGCGGCTGAAGCTGCCGCATCCGCAGAAAGTTTGGAATCCTTGCTATCGCTGTCATCGGCGACGATGGTCGCCGCTTGCGAGGCAGAGGCCGCCTCCGCAGGCACAGCCTTCGCGCTCACCTGCGCGCCACTGGCCGTGCTGGCGACGCTGGCGCCGGCAGGCGCCGCAGCCGTCTGGGTAGCCGCAGGCGCTGGCGATGCGGCTACCTGTGGATGTTCGCCATGGCCACGCTGCTGCACGTGCCACGCGCCCCAGCCGCCCGCGGCGATCACCAGCAACGCCACCAGCACGGCAGGCGCTCTGGAACGGCGAGGCTTGTCTGTGGGCGGTTCGACGCGGCCTTCGAGGTTCGCGAGAATCCGCGAACCATTGGCTTGCGAGCCTTTTGCCGTGTCGGCAAGCAGGCTAGGCGGGGCTTTGGAATTCGAGCTGTCCGGCGCACTCATTCACTGTCTCATTGAATCCTGGTTTATTTCGCCGTGATAATACCGTTTCGGCTCGACTTCGAGCAGGCCTGATTCTAAGAGCAAGCATTACAAAATACAATTGTTTCCAAATTTCCGGGGATTCCATTGATTGCCGTCGTTCTCGTCGCTTATTTCGCCATCGCGGTGCTGATCGCAGCCATGCTGCTATTGCCATCAGTGCGATCTTCAATATTTAACATTGTGCGTGATTTACAAGGCCGATTTATGCGCAATGCATCTTATAGCGCTGCGCGTGCACGCGGCCAATTAACTCGCTCGGCAAAATTTTCGCAATCGACAGCAATCGATATGCAAAATTTACTGGTGAAGCGACGCTTGCTGATTTTAACGACCGCAGGTATTCTTGCGACGCCGCCATTGGTCGCGATCGCACTGCGCGGTCGTCAATTATTTCAGTATGACGACACCGTACGCGTTCCCGACGAGAAAATTGCCGCGCTCCTTAACGGCGAACAGCTCGTCCCGCCACCAGCATTGCCGCCAGAGGTTTTTGCAACACAGGAAGTGGAGCAGGTTCGCCCAGCACTGCAGGATGCCAGTCGCGACTGGAATTTGCTCGATGCCGACTTTAGAACCCGTTTATTGCTCGTCTACAAAATCATGCACGAGCAATACGGTTATGAAATGGCTTTACTGGAAGGCTATCGCAGCCCGGAGCGGCAAAACCGTCTGGCGCAAATGGGAGGAAACGTTACCAATGCTGCCGCATTTCAGAGCTATCACCAATACGGGCTAGCCGCGGACAATGCATTTTTACGTGACGGCAAGCTTGTCATTTCAGAAAAAGATCCCTGGGCCATGCGAGGCTATCAGTTATACGGACAGACCGCGGAACAATGCGGTCTGGTATGGGGAGGCCGGTGGAAATTGATGGATTTGGGGCACGTCGAATATCACAAACCCGGCTTCGTACTCGGGCGGCATTAAGTGGCATCAAGCGGCAAATAATGGGGTTGGGCATGGGGCGTTCATTTATTCTTCTCGGCGAAAAGACCGATCCACGTGGCACGGTGATTACCGCGTCAGGCACGTCGCAAACCCGCGCCGCGCCGCCCCTCATGCAACACGCATCGCCACCACACTAGCCGACGCCCGCCCATGCGCTCCGCTGATCGTCCTACCGCACGCTACCCATAACATCCAGACCTGACCGGCCTATGCAACGCATCTTCAAAGTGCTGACCCACTCTCGCACGCTCTCGATCATCGGGTTGCTCGCGCTCGCTGCCGTGCTCTTCATCGCCGCCGACACCTTCCAGATCGATCCGTTGTGGCCGGCCGTCGCGCTGGGCGCCGTGCTGGCGCTGCTGTTCGTGGTGTGGCTGTGGCGCCGGCTCGCGGCGCGGCGCGCCAACCGCAAGCTCGGCGACATGCTCGAGCAGCAGGCTGAGAAGCAGACCGAGGGCGGTCCGGCGGCGACGCCCGCCCGTCAGGCGGAACTCGACGCGCTGCGCACGCGCCTCGTGGATGCCGTGAAAACCATCAAGACCTCGAAGATCGGTCAGGTCTCGGGCGGCGCAGCGCTGTACGAATTGCCGTGGTACATCGTGATCGGCAATCCGGCGGCCGGCAAAAGCAGCGCCGTGCTGAACTCGGGCCTGCAGTTCCCGTTCGCCGACAAGAACAACGCCGTCATCCACGGGATTGGCGGCACCCGGAACTGCGACTGGTTCTTCACCACTGAAGGCATTCTGCTCGACACGGCAGGCCGCTATTCGGTGCATGAGGAAGACCGCACGGAATGGCTGGGCTTTCTGAGCCTGCTCAAGCGCCATCGTCCGAAGGCGCCGATCAACGGCATCATCGTGACGGCAAGCATTGCCGAGCTGACCAGCAGCCGCCCCGAATTCGCCATCAACCTGGCAAAAAATCTGCGCCAGCGCGTGCAGGAACTGACCGAGAAGCTCGAGGTGTTCGCGCCGGTGTACGTGATGTTCACGAAGACCGACCTGATCACGGGCTTCACCGAATTCTTCAGCGGCAGCGAGCGCCAGGAGTACGACCGTGTGTGGGGCGCAACGCTGCCCTACGAGCCGGACGAGAAGCGCGATGTCGTGGCGCAGTTCGACGAGCGCTTCGAGGAGCTGTACGACGGCCTGAAAGAGATCAGCGTCGCGCAGATGTCGATCAGCCGCGGCAACAAACTCTCGCCGGGGCAACTGAGCTTTCCGCTCGAATTCTCCACGATCAAGCCCGCGTTGCGCTCGTTCCTTGCCACGCTGTTCGAAACCAATCCGTTCCAGTACAAGCCGATTTTCCGCGGCTTCTACTTCACGAGCGCGCTGCAGGAAGGCGAAACCAACAGCGCCGCGGCACAGTGTATCGCGACCCGCTTCGGGCTCGATTCAGGCAGCATCCCCAAACCGAGCAGCGCGTTTTCGAAGAACGGCTTTTTCCTGCGCGACCTGTTCTCCAAGGTCATTTTTGCCGACCGGCAAACGGTCAAGCAGTTTGCCAGCCCCGCCAAGACGCGTATGCGTTATGGGACATTCTTCGCCTTCGTTGCCGCGCTCGCGCTGGCGCTGGGAGGCTGGACGTGGTCGACGGTCAACAACCAGCAACTCGCCTCGAACGTACAGGCCGACCTCGACAACGTGGTGCGTCTGCAGCAGAACCGCAACGACCTGCAATCGCGCCTCGAGGCCATGGATATTCTCGAGGACCGCATCGACCAGCTCGAACAGTTCCGTCGCGACCGGCCGCTGGAAGTTTCGCTCGGTCTCTACCAGGGCGACCGTCTCGAGCAGCATCTGTTGACGGAGTACTACAACGGCGTGCGGCAGATCATGCTGAACCCGGTGGCGCAGAACCTCGAAGGCTTCCTGAAAGACGTCAACACGCATCCGGAGCAGCTCTCGCCGATGACGCGCACGCCGGACTCCGGTGCGGTGCCCGTGTCGTCGCACGCCTCCGCCATGGTGGCGACGAGCCAGGGCGGCCTGTATAGCGACGCCTCCCCCACCAACGTGGAAGACGCCTACAACGCGCTCAAGACCTACCTGATGCTCGGCGACAAGCGCCACGTCGAAACGGCCCACCTGACCGATCAGGTGGCGCGCTTCTGGCGTGGCTGGCTCGAAACCAACCGGGGCAACATGCCGCGCGACGAGATGATTCGCAGCGCCGAACGCATGATTACCTTCTACCTGTCGCGCGTCTCGGACGACGACTGGCCGATGATCGACCAGAATCTTGCGCTCGTCGACCAGACGCGCGAGAACCTGCGCCGTGTGGTGCGCGGCATGCCGGCCCGCCAGCGCGTGTACGAAGAGATCAAGGCGCGCGCCTCGACCCGCTTCGCGCCGATGACGATCGCCCGCATTGTGGGTGACAACAACACCAGCCTGATTGCCGGCAGCTATGCAATCCCCGGTACGTTCACGCGGGATGCATGGTTCCAGTACGTGCAGCCGGCGATCCGTGACGCCGCGACCAAGGAACTGCAGGCGAAGGACTGGGTGCTCAATACCTCGGCGCATGACGACCTGACGCTCGAAGGCAGTCCGGAGCAGATCCAGAAAGCGCTGGTGGCGATGTACAAGACCGAGTACGCAATGCACTGGGAGAAGTTCATGCAGGGCATCGCGGTGCAGAACTTCGGCACCTTCAATCAGGCCGTGGAGGCAATGAACCGCCTGGGCGACCCGCAGGACTCGCCGATCCGCAAGGTGCTCGACACCGCTTACGACCAGACTTCGTGGGACAACCCGTCGCTCTTCAGCGCCGGCGTGAAGGGCGCGCAGACCGGCGTCACGAGCTGGTTCAAGCAGCTGTTCAACCGTGGGACGTCGTCGCCGGTGGGCCAGATCAACGCGAACATCGACATCAACGGCAACCCGGTTGAATTGCCGATGGGGCCGATTGGCCAGGAGTTCTCGGCACTCGGCCGGATCGTGGTCAAGCAGGACAACGGATCGATGCTGCAGGGCTATATGGACACGCTGTCCAAGGTTCGCACCCGCTTTAACGTGATCAAGAACCAGGGCGATCCGGGACCGGGTGCGCGTCAGTTGATGCAGCAGACGCTCGACGGTAACGGCTCCGAGCTGGCCGATTCGCTGAAGTATGTCGACGAGCAGATGCTGACGGGCCTGACCGATTCGCAACGCAGGTCGCTGCGTCCGCTGCTGGTGCGTCCGCTGATGCAGGCGTTCGCGGTGGTGATCCAGCCGGCTAGCGTCGAAGTGAACAAGGTGTGGAATGCGCAGGTGTATCAGCCGTTCCAGAGCTCGCTCGCGAACAAGTATCCGTTCGCGGGCGATGCCAAGGTGGAAGCCGGCGCGGATGAAATCGCCCAGGTTTTCGGTCCCGATGGCTCGGTCGCGAAGTTTGTCGGTACGACGCTTGGGCCGCTCGCAGTGCGCCGCGGCGACACGCTCACGGCCCGCACATGGGGCGACATGGGTCTCGCGCTGACGCCTGACTTCACGAGCGGCTTCGCGCGCTGGGTCGCCCCGCTCTCCGGCGGCGCTGCCAGCGGCGCGGCTCAAGGCAGTGGCGCGGCCGGACCGCAGACCGTGTTCCAGATCCTGCCGCAGCCGAGCACCGGCACGACGGAGTACACGTTGGCGATCGATGGCCAGCAGCTGCGCTACCGCAACACGCCACCGCAGTGGACCAACTTCGTCTGGCCGAATCCGTCCGGATCGCCAGGGGCGACGCTGTCCGCGACCACCTTCGACGGCCGCACGATCCAGTTCGTCAACGAGCCGGGACGCTACGGTCTGGAGAAGCTGATCAACTCGGCGCAGCGCAAACGCCAGCCGGACGGCACGTTCGATCTGTCGTGGACGCAGGGCAACGTGACCGTGGCGGTGAGCATGCGCATCATCAGCACCTCGCAGCCGTCGAGCGGCAGTGGCGACGCGCCACAGCAGCAAAGCCTGCGCGGCCTGCATCTGCCGTCCTCGGTGGCGGATGTGAGCGCGGCGGCGAATTCGGTCAACGCCACGCAGACCGGCGCGTCCGGAGCCGCCGGCCCGGCAGGAGGCGGCAGTTCGCCCGCGCCGGCCTCGGCGAACGGTTCCGCCGCGCTGCAAGCGAACCCGAATGCCGCTGTGACTGCGAACTCGAATACAGGGGGTGCGCAATGACGCAAACCGTACAGGCGCAAATCGCCTACTTCGGCAAGATTCCGTCGCGCGGCGACTTCGTCAAGAGCGCGCATAACCCGCAATTGCTGCAAACGCTGGACCGCTGGATTGCCGAAGCGATGGAGCTGCTCACCGACGATCCGCGCTGGAAGATCGTCTACGAAGGCGCCAAGCCGTTGCACTTCGCCTTCCTCGGCTCGCGCAGCAAGCTGGCGATTGCCGGACACATGATGGCGAGCCACGACCAGTCGTCGCGTCGCTTTCCGTTTCTTGCCGCAACCGCGCTCGAAGTCGAAAAGCCGCTGACGTTCCTGGCCCGCAGCCCGCTCGCGTTTGCGCGGCTGTGGTCGCGGGTGGCGGCGCAGATGCGGCCGCTGTTGAGCCCGAGCGAGCCTGCAGGCGCATTGCAGGCGCTGGGCGAGACGCAGGTGCCGATCGAGGTGGGCGGTGGCCCGGACAATCCGCACGACGGCACCTTCAACGATTTCGTCGAGCACCAGACCCTCGCCGGCCTCGAACAGATGCTGCTGGCAAGCGGCCATCCGGTGCGCCTGCGCGGCGCGATGCTGGCGCTCGGCTCGCTGCTGCGGCCGGTGATGAACAGCGGCTCGTCGCATCTCGAACGCGGGCTGACGCTGCCGCTGCCGAACGATCCGTTCTATCGCAGCCTCGTGGCCGCGTTCTGGCTCGAACTGATCGCGCCGTTTGTCTCGCGCGCCGATTTCGAACTGGCGATTTTCATCGGCACGCTGGCGCAGCGCGAGCGGCTCGTGATCGGCTTTAACGGCGCCTCGGCGAAGACGCTGCATAGCGTGGTCGACCCGCAGGCTTACGCCGCACATAACATCGATATCGACGACCCCGAGTGGATCGACGATCACGCACAAAACGACCATGGGATCAGCAAGCTCGTCAGTTACCTCGACCAACCGCAACTGTCGCTGCGCGTCAGCATCGACACGTTCCGTGAAGCCTTCGCCGGGGAGTAAGACGATGCCAGCCAAAACCGATCGTTCGACGATGTCGCCGGCGCGCTTCTTGAGCCACGCGCGCGCGGTTCCCGTTGCTGCTGTACTGGCAGCGCTGCTCGGCGGAATGTTCAGCAGCGCGGGGGCCTTTGCCGATAGCTCGGGGCCGGCGAGCGTGACACCGGTCGATAACAGCGGCACCCAGATCCGTACGACAGTCCTGCCGGCGCAGTCCTCGGCCGGCGGCGCGGCCCCTGGCGCGGGCGGGACAAGTACGGGTGCAGGTACCGGTGCGGTCCGTCAGATGCCCGCGCCTGCCAACGCCACGCCGGGTCAGGTCGTGGTGGGCGGCAAGGTGCCGGACGAAGCCACCAAGGCGGCCGTGTTGCAGCGCCTGCGCGACACCTACGGCGCGGCCAACGTGGTCGATCAGATCGAAGTGGGCGATGTCGCTACGCCGCCCAACTGGACTGCCAATGTGCAAAAGCTGATCGGGCCGCAGTTGAAGCAGATCAGCAAGGGCCAGTTGAAGATCGACGGCACGCAGGTGGATGTGAAGGGCGAAGTGAGCAACGAATCGCAACGTCAGCAATTGGCGAGCGATATGGCCAATTCGCTGAACCCGACTTACACCATCAAGAACGGCCTGCGCGTGAGCGCTTCGCAGCAAGGGCTGCTCGACCAGACGCTGGCTAACCGGACCATCGAGTTCGAAACCGGCAGCGCGACGCTCACGCCGCAAGGCAAGGCCATTCTCGATCAGATGGCCGCGGTGCTGGCGAAGATGACCAATAACACCGTGGATATCATTGGGCACACGGATAACGCGGGGAACCGGACGTCGAATATCGCCTTGAGCCAGGCACGCGCAGACGCGGTCAAGGGGTATCTCGTGTCGAAGGGAATCGCGCCGCAGCAGTTGTCCACCACCGGCGTTGGACCGGATCAGCCGATTGCTTCCAATGATACGAACGATGGACGGGCGAGAAACCGGCGCATCGAGTTCCGGGCAGGGTTGGGCGGCGGCGGTGCGTAATGCCGCGGCACGCCCCGCTATCCCCCACTGACCCCGCCTCGTCCAGACAGTCGTAGTATTTCAGCCCGCTCCATGAGCGGGCGCCTGACGCACTGGCGATAAAGAAACTCGACCGGCCGCTCAGCCCGCGAGCTTACGGAACGTCTCGAGAACCACTTCGCCCTTGAATGGCTTGACGATCCAGCCCTTCACGCCCGCTGCCTTGCCACGCTCCTTCATCGCCGGGCTGCTTTCCGTCGTCAGCATGATCACGTTGACGGTCTGATTCGCGAGTTCGCCGCGGATCTTCTCGACCATCGTCAGGCCGTCCATGTTCGGCATGTTCACGTCGCTGATCACAAGCCGGGTTCCCGGGCTCGTGCGCAGCTTCGCGAGGCCGTCCTTACCGTCGACAGCCGTGTCCACGTCGAGGCCATTCTTTCTCAGGAAGCCCGCCACTTCGTCGCGCACGGTGCTCGAATCGTCCACCACCAGAATTTTTGCCATGATGTTTCCCTCTTAAATCGTTGACAGACAATTTGTCAAAACAGATCCAGCTCGCCAGCCGCAACGAGCGCGTCGACATCGTCGGCGCCCTCCTCGAAATCTTCCGGCGACCAGCTCAGGTTGAAAATGAAACGCTGATCGAACACGACAGAGCGGCCCGACGCCTCGTCAACCACGTGGTACTTGAAGCACAGTTGCGGGTTGGTCGTGCCGAACGAGATGTAGCGCTGTTTGTGATTGATGATGAGCGGCACCTGGACCTGGCTGCGCGCGGCCTGCGCGTTGCCGAGATAACGGTCCTTGAACGCGCCCCAGATCAGGTTCGTCAGTTCCCCCAGCACGCTGTTGAGGTCGCGAAAATCCGGGACACTGTCGCTCGTCTGTTTGCGGCCGAGCAGTTCGAGCAGCGGCTGCTCGTCGGTCTGGACCATCATGTAGCCGCGGCACCAGTCGCTCTCGAGCGCGATCAGGCTGAACACCTCGCCGTAGATGATCTGGTCGCGCACGAGGCACGGGGTGTCCCATGTCACTTTCAGATCGCGGAACAGGTTCGCCAGTTTGAACTCGGTGATCTCGGTAATGCCGCGCACGAGCGCGTTCGGATAATCCAGAACGAACAGGTACTCGTCGATCGCGAGGCGCAGCGGCGCCATATCGCTCGCGACGTACGCGGCGCACACGACTTCGCGTAGCGCGTGCGGCAGATCGTCGAGCGTCGCGTGCTCGTCGCGGCGCAGGATGATCGGCAACTCCGGGCGCAGTGCATCGATGCGCGTCGCGATTGCCGCGCACTCAGCGGGCGATCCACCGTAGTTCTCCGCGAGCAGGATCGCGCCAAGATCGATGTTCGAGCGCAGCACCGCCGACAGGCGATGCGTCCTTACCGTCAAACCAACCAGGTTGTTCTCGTCGCAGAAGCGCTTGATCGCCTCTGTATGCGCCGGGCAGTCGTCGAGCACGAGTACCTTGCTGACCGGCTTGTTCATGTCCATGCTGCCTTCCTCACACATCAAAAAAGTTCGAGCTCGCCGACGCTCTCGGCAAGTTCCGTGACCTCGGCGACGGTCGCGACGAAGTCGAGCGGCGCGTCGGCGCACACGCACACCGTCGCGCCGAGTTGCACGGCGCCGTTGACCGTCACGCGATACGACACCAGGAAATCAGGCTTCAACTGATCCAGATACGACACGCAGTGACCGCTCAGCACGTACGGCGTCGACATCCCGAGATCCGGAAAATAGCCGACGAGCTGCTGGTTCATTGCGCCACAGCACAGGTTGCAGATTTCCAGCAGCCTTTCCTCGAGCGTCGCCTCGCCACTGCCGAGGTAGTAGTCGCGCGTCGCGTCGTCGTTGTCGAAATGCAGGACCAGCAGGAGCCTGAAAGAAATCGATGAAATCGTCAGCACGATGAGCTCGCCGTCCACCGCGCCGTCATGCGGCGTCCCGTGCACGATGTCGCACGCGTCGCCTGCGCCGACCGTCAGGCGCAGACGCGCGGCCTGGCGGAAGATCCGCTCGATGCTGTCTTTCGCTTGCTCGGTAATCACGTCGCCGCCTGCTCGAGCTGGGTTTGAAGCTGGTTCGCGAGCGCCGCGACGCTGCCGAGGGACGCGACGATCATCTTGCCGCCCGCCTGAATGTCCTGGAACGTCGCGGTCGTGATCAGGTCGTTGCGATGCAGGCTGTCCCGATAGCTCTTCGACAGATCCTGCGAGCGCGACGCGAGCGTGCGCACCTCGCTCGCGACGACCGAGAAGCCGCGTCCGGCAGCGCCTGCACGCGCCGCCTCGATCGACGCGTTCAGCGAGACGATCAGCACGTGCGCGACGATCGACGACAGCTCCTGATTCTTGCTGTGCATCTCCTGATTCTGCTCCATCAGCGAGATCATCTGCTCGTGCCAGCGCTCGAACGTCACGGCGAGTTCCCTGAGCCGAATCGCTTCGCCTGCGATAGATGCGGCCTGCCGCCCCCATTCCTCCTTGAACTGGAGCACGGCGGCGCGCGCCGCGCGTGCATCGTCCTCGCTCGCCGACCGCTGGGCAAGGTCATCGCGCAGCCCCGCAACCAGCGACTCGTACTCGCGCTTTTCCTGTTCGGCCCGCTCCTGATGCCGAGCGTCGGCTTGCGCGAGTGCGGCTGTGTGGTGCGCCTCGGCTTCAGCGCGCAGTTGCGCGAGCGCCTGCGCACCGCGGCGCCGCTCGCGCCATGCAACCGCTACCGCGAGCGCCACCAGCAGGCCGAGCGCCAATCCGGCAATCAGGATTCCATATCGTTCGACCACTGCCCTTCTCCAAGTCGTTCAAGCGGACAACGCGTCGATCTGCACCGGCTTCTCTTCTTTCCTGTCCGTCGCACCTGCGCTTTGCACGGCGCAGCGCTCGGGCAGGCAGACCACGATCTCGAACAGGCGATAGTCGGCGCCGCGCCGGTCGTCCGTGAAGCGCAGCTCGATGCTGCCGTTCTCGCGCTTCAGGAAATCCCGTACTGCGTCCATGCCGACGCCGCGCCCGGACACTTCCGTGATCCGTTCAGCGGTCGAGAAGCCCGGATGAAAGATGAAATCGGCGACCAGCTCGTCGCTCAGTTGCGCGTCGTCGTCGAGCCAGCCGCGTGCGCTCGCGATGCCCCGAATGCGCCCGAGCGCGAGGCCGCGGCCGTCGTCGCTCATGGTGATCTGCAGCGCGCCCCGGGCGACGCCGGCTTCGATGACGATCGTGCCGGCCGCAGGCTTGCCCTGCTCGGCGCGGGCGGCTGCAGTCTCGATGCCGTGATCGACCGAGTTGCGCATCAGGTGCACGAAGACGTTCTTCAGCGTGCTGCTCACCTGCCTGTTCACGCGGTAACCGTCGTCGTCGATACGTACGATGGGCGGCTCCTTGCCGAGTTCACGTGCAAGCGACGGCAGCGATTCGAGCACGCCCGAGAGCGTGTCCTCGATCGTTTCGGTGCCGAGGATGCGCAAGCTGCGGTGCACCGAATCGCGCATCGTCTGCAGGCTGCGAACGTCGACCGGGTCGGCTGCCTCCAGAATGCGCAGGCTCTCCTGGATATGCCCCTGGTCCACCATCAGATAGTGCTCGGCGCTGCCGCGACGTCCGCCGTCCTTGCGGCCCAGGCTCACATCGTTGATCGTCCTGTAACGCTCGATCGCTTCCTTCACGCGTTCGAGGTCCGCGATCAGCACTTCCTGATTCCACTCTTCGCTGACATCGTTGCGGCGCAGCGCGTCGTAGCGCCGCTCGGTTTCGTGCACGATGCTCGTCAGGTGTTGCAGGCTGTAGGTTCGGGCGTTGCCCTTGATGGTGTGCACGTTGCGGAACAGTTCGGCGAGCGCCTCGCTGTCGGCCTGCGTGTGCTGGCGGATGATCCGCTCGTTTTCGTTGACGAAGCCCGTCGCGCTGTCGACGAAGTTATGGAACTTCTCCTCGTTGACCGCGAGAATCTCGCCAATCATCTCGAGCCGGCGCTTCTGCTCGCCCGTCTCGGCGGCAAGCTGGCGCAGCTCGGTCACGTCGCGCACGCACAGCATGAGACGCATGACGGTGTCGTTCTCGTCGGTGATCGCCGACCAGCTCAGGTCGAGCGTCTTCACGCGGCCGTCGGCCATCGTCTTCGCGACCTCGTTCACGAGCAGGTGCTGGTTGAAGGTGAAGTTGATCGCGTCCTCGCCGATGCAGGCCTGAATCGTGGCGTCGACCTGCGAGCGCACATCGGAGTTCAGATCGGTGTTGTCGAACACCAGATCCATGACCGGACGCCCGGCGATGTCCTTCGTCTCGAAGATCGCCTCGAGGTAGGCCGAGTATTCGGCGTGCACCAGCGCGCCGCCGACGACGGTCAGCATCCCCTGCTGAATGTTCTGCAGCATCGCCTGGATGTCCGCGGTTTTCTGCTTGAGCAGCGCGGAGCTTTGCTGGATCTTCTCGATCATCTCGTTGAACGCGACGATCGAGCGCCCGATCTCGTCCATCCGTCCCACCGGAACGCGGCGGGTGAAGTCCTGATTCGATGCGATCTCGCTCATCATCGATTGCATGCGGGTGAGCGGGCGTCCAATTACTGAGGCCAGCACGGCGCGGGCAAGCAGGCCAATGCCGAGCGCAGCCAGTGCGATCAGGGCCGCACCGACCATCAGGCGATGAAACTGCGCCTGCGCCTGTTCGAAACGCGCCTGCTGGTGATCCACCTGCAACGCTTCGAGTGCGTTCATCGCCTGCGCGTAGCGGGCGTTGAGCGGGTCGGCCTCGCCGCGGGTCGTGTGGAATTTGTAGTAGTCGTTTTGCGAGAGTTGCTGGAACTCGGGCTCAAGTGCCTGCTTGATGAGGGCCGCGCGGGCTGCCTGCACCGCATCGGCGGCGCGCGACTCTTCAGCGTTACGCGGCTTTGCAAGGTACGCCGCCCAGTTGTCGTCGCTCGCCTTGAGCACGGCGCGCGCCTTTACCAGCAGGTCGTCGCTTGCGCGACCCATCGAAAACAGTGTCTCGTAGTTGCCGAGCGCCAGCTGCACCTGCAGCATCAGCTCGGAACTCGTCTTCAGATGGGTGATCGCTACCGTATCGGTCGCATATGTCTGCTTAAGCGCATCGTTGCTCTGCTTGAGACCGAGCACGGCGACCAGCATCGTGGCGATCAACGCGAGCGTATAGCCCGCGATCGTGAGCGTGAGCCCATTCTGTATCGTTAAGCGTTTGAACATAGCATTACGCGCGCAACCTCGCATCATGCGAAACAGCACACGCTCTCCTCCCGTAGTGGTGATGTGATACGCCTATGGACGGTTCTCTGCCGGAATTTTCGTTGTCCATTGCCACGATATCGGCTTCGCTTCGCGAAGCTTTAGGGCCTGGCGAAGAGCTAAAGCTCAAAGCCGTCACCTGCACCCCTAAGAAACATCATCTGCACTACTTAACTACTTAAAACCATCTGCGGTGCTCGACTACTTGAATACCATCGACGCAGAAAACGGCGCCTTATCCGGTTCAGCCCGATACTTGTCCTGGATCGCACTCACGCAGTTCGTGAACTGGGTGCGAAATGCGACGGGGTTGTCGCTTGGCGGGGAAAGACCATCGGAGGTCACGCTCCATCCGTCGGCGGTGCGGACAGCGTCGAGATCGAAGGAGGCCGCGGTGTCGCTGCCGAGAGTGACCGCCTCGCGCTTTTCGCCACCGGGCAAACGGAGAATCGCTTCGCAACCCTGCAGCAGCCGCACGGCAGCGTGAGCAGCCGAGCTGCCGAGAGGTGCTGCGTCGTCAGGCACGGTGTGGTACATGCGCAGCGACTGGAACTGGGCCGGCATCCCGGCTACGACGAATTGCACGTCCGACTGTGAAATACCATCGCTGCATCCAGTCAGGACTCCGAGCAGCACGGCCACCTTGAACCGCACAAAAATGCGCTCAGGCAACGCCCGGCCCTTCGATGCAGCAGTTGCAGATGTCATCGCGCCTCTTTCCAGTTTCTTTCTACGCCGTAAGGCATCAGGAAAGCGACGCTCCCCCGGCTAGCTCATATATCGGCAAGCCGAGGCGATTTCTTTAGGTTGGGGATCTGGAGGATGCGACGGGCTACCCTTTCACCGCCTTTCACAGGCAGCCCGCCGGAAAACTCACTTGCCTTCTTCAGGCTTCACGCCCAGCAGTTCACGGATATGCGCCAGCGACCCGTCGTCCTTGACCACCGTGGACAGCCATTGATGCAACGGCATCTCCGCCCACTCCGCCGCCTTGTCCGCCAGATACGCAGCCGGGCTATGCGGCTCGGTGCTCCGGAAAAACCGCGCCACCGCCCGCAACTGCGCGACGGCCTGCGCGCGATTCTGAATCCCAGCGATGCTCGCTTGCGAGTTCGTCGATACGGTCGTCAACACGGGTTCCTCCCGTTGCGTTGCGGTCTTGAAACTGGGCTCGGCACGCTCGACGGTCTCCGGTTTCTGCGCTTTGGCCGCGCTCTCGGCCGTCACACCCACTTCACGCGCAAATCGCTCGGCGAGCCGGTACACCCCTTCATACGCGTCTTTCGCCTGACGAAAGCTCGGCGCGGAATCGCCTGCGCGGCGGTCCAGCTCCTGCTCGAGCGCCAGCATGGACGCTTCAAAGGCCGCCAGATCGGCCAGCAGCCCGGCGTAGAACGGCACCGGCGTGGCCCGCTTCGACGCCTCGATCTGCTCGACGGACGGTTTGCCCCGGGCGATATCGTCAGCGTGATCCGGATCGCGCTTGACCGCCTGAGCGACGTGGGTCGCCACCTCCCAATCCACCGTGCTGTAGATATCCGCCGGTGCCGCGGTCAGCGGCATCGCGCGCAGTAGCTCAGCCGTGCGGCCCACCAACCACGCCACGTTGCCGAGGCGGTATTCGGTATCGTCCCCTTCGGGCAGCGGATGCAGATGATCCCAATAACGCTCGGACAACCCCGTAATCAGCCGGTAGCCGTCGGTCAGCCCGGTGATGCCTTCCTCGAGCGCCAGGCCCTCGGTGAGCCACACCGCCAGCCGTAAATCTTTGGTCTGCGTCTTGAGCAGGCTCGTGCTGCGCTCGACGACAAACGGCCAGTTCGCTTCCTTGATCTCCGTCACCCACTCGCCCTGATCGAGCGAGGGGTCGTCGAAGCGGCGCGCGTTCTGGATCGCGTCGAAATCGGCTGAGAACAACAGGTCGTCGCCGCAGGGCGAAGTTTCGCTGACCGGTTCCAGCAGCGTGGTGATGTTAGCGGGCATGAGCATGACAGAAAGCCGTAACGTAAGTGCCTGGGTTCAGGCGTTAAAACAGGAAGACCCGTGCGACGACATTGACACGCGCGCGCACGCTTCAGGCAACCGTATATTCGAATTCACCGGCCTCGCTCGCCCGCACCGCGATGCGCTCAAGCGACGTGCCGTCCGCGATCCGCTCGAGCACCTGCTGCGCCACTTCGGGCAACAACGTGCCGTTCAGGATGTGGTCCACGTTGCGCGCGCCGGAATCGACTTCGGTACAGCGCGCCAATACGGCATCCACCAGCGACTCGTCCCACTCGAAGGTCGCCTTGTGATTCGCTTCGATGCGCCGGCGAATCCGCTCGAGCTTCAGTTCGATGATCTCCACGAGCACGTCATCGGAGATCGGATAGTACGGCACCACTTTCATGCGGCCGAGAAAAGCCGGCTTGAACGCTTTGTATAGTTGCGGGCGCAACGTCTCGGCGAGTTCGTCGGCGCCCGGCAGTTCTTCCGCGCTCTTGTTCAGACACGCCTGCATCACCGCCTGCGAACCGACGTTCGAGGTGAGAATGATGAGAGTATTGCGGAAGTCGATCTCGCGGCCTTCCGCGTCATCCATCGTGCCTTTGTCGAACACCTGGAAGAACATTTCGAGCACGTCCGGGTGGGCCTTTTCCACTTCGTCGAGAAGCACAACCGAATAGGGATTGCGACGCACCGCCTCGGTTAACACGCCGCCTTCGCCGTAGCCGACGTAACCCGGCGGCGAGCCTTTGAGACCAGAGACGCTATGCGCCTCCTGATACTCGCTCATGTTGATCGTGACCATCTTGCGTTCGCCGCCATACAGGATGTCGGCCAGCGCCAGCGCCGTTTCGGTCTTGCCGACACCCGATGGGCCGACGAACATGAACACGCCGCGCGGCTTGTTCGGATCTTCGAGGTTCGCGCTGGCGGTCCGCACGCGCTGGGCGATCGCTTCCAGCGCGTGGTCCTGGCCGATCACGCGAGCGCCCAGCAGCGGTTGCAGGTTCAGCACGGTTTGAATCTCGTCCTTGACCATGCGTCCCAACGGAATGCCGGTCCACGACGCGACGATCTCCGCAACAACGTGGCCGTCGACCTGCAGCGGCACCAGCGGCTGACCAGCCTGCAGCGCATGCAGTTCGCTCACGCGCGCTGCGAGCGTCTCACGCGCACTCGCGGCTTTCCCGGCCTGCTCCGCGTCCGCGCTACCGCCGCGTGTTGCATCGATTTGCGCCCGCAGTTCGCCGATCTCCGACACCAGTGCGCGCTCCTTGTCGTAGCGCGCTTCACCGGCGGCCAGCGCGGTTACGTCCGCTTCCCGCAGGCTGCGCAGTTCCAAAAGACGCTCGTCGTGCACCGCGCCACTCGCGACTTCCCGTTCGAGCGCGTTCACTTCCGCATCGATTCTCTCGATCCGCTTTTTCGTGTCGTCGATCGTTGCAGGTGTCGAGCTATGCGCCAGGGCGACTTTCGCGCAGGCCGTATCGAGCACACTGATCGCCTTGTCCGGCAACTGACGGCCGCTGATATAGCGATGCGACAGGCGCACCGCTTCGGTAATCGCATCGTCGAGCACGCGCACGTTGAAGTGCTTTTCCATCAAACCCGCCATGCCGCGCAGCATGGACGCCGCAAGCGTCTCGTTCGGCTCCTCGATCTTCACGACCTGGAAGCGCCTTGCCAACGCCGCGTCTTTCTCGAAGTACTTTTTGTACTCGCTCCACGTGGTGGCCGCAATCGTGCGCAGTTCGCCGCGTGCGAGCGCCGGCTTCAGCAGGTTCGCCGCATCGTTCTGTCCGGCCTGACCGCCCGCGCCGATGATCGTATGCGCTTCGTCGATAAAGAGGATGATCGGATGCGCGCTTTTCTTGACCTCGTCGATCACGTTTTTCAGGCGATTTTCGAATTCACCTTTGACGCTCGCGCCGGCCTGCAGCAGCCCCATGTCCAGCACGTGCAGCGCGACGCCTTTCAGCGGCGCGGGCACGTCGTCAGCGGCAATACGCAATGCGAGGCCTTCCACCACGGCGGTTTTGCCAACCCCCGCTTCACCCGTCATGATCGGATTGTTCTGGCGGCGGCGCATCAGAATGTCGATCGTCTGGCGAATTTCGGCTTCACGGCCGATCACCGGATCGATATGGCCATCGCGGGCGCGTTGCGTCAGGTTGGTCGTGTAGGTATCGAGCGCGGGCGTCTTTGAAGGGCCGCCGCTTTGCGCCGGTTGCAGACTGGCATCGCGTTCATCGCCATCGGCATCGTCGGACGCCGCAGGATTGCGCTCTGCCTCGCACGAGCCAACCGTCAGTTCATCGAACTTATGCTTGAGATCGGTCACACGCACGTCGCGAAACAACGGCGACATACGCTGCGCAAACTGCGCGAGATCCGGTGCGCTCAGCAGCGCGAGCAGCAGATGGCCGGAGCGGATCCGGCCGATCTGCGCATCGAGCGATGCCAGCAGCCACGCCTGCTCGAACAGCGCGATCAGATGCACGGAAAACACCGGCGTGCGCGCGTTGCCCGTCTTCAGGCGCTGCAACTCGCGTTCGAGATCGGCACGCAACGCATGCGCGTCGATACGGCTCGCGCGCAGCACCAGCGTCGCATCGCTCGCCGGCTCGTCGAGCAAGGCCAGAAACAGATGCTCGAGGTCCACCTCGTAGTGACCGCGCGACAGGCAATTGCTCGCCGCCCGCTCAGTGGCCTGGCGGCAGGTCGGATTCAGTTTCGCGATCAGCGTCTTGAGGGGCGTGCTCATGTCGTGCGGTCCAGGTTCTGTTGATAGCGTAGCGCGTTGCGATGTTCAGTGGATGACGTGCAATTCATAGCGGGCGTCGGAGCGGTCGCGGTCAGCGTCGTGTGTGCAGAGAAACGCGTCCCAGCCGAGCCGTCCACCGTGGCCCAGCTGAATCGAGCCGACCTCGGCGCGCCGCAACACCAGCGACACCTCGTATTCAAGCGTCACGCCGGCCAGCAGCGTCAGCATCCGTTCCAGTGCGATGGCGCGTTCGGCGCCCGGCAGGAAGGCTTCATAGTCTTTTTTTGCGAGCGGGCCGATCACCAACCGCGCACGCATGTCGCGCTGCCAGACCCGTTCGCCTGCCAGCGCGGTGGCGCCGAGCGTCGCGTTGACGCTGCCCAGCACCGTCAATTGATCCGGAGGCACGTCGTACCATTTGCCGACAAACTGATCGACGCGCACCGGTACCTGAAAGTATTCGGACAACGTCCGCTGCAAGTACGCCGCCGACACCGGCCGATGCCGCGCCGCAAGCGCATAGCCTGCAATCGCCTCGTCGAACAGCGCACCGTCGCCCTGCTGCAGGGTGCTGCGGCTCTCTGCATCGGCGACACCGGCAAGCGCCAGCAGCAACGGCAGATAGCGCTCGTCGCGGTCTAGTTCGTAATGAAACGGCAGCCGGTATTTCTTCCATGCCGAGTAGAACAGCGCGGTGGCCCGATTCGAAAAGACATCGAAGAACTCGCGCGCCGCACGGTCGCGCCTGAGTTGCTCGCGCGCAATGATCTGCTCGGTATAGTGCAGCGGCAATGCGCCCTGCCCGCCTAGCAGCCCAAAAAACGCCGGCGTGATATCGACGCGGCCAAGCTTGCCGTCTTCGACGGCGGCGGTGCGCTGCGGCTTGTCCTTCAGCGCCGTGCCTTCATCGTCATAGGACTGCGCGCTGTGAATCTCGCTCGGCGGAAAGCCCAGCGAAAGCGTATTGCGAAACGCCAGACGCTGCGCCACGATCTCGCCGGGCCGTGTTGAGTTCTCCCTGGCAAACCACTTCTCGAGAATCCGCACTGCCTGAAAAAACTGGAAGCGATGCGGTTCGTCGAGCAGTTGCTCGATTACGCCAGGATCGATTCGCCGCTGCGGGGTTTGCATCGCAGAATCTCCTCGCCAGTGCGCTTCGACACGACGACCAGTTGCACAAAGCTGTTCAGATGCACGTACAGCCCAAAAAACGTGTCGATCACGCGCACGAAAGACGCGAGGCTCGTGCCCACAAAATGGTCCTCGTCGATGGTCAGGCGAATTTCCATACCGCGCACGAAGGTAGCGAACGGCTTGCCCGGCAGCCATTGCACGGCCGCGCGCTGCTCGATGCCGACCAGTCCGTCGATATGCCGCGCCGACACCGCCGTGCGCCGCATGTCGTACAGCACAAGCATTTCCTTGAGCGCAGAGAGGCCATTGCTCGCAAGCGAGACATGATTGAGCGCCAGGTGGGAGATCAGCCGCCAGTGCGCGGCACGGCCACGCTCGAAGCGCACGCTCGGCGTGGGACGGCGCAGCATCGAAATGTTGCCGGTCAACGAACCGCCCTCCAGAAACAGGTCGCCGCCTTCGATGCCCATCGCCAGTCCGGCCGGCAGATCGCGATTGGTGCAGGTCAGTTCGATACTCAGCGTGTCGGTTTGCGCCTCAGCCGGTTCGAAATCGATATCGACGATCGAGATCTCGGTTTCGTAGCCCGGGCTTTTCTCCGCCACCCAGTCGTTGCGGCGCGCGAACCAGTAATGCCCGGCGCGTTGCCGCTCGCCGTGATGCAGCGAGTAGAACGGCCGGAATTCGATCACCGATTCCTGGTTCGCCTGCTGCCGGACCAGCTTCACCGAATCGATTGAATACACCTCGTAGGCAAACGCCCGGCGCGCTTCGGCGATCACCGGATACGAGATCGACTGATGCGTCAGACGGATCGGTTCGCCGTGCTGCTTGAACAGGTTGACGACCGGCGTGCAGAACAGGCGGAAGTGCTGCGTCGAGAGCGTCTCGAGCAGCCGCGCCACATGCGAGTCGCTGCGCACGTCTTTCAGCACGACGTGCAGCGTCAGACGGCTGCAGCGGCCGCTCGCGCGCGTCATTGCCGCCAGATCGAAATCGACGAAATTGAATTTGTCGGGAAACGCAAAGTACTCGGTCAGCAACCGGTACGCCGGATGCGACTTGGCGGGGTAGTCGATCAGCGCGTCTTCTTCGTCGAAGCCGGCTTGTGCGAGCGGCGAGGTGCGCATCGCGGTCCACACGCCGCGGCGGTCAGCCTCGACATAGGTGGCCATTGCATTGACGAACAGGCAGTCGGTCAAACCCGCGATAAACGATTGCTCGCCATGCAGATGCGCGCGCAGCGTGGACAGCTTCAGCGCACCGAGATCCAGTTGCGGCGCGGTCGACTCGAGCGTGATCGAGACAATCGCCGACGCGTTGGCCGGCAACACAGTCGCGCTCGGCGCCATCGCGATGGACGTGTACTTCGCCTCCGAGATGCGGATCGGCGCCAGCGTCACATCGTAAGCGGTGCGAAAGCGGCACTGTACGCCGCGGATCGTGCGCGATTTGAGTTCGGTGCCCCGCTCGATCGTGACCGGTTCGGTCAGATTGCTGAGTGCAGCGGAGGTGCCCAACTGGGCAATCGAACACGAGGGAAACGGCCGCAGATAATGCGGATAAAGCACTTCGAGCAGTGCTTCGGTGAATTCGGGGTAGTCGTCGTCGAGCTTCTTGTTGATGCGGGCGCCCAGCAGCGCGAACGATTCGATCATCCGCTCGACGTGTGGGTCTTCGCAGTGCTCGCCGGACATCGCGAGGCGCGCGGCGATCTTCGGGTAACGATCTGCGAAATCGTTCGAGTAGCGCCGCAGGAATGCCAGTTCGCGCTCGTAATATGGCAGCAATTCTTCCATCAACCTGTCCCCGGACCTGATACACCCGCGCTGCCGTTGCGCGTAACGGCAGCCAGCATGCGGTATTAGAGCTTCGCGCGTGCGCGCGATACGGAATACTGCAACGTCGAAGGCTGCAGCATCGCATCAAAACTCACCGGTTCTTCTGCCGGATGTACGACCAGTAACGCCTGAATGGCAAAATACAGCGCGTTGGTCGATTGTTCGTTCAGTTCTAGCGTGACTGCCACCTGCTTCAGTCGCGGCTCATGCCGCGCAATGGCCTGCTGAATCGATTTGCAGATGAACGTCCGGTCGTAGTGACTCGCGAGACTCAGGCCCGCGAAGTCGTTCAGACCGTACGTCAAGACCGATTTCTGACACTCGGGCAGCGCCGCCAGCTCGTGTTCGGTCAAGGCGATCCGGGTGTTCAGGATGGCCTCGACGTCACGTGCGACAGTCGCCTTCAGCTCGTCCAGCGACAATTGCCGCATCGCCGGGGAAGCCGGCAAATGCGGTTCGTCGTCGAACAGCTTGTCGAGGAAACTCGGTTCGAATCGTTTCATCAGCTGCCGAAGAAGCGGTGCAAAACGCAGTGTGGCGCCCGCAGGTCAAGTACGGACGCCGCACCGCCCATCAGACTGCGTACGTCTTGTCGTTCTTCGTCAGGCTCCACGCGCCTTGCGCGTTGCCGCCCTGGTTGCCGCCGATCTTCTGCTGGGTGTACTTCCACTGCACCGCAGCGTATTTCAGGGTGAACTGCTCGTTCGGCAACGACACGCCCGGTGCGTCGCTCGTACCCGTCGTCGCGGTCGGCGAACCGACAGCCGGTGCCACGCTCGAGATGATCACGTACTTGAGCTTGACTTCCAGATACTTGATCCGGTTGCCTTCGCCATCCGAACGCATGAAGTCGACCGTCACTTCGTCGAACGTCGTGCCGCCCGATGCGTGTTGATAGATCAGCGGGCTGACCACGTCGATATCTTTCGTGAAGACCATATCGCCGTGCTCGCAGCGCTCGGCCGTATGGCCGCCAGCGGTAGAGGCCGTTGCCGAACGCGGTTGCGTGATGGAGTGACTCCAGGAGTCGATCTCGATCCAGCCCTGATGGTCCTTATCGGCAGACTCGCCCTTGATCGCAGGATTGCCGAATTTTAAATAGATGTCCTTCATAACTCATCGACTCCCCAAAGAGGTGGTTTTTACAGTCAACCCGGGCGGCCAGCCCGGGCATGTTGACTTCATTTATGAATTTGCCGGCTTCGGCAGGTCAGCCACAAGCCGCAAAGAGATCGAAAGCTCATCCAGCTGGAAGTGCGGGCGCAGGAACGCGACCGAACGGTACGAACCGGGTTTGCCAGGAATCTCCGAGACCTGTATGGATGCCTCACGCAGCGGAAACTGCGCTTTCTGCTCCTGAGTCGCGTTGTCGTCGAGCAAGACGTACTGCGAGATCCAACGGTTCAGGAATACTTCGACGTTCTGTGCCGAGGCGAAACTGCCGATCTTGTCGCGCATCATCGCCTTCAGGTAGTGCGCCACGCGCGATACCGAGAAGATGTACTGCAGCTGCGCGGACAGCACGGCGTTCGCGTTGGCGCTATCGGTGCTGTACTTCTTGGCTTTCTGCACCGACTGGGCAGCAAAGAACGCGGCGTAATCCGAGTTCTTGCAGTGCACGAGCGGAATGAAGCCCAGATCGCTCAGTTCCTTTTCGCGACGGTCGGTGATCGCGATTTCGGTCGGGCACTTCAGTGCCACTTCACCGTCGTCGGTCTTGAAGGTATGGGTGGGCAGGTCTTCGACCAGACCGCCGCCTTCCACGCCGCGAATCGCTGCGCACCAGCCGAAGTCGTCGAATGCGGCCGTCAGGCGCGCAGCGAAAGCCCACGCCGCGTTACACCACAGATACTTGCTGTGATCGGTGCCGTCCACGTCTTCGACGAAGTTGAAGCCTTCGGCGGTCGCGCCATCTTTCGGATTGAACGGCAGGCGGCCCAGAAAGCGCGGCAGCGTCAGACCGACATAACGTGAGTCTTCCGAATCGCGGAACGACTTCCACTTGGCATATTCGACCGTGTCGAACACCTTGCCGAGGTCGCGCGGCTTGCCGAGATCGGCGAACGACTCGAGACCCAGCAGTTCCGGCGAGGCCGACGCGATAAACGGTGCGTGCGCAGCAGCGGCGACGTGTGCCATCTGCTCGATGAAGTACACGTCTTCCGGCTGACGCGTCACCTCGAAATCCCCGATGATCGTGCCGAACGGCGCGCCGCCGAAGGTGCCGAACTCTTCTTCGTAGACCTTCTTGAAGAGCGCGCTCTGGTCGAATTCAATCGCGTTCTTGAAGTCGCGCACCAGATCGCGCTTGGGAGCATGCAGCGCCTTGATCTTGACCGTCGAGCCGGTGTTGCTTTCCTTGCACAGATAGTCGAGACCGCGCCACGTGCCTTCGAGGCGCTGGAACTCGGGTGCATGCATCACCGCGCTCAGTTGCGCGGAGATTAGCCGGTCGAGCTCCGCCACGCGGGCGTCGATGGTGGCCGAGAGGTTGTCCGACACGATCACTGTGCCGTCGAGCACCTGGTGCACGAGTTCGCCGATCAGGTCTTTCGCACGCGCGTGTTCCGAATCGGACTTCGCCACCTTGCTCTTCTCGACGATCTGGTCGAGCAGCGAGGTCTCAGCGCCGTCGTGCGCGCTGGCGAGTTGGGCTGCTGCCGTTTGCTGGTTCATCTCACACCCCGTACTTATTCGCCCTGCTGGTCTTTACCCGGCGCATCGCCGTGCTCTTCTGCTTCGCCCTGGCTTTTTGCGAGGGCCTGCAGTTGCTGCGTGTTCGACAGCACCTCGCTCAGCAGGTCTTCGAGCTTGTCGTTGCCCGCGAGCTTGTTGCGCAGGTCGGCCAGCTTCGAACGTGCGTCGAGCAGACGGCGCAACGGCTCGATCTGCGAGACCACTTCGTCCGGGCTGAAGTCGGCCATCGAGCGGAACCGCAGGTCCACCGCAAAGCGTCCGCCGGCCTCACTCAGGCGGTTTTCCACCTGAAATGCCGCACGCGGCTCGATGCCTTTCATCACATCGTCAAAATTGTCGCGGTCGATATTGACGAACTTGCGATCGCGCAACTTGGGTTGCTCGACTTCGGATTGCCCCGCCAGATCGGCAACCACGCCGACGACGAAGGGCAGCTCCTTGATCTCGATTGCATCGCCACGCTCAACCTCATAAGTCAATTGAACGCGCGGCGGCCGGACTTTTTGCAAGCGCTTTTGAATACTTTCTTTCTTCGCCATCGTCGGCTCCCTGAAGCAGGTGGTCTTGCGGGTGAATTAGCGAAGCGCGCTGAACGGGTCGGACGCGCCACCGCTTTGTGCCGCTCTCGCGGGCGCAGCCGGTGCTGCAGGCGCCGGAGCAGACAGCGCCGGCGTGGCCGGTGCAGCCGGCGCCGCCGCCGTGGTGGCCGCGCCGCCGCTGGCGGCCTCCGGCTTTTTGGCGACGCGCCTCACGTACTTCTTCTTGACCACCGGCTTGTCGCTGTCGTCCGGCGGGAACAACGTGGCTTCGCCCAGCGTGTCGCGCAGTTCCTTGGCGAGCGCCTGGGCATCGGTCTTGGCATCGCCTGCGAGCGACGCATCCTGGCGCAACTCGCCCAGCGATTGCGTGGCGACGCGCAGGCCTGCCACAGCCAGCACGCTCTTCGCCTGACGGTCGGTCTGGTCGCGCTGCAAGGCTTCCTGTGCGTCGACGATGGCCTGACCGTAATGTCCCTGTGTGAACTGGATCTGCGCCATGCGCGACCACGGTTCTTCGCGCGTCGGATCGGATTTGGCCAATTGCTGGTAAAGCGCCATGGCCTTGTCCTGGTCACCTGACTTGGCGACGGTATCGGCGTCTGCCAGCGACTTGTTGAAAGCCTCCGGCGTGGTCGCGACGTTGTTGCTCTGGCTTGCACATCCGGCGATCACGCCACATGCCAACACCACCCCTGATAGTTTTACAAAGAGACGCTCTTTCATCGCTTTTTCACCGGCGTGCGAGTTTTTTAATTCAACGAGAAACTGGAGTTTTGCTTTGCTTCAAGTGCGCGGGTATAGTACAGGTCAATTTTTGATAATTCAACTTTCGTGTGACAAAGCATTGCACGAAAAAACCGAGAGCGCATCACATAAGCATCACATAAGGACCGGATAAGAAATAGTTTCCGGGCGTAAAGCCCGTTATTCTCGAGGACGGAAAGTTTTTCCGCCCATTCGGACGGGGTAGTAGCGCCATTCAATGCATTACGCATAGAACAGGCGCACTCCCCCGATTGGTTTAGCTGAGTAGCGATTCGACCGGGGGCGATCGGCACAGAACCGATCGGTGTAAATGAATTTGCGTTTTATTCGTTATGCATCGTTACTGGCGATGAGCGCGATACTTCTTGCGGGTTGTGCGGCCGCCGTGCCGATGCTCGGGTCGGCCGCTTCCGCCGCCCTGCAGATGACCGGCCTCGGCAAGCCCGATGTACCGGACGCCCAGAAGCCGCCGCGCGACCTCGGCCTGACGCTGTACGCCGCGCAGAATCTGAACGCCGCCAATGACCAGAAGCCGTTGGCGCTGGTGGTGCGCCTCTATGTACTGAAAGATCCCACCTCGTTCCAGCAGGCGCCATTCAATGCGTTCACCGATCCCGACAAGGAAAAAAGCACGCTGGGCGGCGATTTGCTGAGTGTGAGAGAAGTCACCCTGATTCCGGGGCAGCACTACACCGTAACCGAGAAAGTCTCGCGCGAAGCGCAGGCATTCGGTATCGTCGCGCTATTCCGCGACCCGGCAATACAGCGTTGGAAATTCGCCTTCGATCCGGCAAAGTCCGAGAAGTCTGGCATTATGATCGGTCTGCATAACTGTGCAATGACCGTGACCAACGGCACTGTGATCCCACCTGAACAGGGATTCCCGGTTCAATCGCTGAATATGCTGTCTTCGGTGAGTTGTGGCTAAAAATGCATTTGAATGGCAATTTAACCGTATTTGACGATTTAACAATTGCAGGGCCGGATACAATTATCATCGGGCATGCAACCCGCTTGACGCATATAACAGGTTTGAGATGAGTTATTCCGCAAAGGTGCTCTGGGGGGAAGGCCTGTTTCTGAGGCCTCAGCATTTTCAGCGTCAGGACGCCTATCATGAGGCGCGCCTGTTCGAATCGCTTCAGGCCATCCAGCCTTACAACTGGGGCGTGCGCTCGGTGAAGTTCGACCGCGACGCGCTCGGCAGCAATGTGTTGCGCGTGAGCGAACTGTCGCTCGTGTTTCCGGACGGCGCGTTGTACTCCGCACCGCAGGCCGACGATCTGCCGCCGCCCATCGCGCTCGACACGCTGCCCGACGGCATCAACGAGTTTACGTTCTACCTGGCGCTGCATCCGCTGCGTGAAACCGGTGCGAACTACTCGCCCGATCGCAACACGGGATTTGTCTCGCGCTATGTCAGCGAGCAGTCGTCGGTCGCCGATCACTTCACTGACGCTGCCGAAGCCGACATCACGTTCCTGAAAACCAGCGTCAAGCTGATCGCTCATAGTGAGCCGCGCGATCAGCTGCTTTCGGTGCCGCTCGCGCGCGTTCGCCGCACCGCCACCTCCGGCTTCGAGTTCGACGACAGCTTCGTGCCGCCCTCGCTCGCCATCGAGGCCTCGCCGATCCTGCATCAGCGCCTGCGCCAGCTGATCGACGCGCTGCAGGCCAAGGTGAATGCGCTGTATGGCTTCCATCGTGAGCCGACCAAGAACATCATCGAATTCCGCTCTGGCGATATTGCGTCGTTCTGGCTACTGCATACGGCCAACGCGGCGTTTGCATCGCTTGCCCATCTGTACCAGCACGCCGCGTTGCATCCGGAACGGCTGTTCCAGGAACTGCTGCGCCTTGCCGGCCAGTTGATGACGTTCTCGAAGGGCTATGCGCTCGCCGATCTGCCCGCGTATCGCCACGACGATCCGGGCCCCGGCTTTGCACGCCTCGATACGATGCTGCGCGATCTGCTGGAGACAGTGATTTCCACGCGCTACTTCGCAATTGCCCTCGACGAAGTACGGCCGTCGTTCCACGTGGGCCGGCTCGACTCGGGCAAGATCGACGAAAAGACGATGTTCTATATTGCCGTCTCGGCGAACATGCCAACCGTCGAACTGGTGGAAGCGGTGCCGGCCCGTTTCAAGGTCGGCGCGCCGGACGACGTCGACAAGCTGGTGCTCTCGGCCATGCCCGGCGTGCGCCTCGTCTACACGCCGCAGGTGCCGCCCGCCATTCCGGTGCGGCCCGGTGCCTGCTACTTCTCGTTCGAACCGCGCGGCGCGCTCTATGACCGCATGCTGCAGGCCCAGTCGGCGATGATCTACACGCCGTCAGGAATCAACGACCTCAACCTCGAACTGATCGCCGTCACATCATGAGCTACGCGCCCTCCCTGTTTGGCGACAGCACGCCGTCTGTCACGCCCGCCCCCACCGTCGAGCCCACCTACCAGGTCCGCTCGCTGCTCGATCTGCTGTACGACGGCTTCTTCATGCTGTTCCTGTTGAAGAACGGTCGTGAACCTGGCGACGCCAACGAGTTTAGCCAGCGCATCCAGCACTTTCTGGCGGATTTCGAGCGCGGTGCGAAAAAGCTGAACGCCTCGGCGGACGATGTGTATGCGTCGAAGTTTGCGTTCTGCGCGGCGGTCGACGAATCGGTGCTGTCGTCTTCGTTCAAGATCCGCACGGAATGGGAGCGGCGGCCGTTGCAGCTCGTGCTGTTCGGCGAGCAACTGGCGGGCGAGAAGTTCTTCCATTACCTCGAAGAATGCCGTGCTCATGGCGCGGCGCGCCTGCAGTCGCTGGAGGTGTTTCATATGTGCCTGCTGCTCGGCTTTCAGGGCAAGTATCTGCTTGAAGGACCGGAGAAGCTCGCGTATCTGACCGCGCGGATCGGTGATGAGATCGCGCATCTGAAGGGCAAGCGTGCGCCGTTCGCGCCGCACTGGCCGCTGCCGGATCAGGTCGCGCACCGGCTCAAGCGCGAAGTGCCGCTGTGGAGCATCGGCGCGGTGTTTGCGCTGGTGGGACTGCTGGCCTATCTCGGGCTGAACAACTATCTGCGCGACTCGACGCTGCATACGCTCGCGCCGTACTCGCAGATCATCAAGCTCGGGCCGCAGTCGGCCAATCTGACGATTTCGTTGCCGTAACGATGGGATGATCAGCGCCGCCGCTTACGGCTCATCACCGTCGGCGGAAGCCACCGTTACCGTCACCGTCACCGTCGTCAATGGCTGATCATCCACGGCCGGCCAGCTGGATTCGTCTTGAGTCCGCTGCCTGTCGTCGACCCCGAGGCGGCCTTCGCCCCACATCCACAGCCCGGCCCATGGCGATGCTTGTACTCGCCTGAACGTTGCGGCGCATGTGCCGCGCGCTCGTTGACCGCGTGCGCCGTGCGCGTGGTCGCCTGCATCAGCGACAAAACCGGCAGACTGAGCGTGCGCTGCGCCTCGCCGCCGCAAGTGGGGCACGCGCAGGCCGTATCGCGCTCCGCAACCCGGCGAATCGCCGCAAAAGCGCCGCAATGGTCGCAACGGTAGTCGTAAGTCGGCATGATGTTGTCCTCTCAGGTTCCGTGAATCAGTGCTGCCCGCAAGGTGCCCACCACCTGGCGGGCACACTGCGGCCGCTACGCGTCAAACGAGATCCGGCGACAAGGGCAAGTCCACCCCACCCGCAGCAATATGCTGGATCGGACCCGCCGCCGTGGGCCGGATGTCGAAGTCGAAGATCTGGGTCGGCAACCATAACGTCGCGCAGGCGTTAGGCACATCAACCACCCCACTGATGTGCCCCTGTACCGGCGCCGTCCCCAGAATCGAATAGGCCTGCGCTCGCGAGTAGCCGAACTTCGTCAGGTATTCGATCGCGTTCAGGCACGCCTGGCGGTAGGCGATATGCACATCGAGATAATGCTGCTTGCCCTGCTCGTCTACCGAAATGCCTTCGAAGATCAGGTAGTCGTTGTAGTTCGGAGTAATCGGGCTCGGCTTGAAAATCGGGTTCTTGATGCCGTATTTGGCCATGCCGCCCTTGATCAGCCCGACCTTCATATGCACCCAGCCGGCCATTTCGATAGCGCCACAGAAGGTGATTTCTCCGTCGCCCTGACTGAAGTGCAGGTCGCCCACCGAGAGGCCGGCGCCATCCACATACACCGGGAAGTACACCTTGGAGCCGCGCGACAGGTCCTTGATGTCGCAGTTGCCGCCATGCTCGCGTGGCGGCACCGTGCGGGCGCCTTCGGCCGCGGCCTTGGCATGCGCGTCGCCGGCAAGCCGCCCCATATGCGCGGTCGAGGCGAAGGGCGGATTGGCAAGGCCGGGCACGCGCTCGGGATCAGTGGCGATCAAAGCCGCTTCGCGCTCGTTCCACGTCGCGAGCATCGCCGGATCAGGCAGGCAGCCGATCAGCCCCGGATGGATCAGACCGGCGAAGTTCACACCCGGGATGTGCCTGGAACTGGTGTACAGGCCATGAAAATCCCAGATCGATTTCTGCGCGAGCGGAAAGTGATCGGTCAGGAAGCCACCGCCATTTTTCTTCGAAAAAAAGCCGTTGAAGCCCCACTGGCTCTCCTGCTTCGCACCGATATCCAGCAGATCCACGACCAGCAGATCACCTGGCTCAGCACCCTTTACGCCCACCGGGCCGCTCAGAAAGTGCACGATCGACAGATCGATGTCGCGCACGTCGTCGGCGCTGTCGTTGTTCTTGATGAAGCCGCCGGTCCAGTCGTAGGTCTCGAGGATAAAGTCATCGCCCGGGTTGACCCAGCAGGCCATCGGAATGTCCGGGTGCCAGCGGTTGTGGATGTTCTCGTTCTCGTAGGCCGACTGGTTCAGGTCGACCTTGATTAGCGTTTCAGCCATTGCAAATCCTCCTTTTGGAAATGACGGACAGCCGGTTTACACCGACAGGTACTCGCGAATCTTCGCGGTGTCGGCGGCGCTGCGCGGACTCTCGTGCACCAGACGCCCGCCTTCGATGACGAACAACCGGTCGGCGACATCGAGCGCGAAACTCAACACCTGCTCCGACACCACGATCGTGATATCGCGCAGCTTGCGAATCTCGTTCAACGCTTTGGCGATGTCCTTGATGATCGACGGCTGGATCCCTTCGGTCGGCTCATCGAGCAGCAGCACCTTGGGTTGTGTAACCAGTGCACGGGCGATAGCCAACTGTTGCTGCTGGCCGCCGGACAGGTTGCCGCCCTTGCGGGCGCGCATGTCGTATAGCACTGGAAACAGCGCGTAGATCTCTTCGGGGATGCGCCTGTCGCGGGCGTTTTCCAGGCCCGTCTGGATGTTTTCCTCCACCGTGAGCGTGGCGAAAATCTGCCGCCCTTGCGGCACGTACGCGATACCTTTGGCAACGCGCCGGAAACTTTCGTCGTGCGACACATCTGCGCCATCCACGCGCACTGCACCGCCTTTGAGCGGCAAGATGCCGATCAGCGACTTGAACAGCGTGGTCTTGCCCATGCCGTTGCGTCCCATGATCGCCACGGTTTCGTTTTTAGCCGCCTGGAAACTGATTCCATGCAGCGCCTCGCTCTGGCCGTAACTGACAAATACGTCGTCGACATTCAACATGCTGGGCTCCTCATTCGCTGGTCTCGCAGCTGAATTCAATGGCGGGTTCAATGCCTGATTCCGTGATCAACCTAGTGCCCGAGATAAACATCGATCACCCGCGGATCGGCCTGCACCTGCTCCATCGCCCCTTCCGCGAGGATCTTCCCCTGGTGCATCACGGTGACCTTGTGCGCGATCTGCTCGACGAACGCCATGTCGTGTTCGATCACGATCATCGAGCGGTTCTGGCAGATCCGCTTCAACAGCTCAGCAGTCACCTCGCGCTCGCGCAAGCTCATGCCGGCAATCGGTTCGTCGAGCATCAGCAGTTCCGGCTCCTGCATCAGCAACATGCCGATTTCGAGCCACTGTTTCTGCCCGTGCGACAGCAGGCCGGCCTCGAGATCGAGCTGGGCGGCAAGACCAATCTCGGCGGCCACGTCGCGTACGCGGTCGAGCACATCGCTGGTGCGTCGAAACGCGAGCGCGCCGAACACACCCCGCCCACGCGGAAACGACACTTCGAGGTTCTGGAACACAGTGAGGTTCTCGTAGATCGACGGCGTCTGGAACTTGCGGCCAATCCCTTTGCGTACGCGCCGAAATTCCGGCAGCCGCGTCATCTCCTCGTTGCGAAACTTGATGCTGCCTTCGCTGGCCCGTGTCTTGCCGCAGATCAGATCGAGCAGTGTCGTCTTGCCTGCGCCGTTCGGGCCGATCACCACGCGCAACTCGCCACGGTCGACATAGAGGTTCAGCGAATCGATCGCCTTGAAGCCGTCGAACGACACGCTCAACCCCTCGACCGCCAGCACGAAATCGGTATTGCTCATATCGTCCTCCGCAAGGCGCGGCGCAGCAGCCAGGGCTTCACATGGCTGTCGTAGAGACCGGCGAGGCCGTTCGGAAACGCCATCACGACGCCGATAAAGAGCGCGGCCATCAGGAACAGCCACAGGTTCGGAAAACTTTCGGAGAACCAGGTCTTGCCGAGATTGACGAGCACCGCGCCATAGACCGCGCCCACCAGCGACATGCGTCCGCCCACCGCCGCGTAGATCACCATCTCGATGGACGGCACGATTCCCACGAACGACGGCGACATGAAGCCGACCTGCAACGTGAACATCGCGCCGCCGATGGCCGCCAGCACTGCCGCGACACAGAACGCGAAGACCTTGAACATGGCGACGTCATAGCCCGAGAAACGCACCCGGTCTTCCTTGTCGCGCATGGCGAGCAGCAGGGTACCGAGCTTGCTGCGCTGGATCAGCCGGCAGCAGAGGATCGCCACCAGCAGCAGGACCGCGTTCAGGAAGTACAGGATCAGCTTGGCGCCGTCGCCGCGAATGTCCCAGCCAAGCAGCGTGCGCAGGTCGGTGATGCCGTTCACGCCGCCCGTGTAGCCTTGCTGGCCGATGATGAGCACCGAGAGAATCAGCGCCACCGCCTGTGTGATGATGGCGAAGTAGACGCCGCCCACGCGCCGCTTGAACATCGCAAAGCTGACCACGAACGCCAGCGCGCAGGGCACGACCACCACCGCGGCAAGCGCGAACGGCAGCGAATGAAACGGCCTCCACCAGACCGGCAGCGCCGTGATCTGGTTCCAGTCCATGAAGTCAGGAATGCCTGGCGTCGACTGGATCTTCGTGCTGATCGGGTCCGATGCTTCGAGCTTCAGGAACATCGCCATGCAGTAACCGCCGAGGCCGAAGAACACCCCCTGCCCCAGGCTCAGCACGCCGCCGTAGCCCCACGCCATCACGAGGCCGACGGCGACGAACGCGTAGGTCAGATACTTGCCCATCAGGTTGAGACGGAACGCATCGAGCGCGAGCGGAAACACCACGAGAATCAGCAGTGCCAGCACGATGATGCTGCCGTAGCCATCGGTCGTGAACCAGCGCAGCAGTGTGGGCCGCAGGCCGCTGCGAGTGGTCTCGCCAGCGCTCTCGGGCGGCGTGGCAGAGGCGGCGGCGGAAGGGTTCAGCGGGTCCATACGCATTTCTCCGGGCTGAATCGATTGAAAGTACGTCTTAGCGGTGCACGCGAAACACGCTGCGGCGCAATGCGCGGCCGCCCACCCACGAGTGTCTTGCTTCGCTCGTCAGACACGGCGCACCTTTGAAGCGAAGAGACCCTGCGGGCGCAACATCAGCACGATGACAATGGTCAACAGCGTCACCACGCGGGCCGACGAGCCGGTCATGAAGAACTCGCTGATCGACTGCATCTGAGCAATGCCAAACGCTGAGGCAACCGTGCCGAGCAGACTGGCCGCGCCGCCGAACGTCACGACCAGGAACGAATCGACGATATAAAGCGAGCCGCTGGTCGGCCCCGTCGAGCCGATCGCGGTGAACGCGGCGCCGGCCACACCCGCCATGCCGCAACCGATCGCGAAGGTCAGCCGGTCGGTCTTGCGCGTATCGATGCCGGCCGCGTTCGCCATCTGACGGTTTGCGACGGTGGCGCGTACCCGCAACCCCCAGCGCGAGCGATACAGCGCCAGCAGCACGCCGCCGGTCATCACCACCGCGAGACTCATCACGAACAAACCGTTGATCGGGATATCGAGACCTTGCTTCGGCGACCAGGAGCCCATCAGCCAGTCCGGCAGTGTCGGGCTCACCTCCTTCGGGCCGAACACCGAGCGGAACACCTGCTGCATCCCGAGGCTCAAACCCCAGGTCGCGAGCAGCGTGTCGAGCGGACGGCGGTACAGATGGCGGATCAACGCCCACTCCGCCACCCAGCCGGCCGCAAAGGCAAGCGCGAAGGCCGCGCAGATCGCCAGCGGAAAGTAGATTGGCGCGAACCCGTGCCAGTAGTTGTCGGCCAGTTGCGAGAACATGTAGATCGTGTACGCGCCGATCGTCATGAACTCGCCGTGGGCCATGTTGATGACACCCATCTGGCCGAAAATCACCGCCAGCCCGAGCCCCATCAACAGCAGCACGCTGAACAGGCTCAAACCCGCAAAGCCTTGCATCAAGGTGATGTTAAGAATGTCCGAAGCCGACATGCGTCTCTCCTCGAAATGATCGGCGCGCGCCGGCATGGCGCGCCTGCTGCCTGAGCGCCGCTTGTTGCTTACTGGTAACCCTTCGGGAACGGATTCGGCTCGATCAGCGTCGGCGACTCGGCCACCACCTTGAACTGGCCGTCGGCCTGCGCCTCGCCGATGCGCGTGCGGCTCCACAGGTGGTGATTCGCGTGGATCTTCACGTAGCCTTCCGGCGCGGTCTTCAGCTCGATACCCGGCGACGCGGCGACGACCTTGTCGACATCGAAGCTGCCGGCCTTCTCCACCGCCGCTTTCCATAACCATGGCCCGAGATACGCGGCCTGCGTGACGTCCCCGATCACCGACTTCGGTCCATATTTCGCCTTGAACGCGGCGACGAATTTCTTGTTGTTGTCGTTGTCGAGCGATTCGAAATACTTCATGGCCGAGTAGAAGCCCGCCACGTTCTCGCCGCCGATGCCGAGCACTTCATCCTCGGTCACCGAGATGGTCAGCAGGAACTGCTTGTCAGCCGTGATGCCGGCCGCCTTCAGTTGCTTGTAGAAGGCCACATTCGAACCGCCGACGATGATTGCGTAGATGCAATCGGGCCTGGCGATCTTGATCTTGTTGATAAGCGAGTTGAAATTGGTAGTGCCGAGGGGGTAATACTCTTCGCCCACCACCTTGCAATCGGTCAGATGCTGCTCGATATGCTTGCGCGCGATCTTGTTCGACGTGCGCGGCCAGATGTAGTCCGAACCGATCAGGAAGTAGCTCTTCGCCTTCTTCGTCTGGTTGGCCCAGTTCAGTCCCCACAGAATCTGCTGGGTCGCTTCCTGGCCGGTATAGAACACGTTGTGCGACTGTTCCAGGCCTTCGTAGAAGGTCGGGTAATACAGCAGGCCATTGTCGCGCTCGAAGATCGGCAACACCGCCTTGCGCGACGCCGAGGTCCAGCAGCCGAACACAGCCGCCACGTGATCGTTTTCGAGCAGCTTCTTCGACTTTTCGGCGAAGGTCGGCCAGTCGGAAGCGCCGTCCTCCTGAATGATCTTGATCTGGCGGCCGAGAATGCCGCCAGCCGCGTTGATCTGCTCGATCGCGAGCCGTTCGGCCTGGATCGAACCGGTTTCGGAGATCGCCATCGTGCCGGTCGCCGAGTGCAACTGGCCGACCGTCACTTCAGTATCGGTCACGGCGAGGTGCGTGGTATTAACCTTCGCGGTCGGAAACTGCTGGGCCCGCGCGATGCCGGACATGGCCAGCGCGGGCGCGGCAGCGAGACCCATCAGGAGTTTGCGCCGGAGCGCCGAAGGCTGGCCTTGCTCGTTCTGATCGTCGTGTGACATCGAATTCTCCTTGTCGTCATGGTCGGGCGACCCGCTCTGGAAAACCTGGTAACCGGGCTGGCGGGGTCGACGCAACGAAAGGTAGGTAGCCAATTTGCGGATCCAAATACGTCAGTTGACGTAGGGCGCGCCGAAAATGCGCTCTCTATAATCGCGGCGACTACGGGTCGCTGCCGGCGTAAGGGCCGGGAATGGAATGCTATTTGCGTGGACGCACGGCCAGCGCTCCGAACCGCTCCACGAAAGGCCCCGATGCACCAAACGGAACCACCGCCGCCTCGCTCCGCCAATCCGGCCACCCAAGCTGGGGCATCGCGCCCGCAGCCGAGCGGCACGCAGCGCATCGTGAAGATCCGCCGCGACTACAACGCGTGGGTCGGTGACGAGACGCTCGAGGACTACGCGCTGCGCTTCACGCCGCGCACATTCCGGCGCTGGTCCGAATTCCGCGTCGCCAACACGGCTTTAGGGGCGGTGTCGTTCCTCGTGCTCGAGGCGATCGGCGGCTCGCTGGTGGTCAACTACGGTTTCACCAATGCGGTCTACGCGATTCTCGCCGTCTCGGTGCTGGTGTTTTTGACCGGTATACCGATCGCCTACTACGCGGCGCGCTACGGCGTCGACATGGATCTGCTCACGCGCGGCGCCGGTTTCGGCTACATGGGTTCGACGCTGACGTCGCTGATCTACGCGATCTTCACGTTCGTATTTTTCGCGCTCGAAGCGGCGATCATGTCGCTCGCGCTCGAGTTGTATCTGAAGATCCCGCTTTCGGTCGCCTACGTCATCAGTGCGCTGGTGATCATTCCGGTGGTCACCTTCGGCATTACTTTCATTAACCGGCTACAGGGCTGGACCCAGCCGCTGTGGCTCGTGCTGCTGGTGGTACCGTACGCCGTGGTGCTGTGGCGCGAGCCGCACGTGCTCGCCGAGTGGGTCACCTTCGGCGGTCTCTCGGGCGACGGCCACGAGTTCAACCTGGTCGCATTCGGCGCCGGCTGCACGGTGGTGTTTTCGTTGATCGTGCAGATCGGCGAACAGGTCGATTACCTGCGTTTCCTGCCGCCGCGCACCCACGCCAACCGCGTACGCTGGTGGGTCGCCCTGATCTCGGCCGGCCCCGGCTGGATCGTGCCGGGCGCGCTGAAAATGCTCGGCGGGGCGTTCCTTGCCTTTCTCGCCATTCAGCACGAGATCGATCCGGTCAAGGCGGTCGAACCGACCCAGATGTATCTGGTCGCGTATCACTATGTGTTCCGCTCGCCCGAAGGAGCGCTCGCCGCGATGACGCTGTTTGTGATCGTGTCGCAGCTGAAAATCAATGTCACCAACGCGTACGCCGGTTCGCTCGCGTGGTCGAATTTCTTCGCGCGGCTTACGCACAGCCACCCGGGGCGCGTGGTCTGGCTCATCTTCAATGTGCTGATCGCGCTGCTGCTCGTCGAAATGGGCGTGTTCGAAGCCATCAGCAAAGTGCTCGCGCTGTATGCCAACGTGGCGATTGCCTGGATCGGCGCGGTGGTCGGCGACCTCGTGATCAACAAGCCGCTCGGTTACAGCCCACCCTATGTCGAGTTCAAGCGGGCGCATCTTTACGACGTGAATCCCGTCGGCGTCGGCGCCATGCTGATTGCCGCGGCCGTCGCCGCGCTCTCTCATGCGGGCGTGTTCGGCGCGAGCGCGGAAGCGCTGTCGTCGTTTATCGCGCTGCTGGTTGCCTTCATTTGCGCTCCGTTGCTTGCCATCGCCACACGCGGGCACTTCTATCTGGCGCGCGATGGCCACGACCTCGAACAGGGCGCGGTCCTGCGCTGCGTGATCTGCGAAAACACCTTCGAGCGCGAAGACATGGCGCACTGCCCGGCTTATGCGGGTTCGATCTGCTCGCTGTGCTGCTCGCTCGACTCGCGCTGCAACGACTCCTGCAAGCCGCACGCGCGACTCCCCGCGCAGTTCGGCAAGTCGATGAGCACGCTGTTTCCACGTCTGAAGCTGGGACCCGCGGGCCTGCGGCTCGCGCAGTATGCCGGACTCCTGATCGTCGTGCTGGCGTTGCTTGGTGGCGTGCTCGCCGCACAGTGGTACCAGAGCATACGGACCCTCCCCGATCTCGACACCGCGATCCACGACGTGCTGCTGCAAGGGTATCTCAAGGCGTTTTTCGCGCTCGCGCTGGTCGGCTGCATCGCGGCCTGGTGGCTGGTGCTCGCCAATGAAAACCGCAAGGTCACCCAGGAGGAATCGCAGCGGCAAGCTGAACTTCTGATGCAGGAAATCGAAGCCCACCAGAAGACCGACGCGGCGCTGCAGGCAGCAAGCGCTGCAGCCGAGTCGGCGAACCGCGCAAAAAGCCGCTATGTGACGGGCCTGAGCCACGAGCTGCGCACGCCGCTCAACAGCATCCTCGGCTACGCGCAACTGCTGCTGCAAGGCACCGATGAACTGCCGCCGGCTCGACGCAACGCAGTGGCGACCATCTATCGCAGCGGCGAGCACTTGCTGGCGTTGGTAGACGGCTTGCTGGACGTGGCCCGCATCGAGGCAGGCAAACTGCAGTTGCACGTGACCGAGATTTCGCTGCCGGAATTCGTCACTCAGCTCTCGGCGATGCTCGAACCGCAGGCGACCGACAAGGGACTGCAATTCGACTTCCAGACTAGTGGCCGCATCCCGGACGTGGTGCGCATCGACGAAAAACGGGCCCGGCAGATTCTCATCAATCTGATTGGCAATGCGATCCGCTTTACTTCAAGCGGCTCGGTCAAGGTGCGCGCCGGGTATGCGTGGGAGACCATCACGTTCGAGATTACCGACACCGGCCCGGGCATGCCGGCCACGGAACTTGAGCGGCTGTTCCTGCCGTTCGAGCGCGGCGCGGCAGCGCGCGAACACGACCATGGCGCCGGACTCGGTCTGACGATCTGCCGTTTGCTGACCGAACTGATGGGCGGCAATCTGCAGGTAGAGAGCGAAGTCGGCAAGGGCACGCGCTTTATCGTCAAGCTGTTCGCCCCCGAAGTGCGCGCGCCCCAGGTGTTGGCCAGCAACCCCCGGCACCTGAAGGGCTATTGCGGGCCACGCCTCACAGTGCTGGTAGTCGACGATCTCGCCGAGCAGCGGCGCATCGTCACGCAGACGCTCTCTCCCCTCGGTTTTACAGTGGTCGAAGCCGCCAGCGGACCGGAGGCATTGCAATGGCTGGGCACCGGCTCGGCCGATCTCATCGTGATGGACGTCTCGATGCCGGCCATGGACGGCTTCGAGGCAAGCCGGCTGATTCGCGACAACCAGTTGTCGAGCGCGCCCATCCTGATCCTGTCGGCCAACGCCTTCGCCGACGACCGCGAAAAAGGTGCAGCGGCCGGTTGCGACGACTACCTGGCCAAGCCGTTGCATCTGCCGCTGCTGCTCGACAAAATGGCCGCGCTGCTGCAGCTGCAATGGATTGCCGAAACCGTCGAGCCGGCCCCTCCGGCTGAGGCTGCGCTACTCGACGTATCGACGAGCCTGCCGGCCAGCTTGCGAGAGAAGTTGCACGCGCAACTGGAGATGGGCTACGTGCAAGGCTTCATCGAACAACTGGACGCTGCCGAGCACGGCGCGCCAGAGCTCGCCACCCTGCTGGAACCGCTGCGTGTCCTCGCGCGCCGCTTCCGGCTGACTGAACTCGCGCAGTTGCTCGCGCCCACCCAGCAGGTCAATCCCGATGCATGACGAATCCCTGCTTCTGCCACCCGAAACGCAACCCGAGCTGCCCGATGGCAAACCGGTGGTGCTAATCGTCGACGACACGCCGGATAACCTTGCCCTGCTGTCGGACACACTGCAGGCGGCAGGCTACGCCGTGCTGGTGGCGCTCGACGGACAATCCGCGCTGCAACGCCTCGCACGCATCACGCCTGACGCCGTGCTGCTCGACGCGCTGATGCCAGGCATGGATGGCTTCGAGACCTGTCTGCACATCAAGGCCGATCCGCGCAACCGCCACCTGCCGGTCATCTTTATGACCGCGCTGACGGACAGCGAGCATGTCGTGCAGGGCTTCCGGGTGGGAGGAATCGACTATGTGACGAAGCCGGTGAAGCCGAGCGAGGTCAGCGCGCGAATCGCCGCCCACGTCCAGCGTTCGCGCCTGCAACGGCAGGCCGACATGGTGCTCGAGATCGGCATGCGTGCCGCGCTGATCGCCGCTGCGAGAGGCGAGATCAAATGGCAAAGCGACCTTGCCCGGCAACGGCTTGCTCAGTATGCGTCGAGCGGTGCGGATATCTCGGAAGTGACAGACGGCGCGGACGCTATGACAGCCCGTTCAGCAGAGTTGCCGGATCCGCTGGCCGAGTCCGGCCCGCGTCTGCCGTCCGTGCTGGCCCAATGGCTGACGCGCTGGATCGAGGCCGGTTGCGATCTGCAAGCGGCGTTCGAAACGGCCGCGGGCGGCGTGCGCCGCGTCGTAAGGGTGTTGGGCCGGGCCACGCGCGGCGACTGGGTCATCCTGCTCGAGGAATTCGACGATGCAGCACACACCACCGCGCTCGCGGCCCAATTCAGCCTGACGACTCGTGAAGCGGAAGTGCTGCTATGGCTGTCGCGCGGCAAGACCAACCGCGATATCGGCGACATCCTGGGGATGGCGCCGCGCACCGTCAACAAGCACCTGGAACATGTATTCGGCAAGCTGCATGTGGAGACGCGTGCAGCGGCTGCGGCGATCGCCGCGAAGGCGAGCACGCGGTATTAAGCGCAATCAATCGTAATGGGACAGCGACCTGCGCCGTCCCTATGCACGATTAAACCGCTTACTGCGACTCTTCCGCCCACACGGCATTGTCGCGCGCCATCAAGGCCGTGGCGGCAGCCGGACCAAACGTGCCGGCGGAATAACCGCGCGGCCGCTCGCCCGAACTCTTCCAGCCGTCCAGAATCGGCTCCGCCCACGCCCATGCCGCTTCCAGTTCGTCGCGACGCATGAAGTGGGTGAGGCGTCCGCGAATCACGTCGATCAGCAGTCGCTCATAAGCTTCCGCACGACGCTCGGTGAAAGCCTCCTGCAGATCGAGATTCAGATTCACCGGCAGCATGTGCATGCCGCTGCCCGGCTCTTTCGCGAGCATCTGCAACTGAATCGATTCTTCCGGCTGCAACTGGATCACGAGACGATTGCCGTAGTGATGCGGACCGCTCGGAATGATCGAGAACGGCAGTTCGGAGAACTCGATCACGATCTCCGATACCTTCTTCTGCATGCGCTTGCCGGTACGCAGATAAAACGGCACGTTGGCCCAGCGCCAGTTGTTGATCTGGGCGCGCAACGCAACGAAGGTTTCTGCACGGCTCGTTGCCGGCACGTTGTCTTCTTCGAGGTAGCCCTTGACCGCCTCGCCGTCCACGGCACCTGCAGTGTACTGTCCGCGCACGGTGTCGCGTGCGATATCGTCCGGCGTCATCGGACGCAGCGAGCGCAGCACCTTGAGCTTTTCGTCGCGCACGGCATCCGGATCGAGCGACACGGGCGGCTCCATCGCGACGATACACAGCAGTTGCAACAAGTGGTTCTGCACCATGTCGCGCAAGGCGCCGGTCTTGTCGTAGAAGCCCGCGCGGCTACCTACGCCGACGGTTTCCGCCACCGTGATCTGCACGCTCTTGATATACGGCGCCTGCCAGAGCGGGCCGAAAATCGCATTGCCGAAGCGCAGCACCATCAGGTTCTGCACGGTTTCCTTACCGAGGTAATGGTCGATCCGGTAGATCTGCGCTTCGTTGAAATGCTGGCCGACCGCAGTGTTGATTTCCTGCGCCGACGCGAGATCGTGACCGAGCGGCTTTTCCAGCACCACGCGCGAGTACTCGTCGACGAGACCCGCGGCCGAGAGGTTGTCGCAAATGTTCGTGAACAGATCCGGCGAAGTCGCGAGATAGAACACCCGCCGCACGCCGGGGCGCGATGCATCTTTCAGCCGCTGATAGTCCTCGACCGAATCGACGTCCATGCGCACATACTCGAACAACGCTAGGAATTTGTCCCACGCGGCCGCATCGAAAGCTTTCTTTTCGATGAAGGGCTTGGCCTTCAATTCCATGAATTCGTTGATGTATTCCTCGCGCGACCACGGCTTTCGGCCAATCGTGATAATGCGCGTTTCCGGCGGCAGATTGCAGTGCAGATGCGCCATGTAAAGCGCGGGGAGGAGCTTGCGAAACGACAGGTCACCCGTACCGCCGAAGATGATCATGTCGAGCGGCAAGTCAGGGGTGGCAGAAGCGTGTTGGGTAATCATAGCGCGATGTCACCGTCATGAAGGGCGTCGAACGAAGGGCAAAATGCCGGTGACCCGGCATTTTCTGGCAAACGCCTATGGTGCAACGTTTTTGGATTGTTTGCACGCGACGCGGCGATGACAGTGTAGAAAAGATGCAACTTCGCTTTTGACTTCGCCGTGACTTTTCTCGCAGATTCAGTTGCGCTGCAACGCTGCACGCGCCACCCGGCAGGCGCCCAGGTCCCATGCCGCACAGCCGACGCTCTTGAATAGCACGGGCGTGCTGCCCGTCGGCCGCGGCGTGCTGCCGTCCATCAGTGCGGCGATACCCGTCACCTTTGCCCAGTCCACTCCTGCCTGAATGAAGTCGCCCGCTTCGTGGCGAGCGCCGGCCAGGTCGTCGACGAACAGCGCGCTGCCATGCACGGTGCGTGAACCGATCTCGATCATCGTGGGGGTGAACGCGCCCACGCCGATCACCAGGCGTTCGGCGCGCGGCGCTTCGTCGTAGACCGCCTGCCGGCTGGTCGTGAGGGCAATCACGACATCAATGGACGCGGGTACGTCGGGACCCGCCAGTGGCTGCAGATTGCGCGCCTTGCCGCGCTGCGCGTCGCAAAACGCCTGCGCTTTCGCCAGCGCACTGCCCTTCACCCATATGCGCGCATCGGGAAACAGTTCGCCGATCGCCTCCACGTGGTTGGCGGACTGCGTGCCGGTGCCGATCAGCAGAAATTCTTGCGGTGCCGGGCGGCCGGAGGCACTTGATGCGCCACCATTGAAGGTCTGCACGCCGAGCATCGACATCGCCGCGGTGCGCCGGCCCGTTACGGTCGGCCCGTCGAGGATAAAGAGTGTCTCGCCAGTGTCCGCGTCGAAGGCCATTACCTTGCCGTGAATCGTCGGCAAGCCGCGCGGGCCATTGGCCGGACACACGTTGACGAGCTTGTGGATGCCGAGGTCCGGGGCCGTGGCCGGCATCGACAGCATTATCCCGCCCTCGTTGAGCGGCACGACGAGCCGCTCCGGGCTCGCGATGCGTTGTTGCGCGTAATCGACGGACGCCGTTTTCAGCGCCTCCACGAGTTCGGCGTAGGGGGTGAGGCGCGCAGTGGCGGCGGCGTCGAAAATCGGTGTAGCCGGGTGCGTCATGTGAGCGGTTTCTCCATCGGCGTGCGCGGTTTAGCGCACGAGAAAGCCATACGTCAGCGGATCGCGTTCGTCGACGATCCAGTTAGCGAAGCCGCAGATATGCGCGTCGCCCTCGATTTCCGGAATCACGGCATCGAAGCCCTCGAGCTTCGTTTCGGACAACACCCGGCCGCGAAAAATCGTGCCGATCAACGATTCATTGACGAGCGTTTCGTCGCGCCCCAGTTCGCCGCGCAGGTACAGTTGCGCGACGCGTCCCGCGGTGCCCGAGCCGGTCGGCGAGCGGTCCACCTCGCGGTCGGCGAAGACGCAGCAATTGGCCTGCGTCGAGCCTGTGTGACGGGGCGCGTTGTCGATAATCGTGCCGTAAATATGGTTGATTTCGGGGATGTGCGGATGGACGACCTTGAACGCCTCGTTGGCCGCGCGCTTGACTTCGGCGCCGAACTGGATCAGGCGGTCCACGTCCGCTTCGCGCACGTTCAGATCGAACGGTTTGCCGGACGTGTAGAAATAGAACGCGCCGCCGAAGACGATATCGCCCGTCACGGCGCCAAAGCCCGGCGTATTCACCGTCACATCGCGCTGCCAGATAAACGAAGGCACATTGACGAAGCGCACGCTGCCGGCGTGGTCGCCGTCCCATTTGACGAAGGCCTCGATGAAGCCGCACGGCGCGTCGATACCCACGCGCGTTTCGGGTTCAGTACGCTCGACCCAGCCGAGCGCCACCGCCGCCGTTGCCAACGCGATCACGCCATGACCGCAATGGTCGCTATAGCCCTCGTTGTGCACGAAGATGATGCCAAAGTCGGCGCCCTCGCTGACCGGTTCGGTCAGATAGCCGCCGTACATGTCGGCATGGCCGCGCGGCTCGAGCATCAGCGCGCGGCGCAGGTGATCGTGATGTTCCTTGAGCCAGGTGCGCCGCTCGACAATCGTCTTGCCGGGAAATTTGGGTAGTCCGCTGGTGACGATCCGAAACGGTTCGCCGCCCGTATGCACTTCGACCGTGCTGATAACGCGATTCAGTTTCATGACGCCTGGCAACCCTCGCGCGCGTGCGACCCAAAGGCCGAAAATGCCTCGCTGTGAACCATCCCATTGTCTCCGTCAGTCTTATACTGGATCAAAATGTAGACCAGCTTTGGTTTTCCATCAACCAATTTCAAAATCATTGCGCTAAACTGGTTGGAATCGGGATCACGGGCGAACGTAACATTTGAACTTCCCCGCTCCCGCCGATCCACGACGAACCCGCGAACAGACAGGCGCTCATGGTCAACTCCGCCCTCGCTATGGATAGCACATTCCGCCCAAAGCAGATCTACGAGCAGGTCTCCGAGCGCATCCGCGCGGAGATCCGCAGCGGGCAGTTCGCTGTCGAGTCGCGCCTGCCGTCGGAGCGGGAACTGGCAGCGCGTTTTGGCGTGGGACGCCCGGCCGTGCGCGAGGCGATCGGCGCGTTGCAAAACGAGGCGCTCGTGGTCACGCGCCGCAACTCGGGCACCTATGTCTGCGCCGATGCGTTGCAGCGTCTCGCTGCGGCGCAGGCAGACGCCGCGTCGCTGGCCGATCCGGATGCCAGCCCAACCTCGACGCTCGATGTGCGTCTGATCCTCGAACCGGCGATTGCCCGGCGCGCCGCGGCGCGCGCCCAGCGTGACGAGTTGGCCGAGCACTATCTTGCGCAGATGGATTCGATTGCCGACATCACCGATCCGGCGCAGCGCGTGTTGTGGAACAACAGCGACCGCCTGTTTCACCGCCAACTGGCGATGATGACGGGCGACGCGCTGCTGGTGAAAATCGCCGAGGAAGTGGCGAAAACGATGGATCAGCCGCTCTGGAAGCGGCTCAAGGACGACGGCATCTACGACGCTGGCCGGATACGCCTGTACGTATCCGAACACCGGATGATCTACGAGGCGATTGTCGGCGGCGATGCGGACGCTGCGGCGTTCTACGTCGAGCAGCACATCATGCGCGTGCGCCGCGATATCGCCCCAAAGTGAGCTTCACGGCGCGCTCGCTCGACCGTTCGAACGACTATTGCGCCGAGGAAGCGCCGCCGGAATTCCCCGAGTTGCCGGAGGAATGATCTCCTTCCTTGAACATGGCCCGGCAGGGAGGACTCAGCTCGCTGACGTGCTGCTTCATGCAGGCGGTGATCTTCTGCTTGTTAGGAATTTCCGCACTGCAAAAATGCATCGCATCGCCGCGGCAGGCCTTTTCCTGTTCATCCTGCGAAGCTGCGCGCGCTCCGCTGACGGCTACCAGCGCGGTCAGGCTGGCTGCAAGCAAGGCTGTGTATCGATTCATATCCGCTCCGGTTATCAAGTCAGCCCAAGCCCGATACAGGCTCGCCTAGGACGGTACGAACGGAAAGGAAAGAATTTTGCTGCACCGCACACTATTCTTTTTGACGGACCTACAATGGGAAACACTTAGGTATTAACCCTTACTTCATCCCTTGACAGGTGCCGCGATGTCCAGCCGATCCATTTCGTCCCGCGCCGTTCCTGCTACCACTCGCGGGCCGGCGCCGTCGCTGCGGGCGACCCTAAGCCGCCTCGCTCGCCTCATGTGGCGTTCTTCCGAGCGGCACAGCCTGTATCAGGTGATGCTGGCGGCCGGTCACGAAGAAGGTCTGCAGGAGCATCTCGTCCAGCGTCCCCACTCCACCCCGCAGCGCTGATCAGCTGCGCGGCAGCCTGCCACCCGCCTGTTTCTTCAGCAGAAAACGGACCCGGAAACTGAGTAACGACGCGGCGACCGTGACCGGACCACGGGCCCGTTAGCTGGCTACCTGGTGGTTGGCGGGACGCGTAAGCGTCAAACCGCGCCCCGCGTAAAAGCGAGCAACCGTTCCGAACGGCATATACACATCGCTCTGATACGGCGCGATACCGGATGGATTGTGAAACCAGACGCCGTCGGGGTCGCGTCCATGCAGCAGGATCAGATGACCTCCGCGCTGCGCATTCGGCTCATGCGGGCGACGGATCTCCGGGCTCACCGAAATGATCGCCATCGTCCCGGTATCGATGCGCGCCGCGATCTCCTCTAGCGTAGCTTCGGGCAATACCTCGACTTGCAAACCGAAGGCCTGCTCGGCCCAACTGGCGAACGGCCGGTAAATCAGGCCATCGACACCACCGTCTTCACGCATCCGGTACACCTCGTGGCGCAATGCCTCGTCAAGCAGCGCGGCACGCGGCGCATGCTCGATATCCCAGAAGTCCAGGGCGGACTCGAGACACGTCAGGCCGCACAGACGTTGCGCCCAGAAACGGTAATGCTCGCGCTCGGTGAAGCCGCTGCGTTGCCATGCAGGGTCGTCGCAGGGGTCGGCGTCTTCTTCGACGATCGGCCGCACCCATTCGGGGCTGCCCCATTGCGAGTAGTACGGCACGCCGGTATGGCGCAGGGTTTTGTTGTCTTTCATGAATGGCGTTGAGATAGCGTCGGGATGGATAGGACGGTAGTCACGGAATGAAGCAATGGACCTCATTATTGCGGATTATTGAACGCAGAATATCGTCCGAAGAAGCCGTGCAAATTCGTGCGGCGACCTGTGCATCGATTCATGCGCCCATTCACACGGCGATCATCGACGCACGCCACAATCGGATCACATTTCATTACATGTGGCACGGGGTTTCCTCGCTAAAATACGCAAGACGCATCGGGCAGACGCCGTCCGGAATGGGCCGGCCTGTCCTTGACTGAGAATCCCGGAGACAAACTCAGGCAGTTTCGTGGCTGCTGCACAAAAGCAGCAACGCCGCGTTTTTTTGCTGTACATTTGCTCTCCCATGCGTGGCCGGTCGGCTCGCAAAGAAGGTGATGCAACCCATCGCCGTCAAGCCTCACGCGTCCTTCACCCGATACTATTTATAAAGACGGACTTCCACGCAGCATGGCCAACGAAGCAACCTCACCTGACTCCATCGCAGTCGCGGAACGCGTGCGCGAGTTGATGAGCCGTCACGGCATCGGAAAGCGGCAACAGACCACGGAACTGTGCCGCATTCTCGACCTGAGTTTTTCACAAGGGCATCGCAAGTTACGCGGCAATAGCCCCTGGACCCTATCGCAGATCAAGAAAGTCGCCGAGGTATTCGGCGAGCCGGCTGCGCAACTGTTCGGCGCGCAAACGCTCGACCCAGGCATGGTCGGCGCGGTCGCCCAGGAGGCGGTGTTCTCCATCGGCGGCATCGAACTCGCCTGCACGGCCTGGGTGGGCGCCGCGATCGAACCCGGCAGCCGGCCCGAGTTCATTGCGTATTCGAAACTGGGACAATGGCGCGTCACGCGTCATGATGGCGCGTTGTATCAAAGCGCCTATGAAGTCCACAAGATCGAGATCTATCCGCGCCGCGCGGAAGCCGACAAACCGCTGATCGCCGTGGTCGACGACGACCAGTCCTCTGCCGATAACCTGCGCGACTATCTCGATCGCAGCGGCTTCGCCGCTGTCGCGATCTACGGATTGGCCGCGTTCGTCGAGCAGTTGCAGACGCAGGTGTTCGACGGTGTCGTGATCGACTGGCTGTTCGGCAATCAGACTTCGGCCGCGGCGATTCGCGCTGTGCGCGCTTCAGAGAACCCGGACGCGCCCGTGTTCGTGCTGACCGGCGAACTGCTCACCGGCAAGGCCAGCGAGTCTGAGATCAGCGAGATCATTCGCAATTACAACGTGGCGTGCTATGAAAAGCCGGCGCGGATGGCGATTCTGGTGGCCGATCTTTCGAAGCGTTTGAACCGGGCCTGAGAGCGGCGGCAAGCGCGGGCGAATGAATGAATGAATGGATGAATGAATGGCCGGGCACGCGGTGGCGCAAGCCACGACGTACGCTCGGCCCTCAGACCGCCCTCAGACCACACTACGCGCCGCCAGTGCGCGCTGCAGCGCCGAGCGCAACTGTTCGTAGTGCACCGGCTTCACCAGATACTCGAAAAACGGCGCCGTGTCGGTTGGCGGCGCTTCGGGTGCATACGCGCTGATAGCGATCACCGGTGCGCCTGCCGACGGTCCACCGCGCGCCGTGAATTCGGCGAAGAACGCGTAGCCGTCCTGATCCGGCATATGCAGGTCGAGCAACATCACATCGCAGCGGCGCACGTCGAGCCAGGCGAGCGCATCTTTGGCATTCGCGACGGCCGTCGCGTCGTAGCCCATATGCGCGATCATTTCCAGCAGCGACTCGCGAATCAGACCGTTGTCGTCGACGATCAGCACCTGCGAGCGCTCGCCTTCCTGGGCGCTGGCCGCCTTCGCGTCGGGTTGCGCGGCAGGCTCGACCGGGCCCACCGGAATCGTGACCGTGAAGGTCGTGCCCTTGCCTACTTCGCTTTCCACAGCGACGCTGCCGCCGAACAGCTTCAGCAGCCCCTGCACGATGGCGAGGCCCATGCCCGCCCCTTCGAAGCGGCGCGTGCGTGAACCGTCGAGCTGGGTAAATTCCTTGAACATCAGAGGCAATTGCTTGGGCGGCACGCCTGGCCCCGTGTCGCTTACTTCGATAGTGAGCACAGCCAGCCGCTGGACCAGGCGCACCCGCACCGAGCCCTTCTCGGTATAGCGAATCGCGTTGGTCACCAGGTTGCTGACAATCTGGCGGATCCGGTGCGGGTCGGAATCGACCGGCCCGGTCAGACCGCTCGCCTCGCTCGCGAGCGTCAAGCCGCGTGCGAGCGCAGACGGCGTATGTTCGTCGACGATCGAAGCCAGCAGCTCGCGCGGCTCGAACTGCTCGTAACGCAATTCGAGCTTGCCGGCGCCAAGGCGCGCGTAGTCCGTGAGGTCGCGCATCTGCGCCTCCAGGTGGCGCGCCGCGCTTTCCAGCCGCTGGATCACCTTGCGGTCCGCTTCGGACTGGAAGTTAAAGCCGAGCAGTTCGATCGACGACACGATCGCGTGCAGCGGCGTGCGCAGTTCGTGGCTGATCATGCCGAGAAAAGCGTCTTTCGCGAGACTCGCCTCGCGGGCCGCGCGGGTTGCCTGATGCTCGGCTTCGAGCGCCGCGCGTTGCTGGCGGATCAGGCGGCTGCGGCGCCGGCCGTTCACCACGAGCAGCAGCGTGGCCGCGGCCGATAGCAGCACCAGCATGATCCCGGCCGCGAACAACATGCGCCGCTTGTCGATGAAGTCGCGGGTCAGCGCTTCGCGGTCGGCTACGTCGGCGAAGCGGCGCGTCAAGGCCAGATCGTTGACCTCCTGCCAATGCGCTCGCAGCGTGGCAACTATCCGGTCAGCTCGGCGGGAATCCTGCGGCAGCGCTGCGATGTCGGGCTCGAGCTGGTCGAGCGTGTGCTCGAGCGTCTGGATTTCGCCCTCCTGGCGCTGCAGCAAAGCGACCTGATCGATCAGCATGCGCGTCGAGCCGGCCATCACGTGCAGCTTCGACTGCAGCACTTCGTAGCGCAGTTGCAGTCGCGGGTAATCGGCATCGGTGCCGTTGCGGTAGAGCAGCAGCTGGTTTTCGAGGCGCGCGTAGGCAATTTGCAGCTGTGCGGCGTCCCAATAGAAACCGTCGTATGTGCCGGCCAGCAATTCCGTGGAACGCGGGTTGAGCAGATTGGCGTACATCAGGTAGCCGATCGCCCCCACCGGCGCCGCGAGCGCAGTGACCCAGACTGCCACCAGCAGCCAGCGGCGCGGCCGATGCGGTGTCACTTGACGATCAAGCCCTTGATTTGCCATACGAATTTTGAGTCCGCGTCGGCACCCGACAGTTCGGTTGGAAAGGCGTCGCGCGGATAGATGAGAAACAGCGGTCCGAAGTCGCTGACCTTCAGACGCTTGCCGTTCATGCTATACGCCACGATCACGCCGTAACGAGCGCAGTCCGAAACCGGAATGGTTTCGATGTAGTCGTCGAGCGTATGGACTTCGATCTGGCTGCCGTGAGTGCCGACCAGCTTCAGGATATCCGCGAGCAACGGTCCTGTGAAGGTCGCGCGGGGCGTCCACGAAGTCGACGTGGTGATCGAATGCGCGGGCAGCGCGAGAAGCTGTTCTTCGGTCAGGTGGTACACCTGCTGCGCCGGGTGTGCCGGGTCGTTCGCTGCAGTGGCGGCGCCCGTCACGTCGAGCGAGAGCGCGGCGGCCTGGGCGAAGCCCGCGGCTAACGCCATGGCGAGGCACGCGATCCAGCGCGCGCCGTTTTTCTGGTAGTGCATTTCAACGGCCTTTTTCGTCTGTTTTCTTGTTCTGTCTCGACCTGCTCTGCTGTTCCTCAATCCTTGCCGTCCGCCATCCGCAGATGACGCGACGCGCGCTGTGAGGCCACCACGATCAGCTTCATCGTCGCGCGCGTGGCGCCGACGAACAGCTTGCGGGCACTGCGCTCATCGAAGGTGTCGAAATCGACCTCGGTCAGGATCACGCACGGCGCCGATTGTCCCTTGAAGCGGTAGATCGACTCCAGCAGCACGTCGCCTTCGCGGTACTCCGGGTTACCGAACAGATCATACTTGCCGGTAAAGCTGCGCAGCCGATGCGGTCCGAGCTGGTCCAGCGAGGTCAACACCGAACCTTCGCGTCCGCGGAACGACAGCACGGCGATGTCCTGCTTGCGAAATCCTAGCGAGAGCGCCTGGGTGATCGCGCGCTTGGTAGCGTCGATGCAGCCCTCGGCCGCGTGCGCTTCGTCGTAAGTGGAGAGCGACAGATCCGAGCCGTCGAACGGACTGCCCGAGGCAAGCCCCGCCGCGAGCGGCACTTCAGCGCCCACGACGTCGCGCAGGTAGTCGAGAATGTCGCGCGGACTGCGGTAGTTGGTGGTTTCCTTCAGCGTGGTCCAGCCGGGCAGCTCGACTGGCTCGCGCATGTAGAGGTTTTGCAACGGGTCTTCGAGCCACCACCATGCCGCGCCCGGACGCAGCAGCCGTTCGAGTGCTGCGACCCATGGCTGCTGGAAGTCCTGGCCTTCGTCGACGATCAAGACGTCGAACTGCCAGCGTGCGTCGATCGGCGTGTCGACAAAAAGCCTTTCGAGCTGGTCGAAGATATCGGCGGCCTGGAAGTCGGGCGCGCGTCCGGCGTCGCGCGCAATCCAGTCGCACAACTGGTGATAGTTCGCCACCTTCGCCTCGGGTGGCGCCACGCGGGCAATGTGGTCGGCGAGCGGCCGGTTGAAGCACACGTACAACGGCTGTTGTCCACGCGCCACCGCGTCCTTCATTACCTGCACCGCCAGTTGCGTCTTGCCGGAGCCCGCCGTACCGGCGACGCACAGGCGGAACGGCGTGAATTCGAGCCGTCGCGCCCAGGTGGCCAGACCACCGGCCAGACGTGTGACGAGCGTGCCCGCCTGACCGACCAGCGCACTGGCATCGGGCGAGAGCGCCAGTTCGTCGGCGAGAAAGTGATGGATCTTGGTGGCGCAGGCAAGGCGCGGTTCGTCGGCCGGCAACGCCTCGCGGATGATTGCAGCAAGGCGCTCCTTGCGCGTAGCGTCGACGATGCGCGCCGGGTTCACGCCGGCAATCGCCGTGTCTTTGACGATGTGGTCCGGACAGTACAGCAGTTCCTCGATGAAATAGGTGCCCGCGCCGAAGGCCGCAGTAAAACGCCGATGCATGCTTTCGATAGTCCGTGCCAGCGCAATCGCCACATTCCGCTCGGTCTGCAGGTAGACCTTGACGAGCCCTTTGGGCGTCTCGCGCAGGAAGCCGGTTTTCTGCTCGACGATCATCAGCCGTCCGGACGGCCCGACAATCACAAAGTCGGCTTCGCCGAACACCGAAAAACCCTGGTTGAGCCGCGTCCAGTGCACGCCGTGGTAGACGGTGTAAGCGTCGGGCAACGCCTCTTCCAGCAATGCCAGCGTCTCGCGTTCGCGCGCGGCGGCGCCGGTGGCAGCGAGGTTCTTCCAGTCGTCGGGGACAATGCGGGCCATGCGGTGCCTCGTCATGTTCGGATGCAGCATTGTACGCAACGCGCATGCGTTTCCGGCATCGGCCATTCGGCTAATGGAGGGGCAATTACAGGCTGCATCGTGTATCGTTACCCGTTGAACGCCGCACACAGGTGCGGCTTGCCAACCATGAAAAGAGGATCTGCCGGATGATTACGATCTGGGGACGCGCCAACTCGGTCAACGTCCAGAAATTGTTGTGGTGTTGCGACGAACTCGTGCTGCCGTACGAGCGCATCGACGCGGGCCTGCACTTCGGGCGTAACACCGAGCCGGAGTATCTGGCAATGAATCCCACTGGCCGCGTTCCGACGCTGGTCGATGGGGATTTCGTGCTGTGGGAATCTAACTCGATCCTGCGCTATCTGGTGATGGAGTACGCGCCGGCAAGCCCGCTCTATCCGTCGGAGCCCAAACAGCGTGCGAGTATCGACCGCTGGCTGGACTGGTCGCTTTCCACCCTGCAACCGGCCGAACGCCCGGTGTTCTGGTCCATCGTGCGTACGCCCGCCGCCGAGCGCGACGAGGCCAAACTCGCCGCCGACATTGCCGCCGTCACGCAGCTCTGGAAGCTGGTCGACACGCATCTGCAGGGCCGTTTCTTCCTCGAAGGCGAAAAATGCACGTTGGCCGATATCGTGATCGGCTCGTATGCAAAGCGCTGGTTTGGACTGGACGGCGTCGAGCGTCCGTCGTTGCCGAATCTGGAACGCTGGTATTCGCGTCTCGCCACCCGCACTGGCTTCAAGAAGTACGTCGATTTTCCGCTGACCTGAACGGCATCCTCTTTCATCTGATATGACAATCACGCTCTACGCCTGGGGTACGCCGAATGGCCGCAAGGTCAGCGTCGCCCTCGAAGAAATGGAACTGCCTTACACCGTCGTACCGGTCAACATCGGCAAGGGGGAGCAGTTCCGGCCCGAGTTCCTGCGCATCAGTCCGAACAACAAGATTCCGGCCATCGTCGATCCCGACGGCCCCGCCGCTGCGGGCGACATGAGCGGTGCGGACGGCGCAGGCGGCGGCCCGGTCAGCGTGTTCGAATCAGGCGCGATCCTGCTCTATCTGGGCGAGAAAACCAGCAAGTTCCTGCCCGCCGGTCTGCGCGAGCGGATACCGGTGCTCGAATGGCTGATGTGGCAGATGGGCGGCTTCGGTCCAATGCCAGGCCAGGTGCACCACTTCGCCGCGCTCGAAGCGGAAGACGACCGCCGCTATGGGCTCAAACGCTTCTCGGACGAAACCAACCGGCTGTATGGCGTGCTCGACCGGCGGCTCGCCGAAGTGGAGTTCGTCGCAGGCGAGCTTTCCGTGGCGGATTTCGCGATTCTAGGCTGGGCGTGGCGGCACGAACGTCATAAGGTCGACCTCGCCACCTATCCGAACGTGCGGCGCTGGTATGACACGCTGTTTGCGCGGCCCGGCGTGCAACGCGGCTTCGCGGCGAAGCTGGACTAAGCTGAGCGGTGACTCTGCAGAGATCCCCTCTCCCGAAGAACGGGTATCCCACCTGCTACGCCGAACCGCGATGGACCTTATAATTGCTTTATGAAGAACGCCAAGTCCGCCGCGGTTGCCGAAAAAACCGCCCCTGCCCAAGACTCCGCACACAAGAGTGCGCACGATCATTCGCATCCCCATGCGGATCATCACGCGCACGGCGACGAGCATGACCACGGGCATCTCCAGGCCGCTTCGCCCGAAGCGGCGCTGGTGCTGGCTGAGGAATATTGCCGCGAACGCGGCGAGAAACTCACGCCGATCCGGCGCAAGGTGCTGGAACTGCTGCTGACGTCGGGCCGCGCAACCAAGGCGTATTCGCTACTCGACGACATGCGGCAGATTCACCCGGGCTCCGCGCCGCCCACGGTGTATCGGGCGCTCGACTTCCTGCTCTCCGCGGGGCTCGTACACAGAATCGAATCGATCAATGCCTTCACTGTCTGCCACGATCTGACGCAATGTCAGCACGGCATTCTGGTGGTGTGCCAGCAGTGCGGCAACGTCACCGAACTCCATCAGCCGAAGCTGCGGCAGGCGCTGGTGCTGCAGATTCAGGACGCAGGCTACCGCCTCGCCAGCGAGGAGATCGAACTGAAAGGTCTGTGCTCCGACTGTCAGGCCGCCGAAGCCAGCGCCGCCGCGGCAGCAGCAAGCGGCAGCGGCGTCTGAAAGCGCTCAGCCTGCCGCGCGGGCGTCTATCGCATCGTGTAGCAATTCGACCAGATCATCCGGCCGGGCCGGTTTGGTCATGAAATGCTGGAAGCCTTCACCGATGCTGCGCAAGCGGTAGGTATCGTCAGTGTGGCCGGTCAGCGCCACCGCAACCGCCGGCGAATGATCGCCGCGAATCTCGTGATCGCGAAGCCGCTGGATCAGATAGAAACCGTCCATACAGGGCAGTTCGAGATCGCAAACCACCGCATCGGGTAACAATCGCAGCGCCGCTTCGACGCCCTCTTCCGCATCCGCCACTGCGACGACATGCGCGCCCTCCGATTCAAGCAGGTGCGTCAACGATTCCCTGCTTTGCAGGTCATCCTCGACGAGCACGATCGTTGCCTGATCGAGTCTCAACACTCCGTTCATTTTGCGTTGTTGCTATAAAGCAGGTTAGGCCCGATAAGGCAGCCATTGTATCGCGCGCTTTGCCGCGGCCTTCGTGAAGCGGGCGTACATCACATGATGCATCGCTCGCAAGTTCCGACTCGGCTTCGCACGACGAGTTGCATTCTTCCGGCAAATACGGGCTCGTCCGGGTGATCCGGTAATAGCACATCACGTGCCTTGTCTGCGCGAGAGGTGCGGCGCTTACTTGTGAGTGGGCCGCACAGCGCCGTCGCATAAGGCTTGCGCCCATCGGGCGGGGCGCAAAAGGCTGCACAGCCAAGTCACCGTCTATCGATTGACAACACGCCAGAATGCACCTCCGGTGTGCAAAATCTGCAAGGCAGCATGCCATTTCTATCTTCCCCACCTTAGGTGTAAACGATGACTTCAAAGGACCACGATTTCGCGGGCGCTCCGACCTCGCGGTGCTAAATTTCGGTCGAGACGATGACCGCGGAGGAGCACCCGGCATGAAAATCAAGAAAGCGATCGACCGTATTCCCGGTGGGCTGATGCTGGTCCCGCTGCTGCTTGGCGCGTGCGTGCATACGTTCGCCCCGCATGCCGGCAAATTTCTGGGTTCGTTCTCCAATGCCCTGATTACCGGCACACTGCCGATTCTCGCCGTGTGGTTCTTTTGCATGGGCGCGAGCATCAGTCTCAAGGCCACGCCCGTCGTGCTGCGCAAAAGCGGTGTGCTGGTCGTCACCAAGGTGCTGACCGCCGCGGTCGCAGGGGTGATCGCCTCGCACTTCCTGCCGCCGGGCGGCATCACCTCCGGCTTTCTCACGGGTCTGTCGGTCCTCACCGTGATCTGCGTGATGAACGAGAGCAACGGCGGCCTGTATATGGCGCTCATGCAGCAGTACGGCACGCCGGAAGAAGCCGGCGCGTTCTGCCTGATGTCGCTCGAGTCAGGCCCGTTCATGACCATGGTGACGCTCGGTATCGCCGGACTCGCGAGTTTCCCTTACGCCACGCTGCTCGGCGCGCTGCTGCCGTTCCTGATCGGCTTTGCCCTCGGCAATCTGGATAGCGATCTGCGGCAGTTCTTCGGTCAGGCAGTGGCGGTGATGGTGCCGTTCTTTGCGTTCGCGCTCGGCAATAATCTCGACTTCCGTGTCATCCTCGACACGGGCCTGCTCGGCGTGCTGATCGGGCTCTGTGTCATCGTGGTGACCGGCACGACGCTCGTGCTGGCCGATATCTTTCTCGCGCGCGGCAACGGCACGGCGGGCATCGGCGCGGCATCGACCGCCGGCGCGGCGGTCGCGGTGCCGCAGATCATCGCCGGCATCGAACCGCGCTATGCTGCGGTCGCTCCGGCTGCCACGGCACTGGTCGCCACCTCGGTGGTGGTGACCTCGCTACTCACGCCGATTCTCACGGCTATCTGGGCGCGCCGCTGGGGCGTGCTGTCGGCGAATTACCGGCGCACGCACCCAGCTTCCTCGGATCCGCTGCCGGACAATGAGACACTCAAGCCTGGACTCAAGCCCACGCTTCATCATCCAGTGAAGTGAGGCTTTGAACCAGGCTCTTTTCCAACTCTCAACACCTGATCTCAAGATGCAAGAACTCGATCCCGCTACGCTCGAAGCCCTCCGTCAAGTCAGCACGGCCACGCTCACCACCCAGCTGTTCAAGCGAGGCTTGCGCAACACGTTCATGCAGGGCGTCGCGCCGCTGGCGGGTCATAGCGGTCCCAACCTCGTCGGGCCCGCGTTCACGCTGCGCAATATCCCGTCGCGCGAGGACATCGACGTCCTCGAGCTGTTTGCGGACCCTGAGTACGCGCAGCGCAAATGCGTCGAAACGATCCCCGCCGGACACGTCCTCGTGCAAGACTGCCGCGGCGAGCGCAGCAGCGCGTCGTTCGGTTCGATCCTGACGCAGCGTCTGCAGGTGCGCGGCGTCGCCGGCATGGTCTCGGACGGCCCGGTGCGCGACAGCACGACGATTGCCGCGCTCGGCCTGCCAGTGTTCTGCGCCGGTGCAAGCGCGCCGCCGAATCTGATCCGCCATCATGCGATCGATATCAACGTGCCGATCGGCTGCGGCGGTGTTGCGGTGTTTCCCGGTGACGTGATCGTCGGAGATGCCGACGGCATTGTGGTGATTCCGCGCGAAATGGCCGCGGACGTTGCCAAGGCCGCCGCGGAACAGGAACTGCAGGAGGAGTTTCTGACCGGGCGAATTCGCGACGGTGCGCCGCTGCCGGGTACCTACCCGCCGAACGACGCGACGAAGGCCGCGTACGAGGCGTGGAAAAAGACGCGTCAGGTTTGAGAGCGAGGCAGCGCTGCATCGGCTGGCAGCGCAAAACTCTTTCCGGATGTTTCTCGGCGTCACCACACGCTTAGGACCGGGGCATAGGCGCGACATCCGCGTGGATACCACCACGTAATGTCCGGCGCCCGCCGCAACGCTCCTTGCGGCAAATCACCTTACAGAAACACCGGTGGTCTGCCGGAAAGTTCTTTCTTTCTGCTTACCGTTCGTAACGGTAAGCAATATCTTCGCGTTGCCCCGTGTGTTGTGGTCGGCTGTAATGCACTCGACCTGATGTGCGGCGCCCGCACGCCCTATCGCAGCGGCGCGTTCATCTCAAGAAAGACTCGGGCCACGGCGCTGAGTGGTCGCACCGCTATCGCTTACGACTGCCGCTCCGGCGCAACATGTTGACCCGTACACACGACCCCGATAGCGCGCCCGCCAATGCCCTGGACAGTGCTCACGCCAGCGCCATCGCCCACACGACGGACATCACCGACGCCGAAGCGGCCGGCGTCACGCAAGCTGCGCTGAACGTAGAGGTACTGACCGTCATCCGGCAATCGCTGACACAAAGCGGCAATGCCATCTTCCGTATGCAACTGGCCGACGGCCGTACCGTCGCGGCGCGCATCAACCCGCGCCGCGGCATGTTCGCCTTCACCCAGCACAATCTCGACGCGCTGCGCGGACTGGGCTTGCCTGTGCCGCATGTCCTGGCAGCAGGCGTGACTGCGCAGCAGGGCTCGTTCGTAATTCTGGAGTGGGTACCCGGACGCGATCTGCAGTACGAACTTGCAGGCATGTCTGCGCAGCAGATGACGCGACTTGCCGCAACGGTGACCGGCTATCAGAAGCGTGTCGCAAGCTTGCCGGAGAGCAAAGGATTCGGCTGGGCGCCGGTCCGGCGCAATGCAGCCGCGGCGCAATGGACCGATATCTTCGGCCCGGCTTCGGATGCTGAACCCGCCGACGATGCGCCGCCCCTCGAACACATCCGCACCCGCCTGCGCGCGGTGCGACGCTCGGTCGAGCCTTACTTCGCGTCGCTGCGACCGGTCTGCTTTCTTGACGACCTGACCGTCAAGAATGTGCTGGTCGAACACGGCGAACTGCAGGGGATTATCGACGTCGACTTTGTCTGCTATGGCGACCCGTTGATGGCAATCGGCACGACGCTCGCACATATTGCAGCCGATGTCGGCGAGGCCGGGCGCTTCTACGGCGACGAACTGATCCGCTGCGCGATACCGTCAAGGGACTCACAGCGGGCTATCTATTTCTACGCTTCGCTCTGGATGACCGGCTTTCTCGCCGCAGCCGAGACGGCAGGACAGACACAGCGAGCTGCTGAACTGCTCGGCTCGACCGATGCCATGCTGCGCCACGCCGAGGTCGCTCTGCACGCGTGAAGCGGCGCGAGCGGCCAAGCTCGCGCTCTATCCGGGCCCACCTGGCGCCAGCGACAAACCGGCGCCATCAACGCCTTAGTCCTTCCCGCGCTACGGCCCCACCCCATGTACCAGCATTGCCACCGCGTGGCGGGCGATGTCGTCGGAACTCAAACTGCGTCGCACCGGATCGTTGCGCCACATCTTCGAGGTGGCGAGCGGCAGGATGGTCAATCCCAGCAGCGTCAGAAACACCAGCGAGGGTTCAAGATCCGGGTTGAGACGCCCCTCCTTTTGCCACTGCTCGATCCGCGCCACCGAGGCCTTGTGATGGGTATGGCCGAAACGCTCGTGCATGCGCTGCCGCAACAAACCGCCTTCGCTGATCACTTCGCGCACCCATAACGGCGGAAACCACGGATTCTGTTCGGCGATTTGCACGAAGCCTCGCGCCACCTGCGTAATTGCGGCCACCGGGTCGTCGGAATTGGCTTCGAACGCGCCGCCGATCGCCGTGCGCAGCGGCAGAAAACGTTCGTCGATCAGCACGTCGAGCAACTGGTCGCGGGTCTTGAAGTAGTAATGGACCATCGCCGGCGTGAAACCGGCCTCCCGTGCAATGGCGCCAAGTGTCGTATCGAGGATGCCCTGACGCGCAAACAGGGTCAGCGCCGCGTCGAGCAGACGGGCACGCTGCTCCGGGCCGCGCGCGCTGCCGCTCGGCCGACCGGGCCGGCGCGTGGCGGCCTGTTCCACGACCGGTTCTGTTGACGCCTCTTTGGCCGCGAGCTCATCGGCTGGTGCAGTACTCATTTCCTTTCCATTTGACCAATTGTGAGATATCGCATATATTAATCTCCGAATTAATTAATTTCAACACACCCGACACGTTCGATAGGTCCCCGTCATATGGATCATCCTGCCACTACTCCAGCCGAACTCGCGAGCGGCCCAGAACATCCGCCGATTCGCCTCCTGTTCCCGGCCCTGCTGCTGGTGATGCTGCTTGCTGCGCTCGACCAGACTATCGTGTCGACGGCATTGCCCACCATCGTCGGTGAACTCGGCGGCCTCAACAACCTGTCGTGGGTCGTCACGGCCTACCTGTTGACCTCCACCATCGTCGTGCCGCTGTACGGCAAATTCGGCGACCTGTTCGGCCGCAAGATCGTGCTGCAGGCGGCTATCGTCCTGTTCCTCGTCGGCTCCGCACTGTGCGGCCTCGCGCAGAACATGACCCAGCTGATCGTCTTGCGCGCGCTGCAGGGTCTCGGCGGCGGCGGCCTGCTGGTGGTGACCATGGCGGCCATCGCCGACGTAATCCCGCCCGCCGATCGTGGTCGCTACCAAGGCGTGTTTGGCGGCGTATTCGGTCTGGCCACCGTCGTCGGCCCACTCCTCGGCGGTTTCCTGGTCGAGCATCTGTCATGGCGCTGGATTTTCTACATCAACCTGCCGCTCGGCGTGATCGCGCTGGCCGTCATCGGCGCAGTGTTCAAGCCGCACGCCGCACATATCAAGCACACGATCGACTACATGGGCGCTGCCTTCCTTGCCGGCGCGCTCACCTGCATCATCCTCTTCACGAGCCAGGGCGGCACAATCCTGCCGTGGACGTCGCCGCAACTGTGGTTCACCCTCGCCATGGGTCTTGTCTGCATCGCCGGCTTTATTTATGAGGAACGGGACGCGGCCGAGCCCATCATGCCGCTCGAACTCTTCAAACAGCGGACGTTTTTGCTGAGCTGCCTGATTGGCTTCATCATCGGCGTTTCGCTGTTCGGCTCGGTAACGTTCATTCCGCTGTATCTGCAGGTCGTCAAAGGCTCGACGCCTTCAGAGGCCGGCATGCAGATGCTGCCGATGATGGGCGGCCTGCTCGTGATGTCGGTCATCACCGGGCGCGTGATCAGCAAGATCGGCAAGTACCGCATGTTTCCGATCGGCGGCACCTTTCTTGTTGCTGTGGCGATGACGCTGCTCGCGCGGCTCGAAATTTCCACGCCGATTCATGTGATGTATCTATACATGGGGCTGCTGGGTCTGGGTCTCGGCATGGTGATGCAGGTATTGATTCTCGCCGTGCAGAACACAGTGGAGTTCAAGCATATGGGCGTCGCGACATCCGGTGCCACGCTGTTTCGCTCGATCGGTGGATCGGTCGGTGTCGCGGGTTTTGGCGCGGTGTTTTCGAACGGTCTCGCAGCGCGCTTGCAAACGCTGATTCCGCCCGATACCGAATTGCCCCACGCACTGGGCCCTGCAGCGATCCATCAGTTGCCTGTCGCATTGCGCGACGATTATCTGCAGGCATTTGCCGGCGCGCTGCACACGGTCTATCTGTCGGCATCATGTGTGGTCGTCCTGGCGTTCGCGCTGGCCTGGTTACTCAAAGATCACCCGCTGCGCAAGCATTGAATTCCGCCATTCGCCCGGCTGTTTACGACAACGGCCTCGCGAAGCATTTCATCCAATCAATGTTCCCCGCACGCTGCACGCTACCGGCAGCGTGCAAAAAGCTCCCCATTCATTCGTTCTGCCGACAAGTGCAACGATTCGTCCCACCGTTATGTGTGTTTCGGCACACATGGTAGGTAGGAACGGCGATTGACGTTCACTCCGAAAGCTCACATATTGTTCATGGTGGCGTCGCATGCACTTGCATCGCAGACGCTCCTCTTCAGCGCATGTGGATCGTGTTTCACGCAGAGAGTGCGGACTGCCTCAAGCACGATCTGGTGCATGCCGTAGCAGCATAGCCTTTCGCAGGTGGGTCCACAGAATGTCCACCCAGACTACTCCTGGCCAAAGTTTCCCAGCGCCTTGCAAACGTTGCGGCGGCTTGCTGTATCAGCCCGCCGACCTGTGCCCGTATTGCGGCACCCGGCGTCCGATAGCCACGCCGTCGCCTCTGCGCTTCGCGGGTGTCCATGGCCTGCGCCACCCTCCCACGCAGACAGATGCTGATCTCAAGTCGGCGGCACCGGAACTGGCAACGCCGAAAGCGTCGATTCCCCCGCTCAAGCATCTTCCCCTGGGCGCGCCTGTGGGCTCGCGATGGCTGCTCACACGCGGGCTGATCGCGCTTGTCGTATTGATACTAGGTTATGGCGCTTACACACTATTCGGCGACCATCGTACTGCCCCGCCCACCTATGATGAACAGGACGCCAAATCAACGGCCGGTTCGATCGCACCTTATACGGCAGAACAGGCAGCAAACTCGCCGGCCAGCGCGGGCACCGTCAACGCATCTTTGGCACCGCCGCGAGGAGCGGCCGCACCAGTTGCCGTTCCGCACTATCGCGATCTCTCCGAGAGCTTGCGTGCAGCGCATGCGCACGAGGACGCTCACGATCTGTCGGGCGCACAGGCTGCGGTGAACGCCGCGCTTTCGATGGATTCCGGCAACGCCGACGCGCTGCAGATACAGCATGAAATCACGCCACTCGAGCAACGGCGCGACGCGGCATTGCAGACGGCGCACGTGTGCATAAAGGATCGCCTGTGGAACTGTGTTGAGCACAGCGCCAGCGATGCGCTCGCAGTCGACAGCGGCAGTCCCGAGGCGAAGACGTTGCTGCAGCGGGCGATCGTCGAGACCGGGTGGGTGCCGCTTGGCGGCCACGCGGCACCAGCTGCGAAGACTGTCCCGTTACCCTCTCAGGTACCTCAACCGCCGCCATCCGCACGAACCGCACAGATCGTCACTGCGACGCCTGCCCCCAACAGCATCGACGCTCAGGAACGGGCCATCGCGCAGTCCGGCTGGCGAACCACGCCGGCCTCAGCCGCGGCGCCGGCCCATTGAGCGAAACGCAGCCACAGAAGTCTTTAGCACCTCGAAGGACGCAATATCTGGAAGTGCAAAACCTGACTCACCGATGCTTCACGCGGTTCGCCGCGAAGTTCATTAAAACCACAGGGATAGGCGGAGAAGACCATGCTCAAGACAATTCTGGCGGGGTGGCTCGGGCTGGTGCTGGCGTGTTCGCCCGCGCTTGCCGATAACGCTCACTACAAGATCGTCACCGGCCCCGAACGGGGGACCTACATCCAGATCGGCGCGGACCTCGCGAAATGGGTGGCCGAACCGGCCGGTATCGATCTGGAAGTCATGCCGTCGAAGGGTTCCGCGGAAAACGTCCAGCGCATGCGCTTCGAACCGGGCGTAAAACTCGCGCTGGTGCAATCCGATGTCTACCAGGCCTATGTGGACATGGCCAATGCCGGCAACCCCGACGCCGGCCAGGCGATCCGGCCCTTGCGGCTCATCATGCCGCTTTACGATGAAGAAATAAATTTCGTCGTGCGCGCCGACTCGCCAATCAAGACCATCAACGAGATCAAGGACAAGAACATCAGCGTCGGCCTGCTCGGCAGCGGTACTGCACAATCGGCTAACACCATTTATCGCCTGATGTTCGGCCAGCCGATTGCCGATCAGAACGCGCAGCATCTGAGCAACGAGGACGCCCTCGCCGCGCTGATCGTCAAGAAGATCGACGTGGCCGTCGTGGTGGTCGGTCAACCCGCGAAGCTCTTTACCGATATGAATCCGGAACTGCTGCAACAGCTTCGCCTGCTGCGCGTCGATCCGAACGCGCCTGAAACGGCGCGCGCCAAGCAGACCTACTTTCCGGCCATCATCCACGCCACGAGCTATCCAACCTGGCTGAAGGAAGATGTGCCGACCTTCACCGTCAAGGCATTTCTGGTCACGTACGATTTCGGGTTGCGCGATACGGTCAACAACCTCGATCACTTCGCCGATTCGCTGTGCACGAACTTCGACAACCTGCAGGAGCACGGTCATCCGAAGTGGAAGCAGGTGAAGATGGAGCTGCCGAGTCTCGGCAAGGGCTGGCAATACTATCCGCCTGTCGAAAGGCGTCTGCGCAGCTGCGTCGCCCGTCGTGCGGCGGCCGTGACAACTGAAGCGCCCGCGCAGACGGCGGACAAGGCGCTTCCCAAATCGAATTGCACGGATGAGGCACGGGTGTTGATGCTGTGCAAGTGAATCACACTGGCGCCTGGGCAAGATCCATCGCACGTTGCAGCGCTTCATAGGCTTTTGGCCGGTTGCACTGCGAGACATTGAAGCGCAGGAATCCCGCCGCCGAGTGCGAAGCACTGAACACGTTGCCCGGCGCCAGCACCACATTTTCGACGAGGGCGTGACGGGCGATCTCCGCGCCATCCAGGCCGCCCGGCAAACGTGCCCACACGAACATGCCGGCGCGCGGCCGGGTCCAGATATCGAGACCAGCCTGGGTCAGGCGCCGGATGGTCTCGCCCATCGAATCGGCAAGCTTCGCGCGCATGCCTTCGAGATGCCGCCGGTAGGTGCCGTCCACCAGCAGTCGGTGCACGACACTCGCCGCCAGTTGACCGTTACCGAACGACGTGGCGAGCTTCAGATCGATTAGCGGCTCCACCCAGTCCGCACGTGCCGCGATGAAACCGCAACGCACGGCCGCGGACAACGTCTTCGAAAAGCTGCCGATCGATACGACGCGAGCGAGTCCGTCGAACGCGGCCAGACGCGGCGCAGCCTCGTCCTCGAAGTCCGCGAAGATGTCGTCCTCCACAATCAGCAGCTTGTGCTCGCCAGCCAGCTTCAACAGACGATGCGCAACCGCGGGCGCCAACGTTGCGCCGGTGGGATTATGGATGGCCGAATTGGTCACATACAGGCGCGGGCGATGTTCGACAAGCACCCGCTCGAACGCGGCGAGATCCGGCCCGGACGGTGTGTACGGCACGCTGACGATGCGCGCGCGGTGGGCGCGCAGCAAGGCCTGGAAGTTGAAATAGCAGGGGTCGTCGATCAGCACGGTGTCGCCTGGTTCGAGCAGGAAGCGGCAGACAAGATCGAGCGCGTGGGTGCCGCCGTCGGTCAGGATGATCTGCTCGGGAGGTGCGTCGACGCCATGCTGGGCGAGCCGCCACGCGAGTTGCTGGCGCAGGGCGGGCAAACCGGGCGGCGTGGCGTAATCGGCCAGCGCGGCGTGCGGATCGCGCGCTACCGCGCGCAGGGCACGCCGCACGCCGTCTTCCGGCAACCACGAGGCGGGCAGCCAGCCGCAACCGGGTTTCAGCGCCTTCTGCCCGGTTTCGAGCGACTGCCGCGTGAGCCACAGAGGATCCACCTGGCGGTCGAGCCGCGGCCCCAGATCGGCCAGAGCCAGCGGCGGCGCATGACCGGAGACAAAAAACCCCGAGCCGCGTCGCGCGACGATCGTGCCTTCCGCCACGAGCCGGTCATATGCCTCGACGACCGTCGACTTCGACACGCCAAGCGTTTCCGTCATGGCGCGAATCGATGGGACGCGAGCGCCAGGCATCAGCGAGCGGCCGGCAATGCGTTCGCGCAAGGCGTCCATCACGACGTCGACCCGTGTGCGTGCTGAAACGGCATTGTCCGGATTGTTTCTGGCGGTTTCCATCATCTGTACTGTTCCTCGATAGGTACAGTTTCTGCGAATTGTACTGCTCCGTAGCTTACCCTTTTTGCCAGACAGGAGGATGCTGACGGCTTTAGCTTGCATATGGAAATCGCAATGGAAAAGTCCAAAGACGGCCGGGCCACCAATGCTCGGGCCGCGAACGGCTGGGTTAGCGGCATGCTAGGCGTGTTGATCTTCAGCGGTTCGCTGCCGGCCACCCGCATCGCTGTGCAGGGGCTTGATCCAATCTTTCTGACCGTCGCCCGCGCGACGATTGCCGGCACGCTCGGCTTGCTCCTGCTGCTGGTGTTTCGCGAGGCGCGCCCCGCGCGTCGCGACCTGCTTCCGTTGCTGATCGTCGCGCTCGGCGTGGTGGTCGGCTTTCCGTTGCTGACCGCCCTCGCCTTGCGTCATATCACCTCGGCCCATGCGGTGGTGTTCGTCGGCCTGCTGCCGCTCTCGACAGCGATCTTCGGCGTGCTGCGCGGCGGTGAGCGTCCGCAAGCGGCGTTCTGGCTATTCTCGGCGCTCGGCAGTTGCGCGGTGGTCGCCTTCGCGGTGCGCAACGGGCTCCAGGCATCGCCACTCGGCGACGCGCTGATGCTGGCGGCGATCATCGTCTGCGGACTTGGCTACGCGGAAGGCGCACGGCTGTCGCGACACCTCGGCGGCTGGCAGGTGATTTCCTGGGCGCTCGTGCTGTCGCTGCCGCTGATGGTGCCGCTTACCTGGTGGACGTGCCCGGCCTCGTTCGACGGCGTCAGTCAGGCAGCCTGGTGGGGACTCGCGTATGTATCGCTGTTCAGCATGCTGATCGGCTTTGTGTTCTGGTATCGCGGGCTGGCTTTGGGCGGCATCGCCAGCGTCGGACAACTGCAGTTGCTGCAGCCATTCTTCGGGTTGCTGCTCGCAGGTCTCCTGCTGCACGAGCAGGTGCCGCCAGTGATGATTCTCGTCACGGTCGTCGTGGTGGCTTGCGTCGCCGGGGCGCGCCGGTTTGCCAGGGCCGCGCCCGTCCGACAGGCGGGCTAGCGGCGCTGCTTTCCTCCCCCGCGCCGCATTGCGGTATGCTCACGCGCTTGTGTTCAGAAGGAGGACCCATGAAATTTTCGACCTGTCTGGGATGCGCAGCGCTGCTCGTATCCGTCGGCGCGTATGCCCAAACCTCGCAGACGTTTAACTTCGGCGAAGGCCAGACCACGCCACACGCCGCCAATGCGCGGCCCTCGCAGCGTAAGACCAAACCGAAGCATCAGGCGGCGCACCAGAAGCGCCAGCCGCCTCAAGCATCGAACGTGAATCTCTATTCGCGCGGCTGATCTGCGCGCGGGGCGGCCACGTCACGGCCACCCCGCAGACAATTTTGCACGGCTTCAATTCCTCGCAAACCGGGGGCATAGTGATGTGTTTCCGGAGAAGCTCCGGGCCAGCAACAGGATCAGGCATGAGCACCTTCACGCAAACCCCTGCCAACACCTCGACGAACGCTTTCCCGGCCCTACAGCTGGAGGTGCGCGATGCGACGGAAGCTGACCTGCTGGCGATTCAGGCGATCTACGCGCATCACGTGCTGCACGGCGTCGCCTCATTTGAGGAGACACCGCCCTCCATCGACGATCTGCGCGGCCGGCTCGCATCCGTGTTGAGCTATGGTCTGCCGTATATGGTGGCCAAGATCGACGGCGTGATTGCCGGCTATTGCTACGCAACGCCATACCGGCCGCGAGCGGCTTATCGGAACACGATCGAAGATTCGATCTATATCGACGACGCGTTTCGCGGGCGCGGCATTGGCCGTGTTCTGCTGAAGGCGCTGATCGAACGCTGCGAAACCGGACCGTGGCGGCAAATGGTGGCCGTGATCGCGGACGGCGGCAGCGGCGGATCGTTGTCGCTGCATCGCAGCCTCGGCTTCGAGATAGCCGGTACGCTAAAAGCGGTCGGATTCAAACACGGCCGCTGGCTCGATACCACGCTGATGCAGCGTGCGCTGGGTGTGGGGGATAAAGCGTTGCCCGAGGATTGGCCTGACTAGACGGTAAGTACCACGTCCATACTAGCCCGGCCAACCCGTTTGTGTTTCGCCAACGTCCCGTATCTCACTGAAAATAACCGCGGACGTCCCCCTTGCGCCACCGCGCTAAAATCCCCCCATGCCGAAAACGCTCCCCTCCCCGTCCCCAGCGCCCGCCGCGCCGCGCAACGAATACACCGTCGACGAACTCGCGCGCGTGACGGACAGCACCGTGCGCAACGTGCGCGCCTATCAGGACCGCGGTCTGCTCGCGCCGCCGGAGAAGCGCGGCCGAGTCGGCGTGTACGACGACACGCATGTTTCGCGGCTCAAGCTCATCAATCACCTGCTCGCGCGCGGCTACACGCTGGCCAATATCCAGGATCTGATCAAGGCCGTCGACGAAGGCCACGACCTGCGCTCGATCCTCGGTCTGGAGACGGCCATCGGCAGCCGCTGGTCGCGCGAGCGGCCCAGGAAATATTCGCTACTCGAACTGCTGCAGATGTTCGGCGACAAGGCCTCGCCTGGCGCTCTGTCCAAAGCGGTCGACCTGGGCCTGCTCGAACGCAAGGGATTGTCGTTCGTGGCCAACAGTCCCGCCGCGCTGTCGGCCGGCGCGACCATGGCGAATGAAGGCATTCCGCTTGCCGATCTGCTCGACGCGGTACGGATCTCCCGTCCGCATTTCAATGCCGTCGCCAAGGCGATGGTCGATCTCGTGGTGCGTCAGCTCGATCGTTACGAAGCCGATGCACTGCCCCCGCCCGCCGATGTGCCTGCGCTGGTCGACGCGATCTGGCGAGTGCGTCCGTTGGCCATGGTGCTGGTCGAAACCGAGATGAACCGCGCACTCGAAGACGCCGCCGGCGACTATCTCGGCGACCGGGTCGCTGCGATCATGGAAAAGCGGCTCGGCAATGCGTCTGCCGGCAGGCCGTCGGCGGCGTCTCACGCGGGCTCGGACGCTCACGCCGAAACTAAAGCTGCGCAGCCGGCGCGCAACACAAAAGCCAAAGCGAAGAAGTAAGCCCACGCCACGCGCATAGCGCACTGAGTACCACGCACCAGGCATATTCCCCGTGCGCGTCATATCCAAATCTCCATTGCTTGGTTTGCGGTATAGCACGTCCATGCGACGATCCGTTGACCGCAGCAGCAGCATCCTTCCCGCAGCATCGGCATACGATCGCGCACGCCTGTCGGGGATGGACGTGCACGGCCGCTGCCTTGACCGCACGCATGGAGAGTTTTCGAATGACACGCAACCCGAGCCGCCGCCCTCGTCTGGCTGCACCGATCGCCGCCACGTTTAGCGCATTCACCGCGCTCGCCGCATGCGCTGTGTTCGCTGCGGCGACGCTGCTTCCCACCAGCAGCGCGCTCGCTCAAGATGCTTCCAGTGCAACCGAGAAAGTCCTGCGCATCGGCTATCAGAAAGCCGGTTTGCTCGCAGTCCTCAAGGTACAAGGCTCGCTGGAGCAAAAGCTCAAGCCGCTTGGCTACAGCGTGAAGTGGTTTGAATTTCCGGCCGGTCCGCAACTGCTCGAAGCGTTGAACGCGCACAGCATCGACTTCGGCTACACAGGTTCGCCGCCACCGGTGTTCGCGCAAGCCGCGGGCGTGGGTTTCGTGTACGTGGGTGCCGAACCCGGAGGACGTCATACCGAGGCGGTCATCGTCAAGCCCGGTTCGCCGTTGCAAACGGTCGCCGATCTGAAGGGCAAACGCGTCGCCCTGCAAAAGGGCTCCAGCTCGAACTTCCTGCTACTCGAAGCACTGCAGAAGGCGGGCTTGCGCTACGAAGATATTCATCCGGTGTACCTCGCCCCCGCGGACGCTCGCGCCGCATTCGAAAACGGCGACGTCGATGCATGGGTAATCTGGGATCCTTACTATGCCGCCGCGCAAGAAGCGCTCAAGGCGCGCACGCTGGCGGATTATACGAATCTCGATACGGCCTACAGCTTCTACGAAGCGACCCGTGATTTCGCCCAGCAACACCCTGATGTCATCGGTGCGGTTCTCGGTCAATTACGCTCGACGGGCCAGTGGGTCACCCAGCATCCCGAAGAAACCGCTGCACTGATTGCGCCGAAGGTCGGTCTCGATCAAAAGCTGGTCGAAACCTGGGTGCGCCGCTACCCCTATGGCACCACGGCTGTCACCGACAAAATCGTCCACTCGCAGCAAAGCGTCGCCGACGCGTTCTATGGCGCCCATCTGATTCCGCAGAAGATCACGGTGCGCGACAACGTCTGGCAAAACCAGCAAGTAGCGGCGAGTCTCGCAGCGAAATAAGCGGGCTGCGGGACCGACTTCACACAGTCCCGCCGTCCCGCATCTCGCAAAAGCAAACTGTCAAAAACGTTGAATCACTAGAACTTTCGCCTTTCGCTGCGGTCCCTTCTCCGCACGCTTCCACGCGTCATTCTCCGGGTTGCTCCGCTCTTGCGGACTGGCCGCTCGCCTCGCGCGAGCGAACCGGCACCCATTGCCTCTTATGAACCATCACGACGGCGCTCGCTCGCCGTCGCCTGAAAAACCAGGACCGTCACGGCCATGCAGAACCTTCTCGCCCAGATCCACCCGAACCGGTGGACCTTTCTCTGGGATTCGCTCACCGCCATCTCAATGCACCTGTGCGCCGCCGCGCTGATCCTCATGGTCGGCTGGTGGGTGGCGCGGCGCGTCTCGCGCTCGCTCAACCGTTTGCTTACCAACCAGTCGCGTATGGACGCCACGCTGCGCCCCATCCTCTGCGACACCAGCCTGTGGGGCATTCGCGTGGTCGCCATCATCGGCGCGCTGTCCCAGTTGGGTATTCAGACCGCGAGCATCGTCGCGGTGCTCGGCGCTGCCGGTCTCGCGATCGGTCTTGCGCTGCAAGGTACGATGCAGAACATCGCAGCCGGCATCATGCTGTTGCTGCTACGCCCGTTCAAGGTGGGCGATTCGATCGAAGCGGGCACGGGTACTGTCGCCGGCACCGTCGAAGAAATCAGCCTGTTCACCACGCGCCTGACCAAATCCGACGGCATCTGCGAGTACGTGCCGAATAGCGCGCTGTGGAGTAATTCGATCCGCAACTACAACCGCAATCCGACCCGCCGTCTCGATCTCGAAGTGGAAATCTCCGTGCGCGACGACGTGGATCACGCGCTTGCCGCACTGCGCGCCCTCGCCGCCGCCGATCCGCGCGCACTGCAAACGCCCGCGCCGCAAGTCATGGTGACCCGCTTCGACGACAGCACGGTGGTGCTCAATATCCGCGTGTGGGCGAAGATCGATGTTTTCTGGGACATGCGCTGGGATCTCGCCCGCCAGGTGCGCCAGACACTCAACGACGCGCAATGCGGGCTGCCGGTGCGGACGCGGGAATTGCACATTGTGCAAAGCGCTGAACCAGGCGAGCCGGTGATGGATCGCGCGGTATCCCGCCCGAGGGCTGTTACCCAGTAACGCACAGCCAGGCGGTCATCGGCCGGCGGCATCCGACCGCCGCCCGTTCTTTCCACCCATAGAGTCCCCAACCTAAACGTCTGCTTGCGTCATTCCTTCTCAGCCTCTATCGTTACATCACTCAATGTCACAGTTAAGAGTGAATAAAAGGAGACGGATCGGATGAACGCACGCACGATGCCCCCCGACGCTCTGGCGCCCCTCGAAACCGATGTCGCTATCATCGGTTCGGGCTTCGCCGGACTCGGCATGGCGATCCGGCTCCGCCAGGCCGGCATGACCGACTTCATGGTCGCCGAAAAGGCCGACTCTGTCGGCGGCACCTGGCGCGACAATCACTACCCGGGTTGCGCCTGCGACGTGCAATCGCACGTCTATTCCTTCTCGTTCGCGCCCAACCCGCGCTGGACGCGCATGTTCGCGCGCCAGCCGGAAATTCGCGCGTATCTGGAAGCGTGCACCCAGCGTTTCGGCGTGCAACGGCACATTCGCTTTGGTCACGAACTGGTAAGCGCCATCTACGACGAAACGCGTCATCGCTGGCACATGCTGTTCGCCAACGGCCAACGCTGGTCGGCGCGGGTGCTGGTATCGGGCATGGGCGGCCTGTCGCGTGCGGCGGTGCCGGATATTCCCGGGCTCGATACCTTCAAGGGCAAGACCTTCCATTCGCAGCAGTGGGACCACAGCTATTCGCTGGAAGGCAAGCACGTCGCCGTAATCGGCACCGGCGCGAGCGCCATTCAGTTCGTGCCGCAGATTGCTCCGCGTGTCGCACAGCTCGACCTGTTCCAGCGCACGCCGCCGTGGATCATGCCGAAGGCCGACCGCGCCGTGAAACCGTTCGAACAGTGGCTGTTCCGGCACCTGCCGTTCACCCAGAAGATGTGGCGCGCGGGTCTCTATTGCATGCTGGAATCGCGGGCGTTTGGCTTTGCGATTCATCCATCGCTGATGAAGACGGCGCAGAAAGTCGCGGTGCGTCATCTGCATCGTCAGGTGACCGACCCGCAACTGCGCGCCACACTCACGCCCGATTACACGATGGGCTGCAAGCGTATCCTCATTTCGAACGACTATTTCCCGGCGGTGTCGCGCCAGAATGTGGCGGTCATCACGAGCGGGATCGCGCGCGTCGAAGAAGACGCCGTGATCACGACCGATGGCGTGCGTCATCCCGCCGACTGCCTGATCTTCGGCACCGGCTTCCAGATCGCGGATCCGTTCCCGCGCGGCGTGGTGCGGGGCAAAGGCGGGGTCGATATCGTCGATACCTGGCACAACGGTGCGCACGCGTACCTCGGCACCACGTTGCCTGGCTATCCGAACTTCTTTATGGTCGTCGGTCCGAACACAGGGCTCGGCCACAACTCGATGGTGTACATGATCGAGTCGCAGGTCGAGTACATCCTGCGCGCGCTGCAAACCATGCAACGCGAACGCGCTGCCGCGATCGAGGTGCGGCCGCATGTCGAACGTGCCTACAACGAGCAGATCCAGCAGAAGCTAAGCCGCGCCATCTGGTCCACAGGCGGCTGCAAGAGCTGGTACCTCGATCCGCGGACCGGCAAGAACACGACGCTGTGGCCTGGATTCGCGTTCCGTTTCCGCCAGGCTACCCGCAGCTTCAGCATGGGTGATTACTTTGCTTATGCGCCTGCGGCTCAAACGGAGGCGGGATTGAACGCGCACACGGCCAGGTCGACGCAGGGCGGCGCGTCAACGGCTTCAGCCGGGTCCGCTTCTTCGGCTGCATCGTCCGCAGAGGCGACTTGAGACAAAGCACGCGTTAACGCCATGCCGTCAAGCGAACACGTCGCACGCACAGACAAAACAACAAGGCACCGCTCAGAGAGGACAGTACGATGAAGAATTTCACAGACCGTGTTGCCGCCATTACCGGCGCCGGCTCGGGTATGGGCCGCTCGCTGGCGATCCAGCTGGCGCGCGAGGGCTGCCACCTGGCGCTCGCCGATCGCAACACCGCAAGCCTTGCCGAAACCGCGCTGCTCGCCGAGGGCGCAGCACCGCAGATCGTCGGTGCGCCGCTACGTGTGACGACCCGCGTACTCGACGTGGCGGATCGCGCGGCGATGTTCGACTGGGCCGCCGAAACCGCCGCCCAGCACGACCGCATCAATCTCGTCTTCAACAACGCAGGCGTGGCGCTGTCCAGCACGATCGACGGCATGGACTATGCCGATCTCGAATGGATCGTCGGCATCAACTTCTGGGGCGTGGTGCATGGTACGAAAGCGTTCCTGCCGCATCTGAAAGCTTCAGGCGAAGGGCATATCGTCAACACCTCGAGCGTATTCGGTTTGTTCGCACAACCTGGCATGAGCGGCTACAACGCGACCAAGTTCGCTGTGCGCGGCTTCACCGAAGCGCTGCGCCAGGAACTCGATCTGATGAAATGCGGCGTCTCGGCCACCTGCGTACACCCGGGCGGCATCCGAACCAGCATCGCGCAGTCGAGCCGGATCGCCTCGAACATGGTCGGTTTCATGATCGAGAGCGAACAGCAAGGCAAGGACGACTTCGAAAAGTTCTTCATCACAACGGCCGACGAAGCCGCCCGCACGATTCTCGACGGCGTGCGCAGGAACAAACGGCGCGTGCTGATCGGCCGCGATGCGCGGGCTGCCGACTGGCTCGCCCGTACGTTGCCGGCCGCCTATCAGGCGCTCGTCGTGATGCAGACGCGCCGCCTGCACCGCATTGCGCATAAGCGCGCCCGCGCTGCCGAAGCAGAAGCCGCCGGACGGCGCGCGTGAACATCAAAGATCATAGGGAGAGAAAGGCCATGATGCCGATTCGCCGCGACCTTCGTTTCGTTTTACCTCCTGAGCGTGCCTGCGACTGGCATCAGGAAGGCTCGCATGTGACGCACTTTTTCAATGCGCTTTCGCTGCTGTTTCCAGCGGGCGAGCGTTTCTTCATGGACAGCGTGCGCAACTACCGCGACCGCATCAACGACCCCGTCCTGAAGAAGCAGGTACTCGGTTTTATCGGCCAGGAAGCGATGCATACCCGCGAGCACATCGAGTACAACGATCTGCTGCAAAACGCGAGGCTGCCCGCGCACAAGCTCGATCGGCGTCTCACGTGGTTCCTCAACGTCAATCGCAAGATGCCCAAGTCGTTTCAGCTCGCGATGACCGTCGCGCTGGAGCATTACACGGCGATGCTGGCCGGTCTGCTGCTGGAGGACGACACGCGGGTGGGCGGATCGGTGCAAGGCTATGCGCAGATGTGGACCTGGCATGCGCTCGAAGAGACCGAACACAAGGCCGTCTCGTTCGACGTTTGGAACACTGTGATCAAACCCGGGCCGGCGCGCTATCTGCTGCGCACCGGCACCATGCTGACAGTGACGCTGGCGTTCTGGCTGATCGTGTTCGATTATCACGTGCGTCTGCTGATCTCCGATCGCAAACGCGGCGGCCACCTGCGCGGCATGTGGCGCGTCGCCAAATTCCTGTACGGGCCAAAACATGGTGTGTTCCCGGGCATCGCGCTCGAGTGGCTGCGTTTTTTCAAACCCAGCTTCCATCCGTGGGATCACGATAACCGCGCACAACTGGCGCGAATCGATGGCCTCGTGGCCGCGGTTGATTCGGCCAATGCCGCGAATCCCGCGGCGCTGAAGGCGAGCCGCCGCGGCGTGCGGGCGGTGGCGTGATCCGCGATACGCTCGTCGTCGAAGCCGGCGACGTACGCCTTGCCGTGTACGTCAGCGGACCGCGCGAAGCGCCGCCGTTGGTGCTCGTACACGGCTATCCGGATTCGGCGGCGGTATGGGAGCCGGTGCGGGCGCAACTGGACGGGCGCTATCGTGTGATTACCTACGACGTGCGCGGCGCCGGCGCGTCGGAAGCGCCGTCTGGCCGGGCCGCGTATCGGCTGGAACGGCTGGCCTCTGACCTGGCCGCCGTGGTCGACGCTACCTGTGGCGGACAGGCCTTTCATCTGGTGGGCCACGACTGGGGCTCAATCCAGAACTGGGAAGCGGTAACGAGTCCCGCGTTCGAAGGCCGCATCGCTTCGTTCACGTCAATTTCGGGGCCGTGTCTTGATCACGCCGCGTTGCGCCTACGTAACCAGAGTGGCCCTGGTAACCGCAGCAGCGATAGCAGCCACGGCGTGTCGTCCCCGGACAAACCCCGCACGCACAGTTCTACGCAGCGGTTCGCCGGTGGCCTGCGCCAAACGCTGAAGTCCTGGTACATCTTCCTGTTTCATGTGCCGCTCGTGCCTGAACTGGTGTGGCGTTGCGGCGGCGCACGCGCATGGCCGCTGTGGTTGCGGCTCACCGAGCGCATCCGCCCTGCGCCAGATCCTGCCCAGCTACGCAATGCGATCAACGGTTTGAATTTGTACCGCGCCAACTTCGTCGACCGGCTGTTTCATCCACACAACCGCCCGGCTCACGCGCCGGTGCAATTCGTTGTGCCGCTGCGCGACCGTTATGTGGGGCCCGCCCTTTCATTGGGGCTCGAGGACTGGCTCGGCAACTATACGCGCGAGACGATCGACGCCGGCCACTGGGTCGTGCTGCGCGATCCCGTCGGTATCGCCACCCGGATCGACCGGTTTGCCTCACAGCATCCCTCGCCAAGCCGGGTGAACGGCGTCAGCGCGTTCGCGGCAAGCGCGTAAAGAGCGTCGGATAGTCGATCACGAGACCATCTTCGTCCACTTGCATGTCGGCGGTGAAGTTGCGAAAGATGCCTTCGTAGCGGTATTCGCGGTTCAACGCGAGGCATGTGTAGGCCTGCTCGGCGCGAGTAACCTGAAGCTCTGGCGTCGAGATGTAAGCCACTGCAATCGGCCGGCGCTCGCCCTCGGTTAGTTGCAGACGCCGGATGGGCAGCGTGTTGGTGAACGGCGTAGCGGCAATATCGATGTCGATGCAGCCTTCGATCGCGCCGAGCGTCTTGCCACTGCCATCGCGCCAATGGCCCTCGCCGTCGCCGTGCATCTCCAGTTCGCCGCCGCCCATGATCTTGAGAAACGCATAGGTCACACGCCAACGCGGATCGCAATGCATCCGGTAGTAAAGCCCATAACCCTTTCCGTAGCGCTGTCCTACGAGCGCGCTCTCGACGTGGAAACCGTCGTCACGTGCATCGAACGCGAGATGTTCGATGCCGTCGCCTTCCTCCGATACCCAACGTATATCGCGCATGGCCTGCCTCCTTTCGAAAATGCTGGCTGCGGATTCGCCAGCTTATAACGTCTGAGAGCTGACCCGAGCAAAAAAACGCCGGAAAACGAGGCATAAAAAAGACGGCGTCTCCGCTTTGAAGGCGGGACGCCGCTAGGACCACACTCGCATGTCGGGGTCGACCACACGAGAACCCGACAGTATCCGCTACCCGGCCGCGTCTCAAGATGAAAAACCTTCCTTTGTAACGACCGGCCAGGTAGCTCTTACGGATCTCGAGAAAGCGCTTTCTCGCATTCCCCCGCCGCGTCAAGCTCTCATCGCTTTAGCTGGTTCAATCATCCAGATTGTCAATTTACAGATTCAAACACTTATTACGGCCTTGTACGACACGGCCGAATTGACCTGACCATTCGGCAGATTCTCACGAGCAATTCGCTCCGTTATCCTGAACGTTACCGTAGCCGTTCGTCGCGCCCCTGCTCTCGCTCGCTGTCCTGTCGCCCCATCCGAGTTCGCGAAGCTACCCGGTATTGCCTGATCGAAGGCGATGCCGGACCGGTCCCGACCGGTAGTTTTCTGCTTGCATTTTAGTAACATATTTGTTATATTGGAGTCCAATGGCATTTCTGATCGACTTTTACAACGAGAAGGTCAAAGTCCAGGTCGCTTCGCTGCCCAAGAGGCTACTGGCGCGATTTATCGCACTGGTGGATCGCATGGAAACATATGGTCCGAACCTTGGAGAACCGCACACCCAATCCATGGGCGGCGGCCTTTTCGAAATGCGTCTGAAGGGAGCGGAAGGCATTGCCAGAGTGTTTTTTTGCACGGTCGTCGAACGCCGCGTCGTCATGCTGCATGCGTTCGTGAAGAAGTCGCAAGAGACGCCCCGAAACGAGCTGGACATAGCTCGCAAAAGAGTGCTGGAGATCAAACGTGACAACGTATAAGGAATTACGCACCCGCGCCCTCGCGGACCCCGAAGTCCGCGCCGAATACGAACGGCTGAACCGCGAAGAATTCGCCCTCCTCGACCAGATGCTCGCAGCGCGTCACGCCGCCGGGCTGAGTCAGGCGCAAGTCGCTGAACGCATGGGCACCAAGGCACCCGCTGTAACGCGACTCGAGCGCGCACTTGCGTCAGGACAGCACTCGCCGTCCATCGACACGCTGCGCAAATATGCGGCCGCGTGCGGCAAGAAACTCGTCATTTCGATCGCGTGAGTCGCTGTTCAGCACGGGCGTCACAGGCGCTCTGCTGCAGCGCGGTGTATTGACGCAGTTTTTAATTTCCGGGGCCGCATCAGTGCTCACGAAACCTAATAGAAACTTGATACCGATCAAGGGTTTAGCGTCTCAAAATCGCTAGACCACCGTTCTTCGCGCGTCTTTTCGACGCACGTCGCGACGCAGCAAAACACCGCGCATTCCCCTACGCTTGCGCCATCTGCTTACGGCAGTGCGCGTCGACATCGGTCGATGCGCGTAGGTTGTCTCCGGTATCAAGATCATGAATCCCGCATCCACAATCTCCGCATTCGACCTGGCGCGCATCCAGTTCGCGTTCACGGTCTCGTTTCATATCGTTTTCCCCGCGCTGAGCATCGGGCTCGCCAGTTTCATCGCCGTCCTCGAATGGCGTTGGCTGAAGACCGGTAAGGCCTACTACAAAGATTTGTGTCTGTTCTGGTCGAAGATCTTTGCAGTGGCTTTCGGCATGGGTGTCGTCTCCGGCGTCGTCATGAGCTACGAGTTCGGTACCAACTGGTCGGGCTTCTCCAGCTTCGCCGGGCCGATCACCGGACCGCTGCTGATGTACGAGGTCATGACCGCGTTCTTCCTCGAAGCGGGCTTCCTCGGCATCATGCTGTTCGGCTGGCAGCGCGTCAGTCGCCATGCACATTTCGGTGCAACGCTAATGGTCGCCATCGGCACGCTGATCTCCACCTTCTGGATTCTCGCCTCCAATAGCTGGATGCAGACGCCGCAAGGCTTCGCTGTCGAAAATGGTCACGTCGTGCCGCTCGACTGGTTCAAGATCATCTTCAATCCGTCGTTCCCTTACCGCCTCGCACATATGGCGCTCGCCGCGTTTATCGTCGCCGCTCTGGTAGTCGCGGCCGTCGGCGCATGGCATCTGCTGAAGGGGCGGCGCGATCCTGCGGTCAAGACGATGTTCTCCATGGCGCTGTGGATGCTGTTGATCCTCACGCCCATCCAGGCCTTTGTCGGCGACCAGCACGGTCTGAACACCCGCAAGTATCAGCCGGCCAAGATCGCGGCGATCGAAGGCCTGTGGAACACCGAGAAAGGCGGCACGGCGCTCAACCTGTTCGGCATCCCCGACATGAAGGCGGAGACCACTCGCTACGCGGTGTCGATTCCGCATCTGGGCAGCCTGATTCTCACGCATAGCTGGGACGGCGAGATCCGCGGCCTGAAGGAATTCCCGCCGCAGGACCGGCCGGATTCGACCATCGTTTTCTGGAGCTTCCGCGTGATGGCGGGACTCGGCGTGCTGATGATCGTGATGTCGATCACCGCATGGGTAGTACGCCGGCGCGGCAGGCTCTATGACGCCAGGTGGTTCCAGAAGCTCGCCGTGGCGATGGGCCCCACTGGCTTCATCACGTTGCTGGCCGGTTGGGTGACGACCGAAGCAGGCCGTCAGCCGTGGGTGGTCTACGGCGTGCTGCGCACCTCGCAGGCGGTGTCTCCGCTTACCACGCAGCAAGTGGGCATCTCGCTGATGGCGTTCGTGATCGTCTACTTCCTCGTGTTCGGCACTGGCATCTACTACATGCTCAAGCTGATGCGCTCGGGTCCCGCGTTGCCCGGCCAGACGCCCCACGGCACGCCGGAAACGCCACCCGGCCGCCCCGCGCGTCTCCCCATGCCGGCCGCCGAGCAACTGGCCGACGTAGCCTGAACCACACCGTAACGAGGTTAAAAAATGGATGTCACCGTAGTGTGGGCCGCGATCATCGCGCTGGGCCTCTTCATGTATGTGGTGCTCGACGGCTTCGATCTGGGCATCGGCATCGTGTTTCCGTTCTTTCCCGATGAGAAAGAACGCAATCTGATGATGAACACCGTCGCGCCCGTCTGGGACGGCAACGAGACGTGGCTGGTGCTCGGTGGCGCCGGTCTGTTTGCGGTGTTTCCGGTGGTTTACTCAACCGTGTTGTCGGCGCTGTATCTGCCGCTGATTTTCATGCTCGCCTGCCTGATCTTCCGTGGCGTGTCGTTCGAACTGCGCGCCAAGGCAAATCGTACGAAGCATCTGTGGGATCTGGCGTTTATCGGCGGCTCGGCCGGTGCGTCGTTCTTCCAGGGCATCGTGCTGGGGGCCTTCCTGCAAGGCATTCCAGTCGTGGACGGCAGCTATCCAGGCTCGGCGTTCGGCTGGCTCACGCCGTTCAGCCTGTTGACCGGTCTTGGCCTCGTCGTCACCTATGCGCTGCTCGGCTGCTGCTGGCTGGTCGCCAAAACCGAAGGCGATCTGCAACGCCGCCTGCATCGCGTCGTGTGGCCGCTGACGATCGTGTTGCTCGGCTTCATCGCGGTGGTCAGTCTCTGGACCCCGCTGCAAGACCCGAATATCGCCCAGCGCTGGTTCGACTCGGGTCTGTTCTATCGCTTGTTGCCGGTGCCGTTCCTCGTTGCCATCTGTGCGTTGTTCATGCGGCGTGCCGTGCGCGACCGGCATCACACGACGCCGTTCGTGCTGGCGCTCGCGCTCGTGCTGATCGGTTATCTCGGCTTGCTGGTGAGCTTGTGGCCGTATGCCATTCCGTCGAGCATGACCCTGTGGGAGGCCGCCGCGCCGCGTTCGAGCCAGATGTTCACGCTGGTGGGCGCAGCGGTGATCATTCCAGTCATCATCAGCTATACGACGATGGGTTATTGGGTATTTCGCGGCAAGGTGCGCCATGACGACCAACATCACTATCACTAAGTCCGGGCAGCCGGCCGCCGCGCCCACGCAGCGAGTGCTGCCCGGCTGGGTCTGGTTTATCGCGCTTTGGTGCCTGGGCGTGGGCGGCGCGATGTTGCTCGGTTTCGCATTCCGGATCCTGATGAACCTGACGCTGTTCGCTGTGAATTGACTTGTGGCCGGCGGCCATTTGCTCCGCCGGTCAGCTTGGCCCAGACGAGGTCACACCGGGCCAAACAAGGCCACACGGCGTCAATTGTCAAACCTCTCATGCTGTGCTTCAAAATTGCGCCGCTTCATGCGTCTATGTTGCAGGCCGCAGCAAAGACAGTCGTCCGGCGCATGGAAACAAAACGGCGTGCAAAACGCACGACCGTGCCGCAGAGCCGGCAGCGCAGGAGACCAATCCATCGCCGACACTGTCCGCAGCCCGCCGGGGATCAACACCATAAAAATGAATGCGCCACGCATGCGCCCTCACCGGTCGCATCGCTGGCCACCTGGGGAATGCCTCATGGCCGACGATCAAGCATATGATCGCGGCGTGAGGCGATGAAGATGATGAAGCATCAGCAGTGCGACACAACAGCATAGCCTCGCGTTCGACGAGGCACGCGATAGACGCGGCCACGCTCGCGCAGGTGGCCTGACGGGACGGATGGCGTATCTTGGGGAGGTGCCATCCGCGTCCGGCATCGGCGGAATAAGGGTGGGAAATACGAGCGCGCAGTGCCGACACGCGGAGACATCATGAAGTTTCTTGTGGCCGATGACCATGAACTGATCCGCCAGGGCGTCAAAGGAATGCTGCGCGGACTCGACCCTGATGCCCAGTTCGACGAGGCCGACACCTGGGACACCCTCGCCGCCGCCGCGCGGCCCGACGCCGATCACGATCTGGCGATTGTCGATCTGCATATGCCCGGCATGAGCGGCGCGGCGTCACTCGAAATCCTGCTCAAGGAACACCCGGCGCTACCGGTGGTCGTGCTTTCCGCTGAAGAATCACCTGACGAAATGCGCGCGGTCCTCGCGGCCGGCGCGCTTGGCTTCGTTCCGAAACGCCAGCCGGCCAGCGTCATGCTGAAGGCCATCGAACTGGTGTTATCGGGCGGCGCGTATGTGCCGATGGAAGCGTTGAGTCTGCTCGGCGTACGCGAAACGGCGCAAGCTGCGCAGGCAGCACCGGGCGGCGCGGGGAGTTCGCCGGGCGCGCCATCCGTGACCGAGCCCATTGTTCACGTCGAGGCCTTGCAGCCGCATCAGCAGCATCTGCTTGAAAATCTCGCGCCGCGCCAACAGGACATCATGCGTCTGGTGCACCGCGGCTGGACCAACAAGATGATTGCGCGCGAGCTGGGTGTGGCGGAAGGAACGATCAAGGTGCATCTTTCGGTGATCTTCCGGGCGCTCGGCGTCCACAACCGGTCCACCGCGATTGCCGTGATCAACGGCTGGCTGGAAGCGGGCAGGACGCTGTAGCCAGGTTGCCGGCTGCGCCGTCCCGCTCCGCCTGCTGCCACAAGATTTCCAACGTACGGCGCAGGCGTGCCGGCGTGACCGGCTTATGTAATACGGGAATGCCTTGCGCGGCGAGCGTCGCCAGTTCACCGGACGCCATATCACCGGTAATCAGCAGCATCACAGCCCCTTCGTGGCCGCTACGCCGCAGCGCCTCGCGCACTGCAGTGAGCGCCTGCGCCCCCGTGCGATGGTTCGCCAGCTGGAAGTCGCACAACACCGCGTCTGGCACAAAGCCCTCGCTCAACGCCTGCAACGCCAGCGTTTCGTCGCGCGCACCCCGCACGATGCAGCCCCAACGCCCCAGCAGCCTCGTCAGGCCTTCGAGAATCGAAGGGTCGTCGTCGATGCAGAGCACGTGCCGCCCCTGCGCCGAAGGGCCAGTCACCACCGTGTCGCTCAGGCTGGTCAAAATCCCGCCGGGGTCGCCGACCCGAACCGGAAAGCGGAACACCGAGCCACGGCCCGGCGCCGAACGCAGGCGCAACTCGCCGCCCAGCAGCTCGACCAGACGCCTCACCGTCGGCAGGCCGAGGCCATGTCCCTGGCGCGCGTCGCGTTGCGGGTTGGCGACCTGGTAGAACTCCTCAAAGATGCGCTCCTGCTCGACGGCCGGAATGCCGATACCCGAATCGCGCACCTCGATGTAGCCGCCGTCACGCCGCCCGCCGCGCCGCAGGCCCACCCAGATCGCACCCTCCTCGGTATAACGCACCGCATTCGACAGCAGGTTGCTCAGCACCCGTTCGAGCAGCACCGGATCGTCGTGCACCACCATCGTGGTGGGCGCGATGCGCAGCGCCAGCCCTTTCGCCGCTGCCTGCGGCCGGTACTGGCTGCCAACCCGTTCGAACAGTTCGTCCAGCCGGAAATGCAGCCGGATAACCTGAGTGACACCGCTCTCGAGCCTCGCCAGATCGAGGACCTGGTTGAACAGCTGGTTGAGAGCCTCCACGTTGTGAACGATGTGAGCGGCGGTTTTACCGTGCTGCGCCTGCGTCACGGCAACGTCATTTAGCGACGCCGCCAGCAGGCCGATTGCGTGCAGCGGCTGGCGCAGATCGTGGCTCGCCGCGGCAAAGAAGCGCGTCTTGGCGAGACTCGCCTCTTCCGCGACATGCTTCTGCTCGGCGAGCGACTCCGCCAGTTGCTGCTGATCGACGCGCGCCTGCACGACCCGCTGGAACAGCTTGCGATAGCTGATCGCATAGACGTTGATGGCGCAAAAGAAGAACGCGAGGACGATCGCCAGGATGGTGCGATCGAAGTTGTGGCTGCCGAACAGCAGCACGATGGCCGGCAGCAGCACGAAGATGATGCCGGTCGAAAAGTTGAGCAGGTCGAAGCCATTCGACATGAACACGCCCGCCGCCAGCGTTACCAGCATGACGGTGTGCAACACCGGCAGATCCGCTTGCCGGCTGTGGAACGCGAACCAGATCGCCAGCCCCGGCGCGCTGTACAGCAACACGCCACGCACCGCGTGCAGCCTGATCCAGTTGCGCGCCGTCATGGCGTTGGGCCAGCGGCGCCTGCAGAGCCACAGCCCCAGGGCGGCAAAGTTAGCCACCGCGTAAAAACCAAAGCACGCGGCAAACAGGTGCGGATACGGCATGTCGACCCAGTAGATCGACACGAGCACCGCTATGGCGAACCAGTGAGTGAAGAACGCTATCGGATTCTGGGCGTACAACACCCGCACCAGGTCCTCGTCGATCGCTCGCTGGACAGGATCGGCCCGCATCGTGCGGTCTCCCATGCAAGGTTATTGCTGCCGGGTCCGGCTATTTCGATGGTGAAGTGCTGCGGGCAAGAGGCGGGCTTCAGCCGCCCTGGATGACCGAAATGGTGCATGACATCAGGCGGCGCTAGCGCCAGCGGCCCTTTGGGACCATCGGCGCCGTTGGTTTACCCAGCAGTTTACCTGTCAGCTATCACTTAATCCATATAGGCGAAGCCGCCCGCAAAAACCATACTGGGATCACTTTCCAGCGCGGCACCGGGCCGGTTCACACAGCCCTCGCCGCCCCGCACTGGGGCCTACCGCGCGCTTGACCCATCCTTCGACGGAGGTTTTCATGGGCGCTGTACCGAGCCGCGAGTTCGTCCGCAATCTGGACAATGCGATCCTGCCTGATCTGTGGCGCCGTCGCACCCAACTGTCCGGTGACGAAATGGTTTCGATGGTGGATCTGGTGAAACGGGCGCTGCGGACCTACCATCCGCTCGAACTGCAGGCGCTCGGCGAGGACAAGGAAGAACTGGTCGCGCAGTTCATCTTTTCCCGGGTTTTGCGCCTCACCCCCGGTCATTCCGACACGAACGCCTGCGCCGAAAGCGCGCCGTCCAACGGCTACGCGCTGTGCGCATACTTCCGCCGCTATCTGATCGACTGCCTGCGCAGCGCCGGCCATCAGCGCAACGTCTCGATGGAAAACGAGGGCATGGCGCAGGAAATCGATCTGCACGCTCACGCGCTCGAAGACCCGGTCGAAAGCGTGCTGCTGCAATACGGTCTCGACGAAGCGCGCGTGCGCTTCGCAGCGCGGGCCTTCATCGACGGCCTCGACGAACCGGAGCGGATCGTGCTGGCAGGCAGCCTCGGCTGGTGCTCGGAATGCAAAGGCGGACTTTCGGCCGTGGCGGCACAGCATCGCGTTCCCTCTTATCACTATCGCGCCATCAAACTCGGCGTCACAATGAAAAAGACGGACGACGCCGCCGATTTTTCCAATACCAAGATCGGCCGCTGGCTGGTCGACGTGCTGGGCATCGAAATCGACGTCGAAAATCGCGCGGCGATCCTGATCGCGCTGAACCTGCTCGCCGCCGAATCGACCGACAGCGAAATGAATGAAGTGGCCGCCTAATCGAGGTGTTCTCGATGGATCGCTTGTCCAGCGCCATTCAGGCAATGCAGCCGCACTACGAAATCGTGGTAGTGGGCTCGGGCTATGGTGGCGCCATCGCGGCCAGCCGGATGGCGCGGGCGGGCCGCAAGGTGTGCCTGCTCGAACGCGGCCGCGAATTCATGGCGGGCGAGTTTCCCGCCACGCAGCTTGAGGGTGCGAGCCAGGTGCAATACAACACTGAGCTTGCGCAGATCGGCTCGCCGCTGGCCTTGCTCGAAGTGCACGTCAATGCCGAGGTCAACGCGGTGGTCGGCTGCGGACTCGGGGGTACCTCGCTGATCAATGCGAACGTGGCGCTCAGGCCCGATCCGCGTCTATGGCAGGACCCACGCTGGCCCGCAGCGGTGCGCGCCGACGAGGCCGGCCTCGCCGCCGGGTACGCACGCGCCGAAGCAATGTTGCAACCGTCGCCCGTGCCCGCTGACTTCCCTTCGCTGCCGAAGCTCAATGCGCTCGCGCGCTCGGCGCAGGCACTCGGCATGCAGGATCGCTTCTCGCGACCGCCCATCACGGTCACCTTCAAGGACGGCCCGAACGCAGCCGGTATCGGACAGAAACGCTGTATCGGCTGCGGCGACTGCAACGCAGGCTGCAACCATGAGTCGAAGAATTCGACCCACATGAACTATCTGCCGGACGCGGTCGCGCACGGCGCGCAGATTTTCGCGGGCGTAGCCGTGCATTCCGTGGTGCGCGACGAGGCCACCCGGCAGTGGCTCGTGCGCTATCAACCGGTGGACCTCGGCCGCGAAATCTATGACGCGCCGGATCTGGCGGTCACTGCGGATATCGTCATCCTGTCGGCGGGCACGCTCGGTTCGACCGCCATCCTGTTGCGCTCACGTGACGCCGGACTATCTGTGTCCACGCAACTCGGCGAGCACTTCACCGGCAATGGCGATGTGCTCGCCTTTGCCTACAACACCGATGAGCCGATCAACGGCATCGGCTGGGGCGCACACAAGGCCGGTGAAATTCCGCCGGTCGGACCCACGATCTGCGGCCTGATCGATCACCGCAATACACCAGACGTCCGCGATGGCTTCGTGATCGAGGAAGGCTCGCTGGCCGGGCCGGTCGGAGTAGCCATGATGGGCGTGATGGGGATCGCCGCGCCGGCCGAAGGCGTGAAGATGCCCGAGCCGCCGTCGTCGACACACGCCACGCTGGATGCCGACGCGCGCATCGCCGAAAGCCTGTTGCGCGGGCCGTACCACGGCGCCATGAACCACACGCAGACGTACCTCGTGATGGCGCACGACGACGAAAGCGGACAGATCACGGTCGAGCATGGGCGGCCACGCATCCGCTGGCCCAACGCCGGCAAGCAGCCGATTTACGCCACCATCGAAAAGACGCTCGAAGCGGCGACGCGCGCACTGGGCGGCGACTATGTGCGCGACCCGATCTCCGCGAATCTGCTTGGCGAGCGCCTCGTGACCGTGCACCCGTTGGGCGGTTGCGCAATGGCGGATAGTGCTGAAAACGGCGTCGTCGATCAGGCCGGCCGTGTGTTCTCGGGCACGACAGGGGCCGAGGTTCATGACGGCCTGTATGTGATGGACGGCGCGGTCATGCCGATCTCGCTCGGCGTGAATCCACTGCTGACGATCTCGGCACTGGCCGAACGCAACTGCGCACAACTGGCTGCGGCGCATGGCTGGCAAATCGACTACACATCGCGCGGCGACGTCGCGCCACCGCCACCGCAAAAGATCGGCCTGCGCTTCACCGAAACCATGATCGGCACCTACGAGCCTGATGCAGCGCAGCCAGGCGCGTCTCACAGCACCATTCCGATCAGCTTTACGCTCACGGTCGAATCCGACGATCTGGCCGACATGCTCGAGAACCCTCAGCACGCTGCACGCGCAGTCGGCACGTTGACGTGCCCGGCGTTGTCGGCCCAACCAATGACCATCGTGGATGGCCATTTCAACCTGTTCGTCGTCGATCCGACCGAGGTCGACCGACGCGACATGAACTACCAGATGACGCTCGAGACGGTGGACGGTCCGCGCTACTACCTCTCAGGACAGAAGATCATCACGCGTTCGTCGCTACTCGAACTGTGGCCGCAGACGAATACTTTGTACGCGCAGATCCGCGCTTCCGACGTCGCCGATGCCCCCGTGATCGGCAAAGCAACCCTGATCATCACGCCAGAGAATTTCCTCAGGCAGATGCGCACCATCGAAGTCACGCACACACCTGACCTCGCGACACGGCTCGAATGGACGCTGAAATTCGGCAAGTTCTTCGGCGGGGTGCTGTTCACTGAATATGGCGGCGTCGCGGCGCCGCTGCAGTTTCTGGATTCTGAGGACACCTCCGCACCGCGCGTGAAGCGCACCCTACGCGCGCCGGCGCCGGAACTGAACTGGTTCAATACATCCGGAGCGGACGGCAAGACACTAAAACTGACGCGCTATCACGCTGGCAACAAGGGACCGGTGCTGCTTGTGCACGGCTCGGGGACGTCGAGCCGGATCTTCTCGACGGACCTGGTCGACACCAACCTTGTCGAGTTTTTATGCGCCGCCGGTTATGACGTATGGCTCGTCGACCTGCGGGTGAGCATCGAACTGCCGAGCGCGCTCGAATCCACCACGGCGGACGCGATCGCACATGAGGACATCCCCGCCGCTGTCGCGCAGGTCAGGCGGATCACGGGCGCGGAGCAGATCCAGGTAGTGGCGCATTGTTTCGGCGCAATGGCCGTCACCATGTCTTTACTCTCGGGGCTCAAGGGCGTGCGCTCGGCCCTGCTGTCCCAGGTATCGGCCCATCCGGTTCCGGGTGCATTGCAGCGGATCAAGGCCGGTCTGCACATGCCGGAAATACTCGAACACCTGGGCGTCAGGGACTTGACGGTATTTACGCGGGCTCATGACTGGCCACACAATCTGCTCGACGAGGCGCTGCGCCTCTATCCGGTTGGACACGACGAAGGCTGTGGCAATGCGCTCTGCCATCGCGCGACGTTTTTGTATGGTCTCCTCTATGAACACGCTCAACTCGGCGAGCAGCTTCACGCCAATCTGCAGGAGCTATTCGGCGTGCATGACGTCGAGCTTTTCAGTCAGCTGGCAACGATGGTGCGTGCGGGACACGTTGTGGACGCTCACGGCAAGGACGTTTATCTGCCCAATCTGGAGGGCATGCGTCTGCCGATCGGCTTCATTCACGGTTCAGAGAACCGGTGCTATCTGCCGGTGAGCACTGAAACCACCTTCAATCTGCTGGTGGAGCGCTTCGGTGCCGAACATTACGAACGGCATGTGATTCCTGGGTATGGACATCTCGACTGCATCTTCGGCAAGAACGCGGCGGCGGATGTGTACCCGGTGATATTGCGCTATCTGGATGAGCATTGAAGCGCTATGTGCGTCCGGTATCCGAATGACTCGATCATCCTGCAGACCGCGCCTGCAAATTCATTTATGATCCGAATCACTCCAATAAACCCTAACAGCTACGGCAAACGCCATGGAAGAATTGACCTTCGGTAACTGCGTCAAGAATAGCTGGATCAGCACCTGGCAAGCCATCGTCCGGATGCCTGGATTCTTCCTCTGCATATTTGCAGTCCTCACCTGCACCACCCTACTCTCCGCTCCCTTTCAGCATCTCGCCCCAGGCGCAGAACTCGATTTCGCAGCAAGGGCCGGTCATCCTCTCGTCAAGCTGGTTTGCTCAGTGCTGCAGCTCGTCGTCTACGGGTGCGTGATCATCAAGGTCAACCGGTTCCTGCTACTCGGCGAAGGCACCCAGCCTCTCCTGCCCCTCAACGGCGAACCGCTCGGCCGCTACATGCTCTTCTCGCTGGGTCTCGCGGTGGTCCTGGTTGTGGTGACGGTTCTGCTTGTCATGCTCCTGATCCCGGTCATGCGCCACATGGGCGCGGGCGGCTTCTTCCTGTTCGCGTTACTCATTTCGCTAGCGTATCTGTATGCAGTCTGCCGTCTATGCCTGATCTACCCGGCTGTCTCTCTAGGTAGCCCGCTTACGCTGCGAGCGGCATGGAAAGACAGCCGCGGTCATTTCTGGAGCATCCTCGGCGTCGGTTTCGTCGCCCACCTGCCGCTAACGCTCATCTGGACAATCACATTTGCCGTGCTCGGCCCGAGGCTGTTAATGTCCGGTGGGCAGGGCTCGATTGCATTCGCGTTGGGATTCGGGTTCATCAACACCGTCTTCATAGGACTTGCCGCCTCGGTCCTGTCCTGGCTTTACCGGCGTTACGCCAACGAACTGCTGGACTACTCCGCCTACTGAGATGCCGGGCGGCATGGTGTCCATGTCCGCCCCACTCGCCTTCAAAACAGCTTGCCCGGATTCAGAATTCCGTGCGGATCGAGCGCCTGCCTGATCGCGGCCATGGCAGCCAACTCCTCGGGCGAGCGTGAAATCGGCAAGAACTCGCGCTTCAATAAACCGATGCCATGCTCCGCCGACACCGAGCCGTGCAGCGGTCCCAGCATCTCGTAGACGAACGCGTACACGGCGTGATGATCGATGCCCGGGAGCGAACGGCCGTCCACGGTGAGGTGCAGATTCGAATCGCCGATGTGCCCGAAGAAATACGACTCGTTGCCGGGCCACTGACGATCGAGTGCCGCGCGGCAACGCTCGACGAATGTGCCGATCTCACCAATTGGCAGGCTGACGTCGAAATTGATCGGATCGAGCCGTACCGGGAATTCGGCCGTGCATTCGCGCACCGCCCATAGAGCCCGCGCGTCGGCCACCGATTGCGCAATCACTGCGTCGCGAATGACCTGTGTGTCGAGCGCTTCGGCAAGCGCTGCAGCGAAGCGCTCGCCGTCGTCCGCCGCATCGAAGCTGGCGTGCTCGATCAATGCATACAGCGGATGCGCTTCGGCGAATGGCGAGCGTGCGCCAGTCAATGCAACACCGAAGTCATAGAAGTCAGGCCACATGATTTCGAACGCACCGATATCGTTGCCAAAGCGCGTCGACAGCCGCCGCAACAGACTTACCGCAGCATCGTAATTGTTTAGCGCAACCAGTGCGGTATGCCGCGCCGCGCGTTGCGGATGCAGCCGCAATACCGCCCGCGTGATGACGCCGAGCGTACCTTCCGAACCGATAAACCAGTGCTTCAGGTCATAGCCGGTATTGTTCTTGACCATCTTGCCGAGCGAGCTCAACACCGCGCCGTTCGCGAGCACCACTTCGAGGCCGAGCACCTGATCGCGTGCCGTGCCCGACTGGATCACGCGATTACCGCCGGCGTTGGTGGCGAGATTGCCGCCGATCTGGCACGAGCCGCGTGCGCCGAGATCGAGCGCCAGTTCGAAACCCGCCTGCGCGGCCGCTTCCTGTGCGGTCTGCAAGGTGGTGCCGGCCAGCACCGTCATGGTCGCTGAGGCCGGATCGATCTCTTCAACGCCCGTCATACGCTCGAGCGATAGCGCGATATCGGCGGCGCGTGGGATCGCCCCGCCCGCGAGGCCCGTCATACCGCCCTGCGGCACCACCGGTTGATGCGCTGCATGGCAGATCGCCAGTGCCCGCGACACCTGTTCCGTCGTGCGTGGCAAGAGCAACGCTGCTGCGCGGGTTGGTTCGTGACGGGTCCAATCGGTCATTGATCGCTCGCCGATCTGCTCACCAACGCGCACTGCGTCCGCACCCAGCGCATCGCGCAAGGCAGCCAGCGTACTGGAAAACTCCGCGGGAGTACTTACGGTCATGCCGTCGTCCCCTGGACCGCCAGTTTCTTTCGATAACCCATGGAGTCGTTGATACGACCGAGGATGTAGTCTCCCGCCGCGACTGGCTGATACTTGAGGTCGGCTTCGCTGGTGCCGAGTTCGCGTGGGTCGACTAGCGCACCGTAAGTCGGATCGTAGAAGGTCGCGATCGAATAACGCTCGCGGCCCGACGCGTTGATCACGCGGTGCAGCGTCGAGCGGAACCGGTCATTGGTCCAGCGCGCCAGCAGATCGCCGACGTTGACGACGAAGCTGCCGGGTACGGGCGGCGCGTCCACCCATGTGTCGTTGGCGATTTCGCGCACCTGCAGGCCGCCCACCTGATCCTGCCAGAGCAACGTGATGCAACCGTAGTCGGTGTGCGGCGCGACGCCGAACTGCCCGGCATCCGATTGCGGCGGCTGCGGCGGGTAATAAACCATCTGCGTACGCTGCATCCGCTTGGTATAGCGCGGCGCGAAAAACTGTTCGTCGACGCCGAGACCCGCCGCTACCGCGCGTAACAGATCCGCGCCGCACGATGCCACCGCTTCGTAGTAGCCATACAGCGCCGGGCGTAACGCTGGCATAAAGTCCGGCCAGTTGTTCGGCCCGCGTAATGCCTGACCGGCAAGCACATCGGGATCGTCCTCCGGCAACTCCAGTCCGACGCTGAAAAATTCCTTGTAGTCGGGCCGCTTCGCCTGGTACATGGTGGCGTCGCCGAGCGCATTGAAGCCGCGATGCCGCTGATTCACCGCCACGCGGCGCTTGGTCTCGACCGGATACGCAAAAAAACTGCGGGCCGCGTGCTCTGCGGCATCGATCACCGCTTGCGGCACGCCGTGGTTGACGATGTAGAAAAACCCGATCGTGGTGCAGGCATCGTGAATCTCACGGCCGACGCGCTGCAGGGCCGCGGGGTCGCCGGCGCGCACCCCGGCAAAGTCGATGATCGGAATGCGGGTGACAGGTGGCATCGCAATGCTCCTGGTGAGCAAGATGGATATGACTGAGGAATGCGGGCACGGCCTTTACTTCGAACACCTTGCAAAGCGAGCCGGGCGCTACGCGCGTTCTCAGTTGTATATACCGCCAAAAGCACCTTCGCAAGCGACGTTTCCGCTCGGACTCACCATCGCCAGGCTTGCCTTGCAGTGCACAATGCGATTATTTATTTCGCACAAAAGGTGCGGTATATACTGCCTCGCATACCGATCAATAGCGCGCGCCTGCTCTAGTGCGTGCCGCGCGACACCGCTTTGCCAACCGGAGAATCGTATGAGCATCCTTGCAGGCTGGAAGTGTCGTTTAGTGATGTTGGCATTGTGTACAGCAAGCGTTGCTGCCCACGCGGATCAGCTCGCCAAGGTCAAGCAGGCGGGCGAGCTTGTCGTCGGTACAGAAATGCAGTTCGCACCGTTCGACTTTCTCGAGAACGGCCAGCAAGCCGGTTTCAACAAGGACCTGTTCGCCGAGATCGGCAAGGAACTGGGCGTGAAGGTCCGCTTCATCGACCTGCCCTGGCCGAGCGTGTTGCCCGGTCTCGAAGCCGGCAAGTTTGACATGGTGGGCGGGCCGCTGACCGTGACGAAAGCGCGTATGGATCGCTATACGTACACACTGCCCATCGCCGACGCCACCGACGCGCTGCTCAAGCGCGCCAACGACACGTCGCTGAAACAATCGTCGGACATCGCCGGCAAGACCGTGGGCGCCGGCAAAGGCTCAGCGCAACTCGATCAGTTGAAGGCCTATATCGCGACGCTGCCCAAGCCGCCTGAAGTCCGCGAATACGTCGACAACAACCAGGCGTACGCCGACCTCGCTGCCGGCCGGATTGCCGCCGTGGCGAACTCGATGACGAACATCGCCTATGTGGCGAAACAGCGGCCCGAGACCTTTGCGGTTGTGCAGCCGCCGTTCGGCGCCAAGGTGTACTTTGCTTACTGCATGCGCAAAGACCCGGACAGCAAGTCGCTCGACGACGCCTTCAACGCCGCGCTGATCAAGATGCACGACGATGGACGTCTCGCCGCGTTGCAGAAGAAGTGGTTCGGCGTCGCGATGGATGCGCCGACCACGCTGCCCACGCCGAACTACTGATGAACTGAGCGAACCGCTGCCGGACACGCGTCATGCCGCAGCGGTTCGCCGGCTCTTCTAGCGGGTGCACCACATGTTCAGCATGACTGTCTTTCTGCAGGGGCTGCCGCTGCTGCTGCACGCGGCCATCGCCACGGTCGGCATTTCGCTGACGGGGCTCGTGATCGGCTTCTTTGTCGCGATCGCCGTGTGCTCGGCCCGGCTCTCGGCGCATCGTGCCGCGCGCATGTTCGGCGGTGCGTACGTGTTTTTCTTTCGCGGCGTGCCGATGCTCGTGCAACTGCTGCTCGTCTACTACCTGCTGCCGTTCGTCGGCATCAACGTATCGCCGCTCGCTGCAGCGATCAGCGCGGTGTCGTTGTGCTCGGCCTCGTATATCGCCGAGATTCTGCGAGGCGGTTTTCTGAGCATTCCACCTGGGCACATCGAAGCAGCGCGCATGCTCGGCATGTCGCCCTTCGACATGCTGCGCCGGATCCAGGTGCCGCAGGCGTTCCGCCTCACACTGCCGTCGCTCGTCAACGAGATGGTGCTGCTGATCAAGGCGTCGTCGCTGATCTCGGTGGTCGGCGTGGCGGAACTCACACGCACCGCGCAGAACATTGCCGCCAGCACTTATCGGCCGCTAGAAGCATATGTTGCTGCGGGACTGATCTATTTCGTCATCTGCGGCGCGCTCGCGCTGGTTGCGCACGGTGCCGAGCACCGCTTGCAGCACGCCTGAAGATGCCACCGCGACAGCACTGAAACCAAGCCCGAGCCCCCAGCGATGCAGCAATTCGATCCCACCGTCATCACCCACAACCTGCAGCCGATTGCAGCGGGTCTCGCGACGACCATCGGCACGTGGGTGGCGGGTGTCGTCATCGGCATGCTGATCGGCTTTCTGATCGCGGTGCTGCAGCTGTTTTGCGGACGCTGGGTGCGCGGGCTGCTGCGCTTCTATATCGAACTCTTTCGCGGCACGCCGTTTCTCGTGCAGCTATTTCTGCTGTATTACGGCGGCCCTTCGTTCGGCCTCACGCTTGAACCGATGACCGCCGGTGTGCTCGGCCTCGGCCTGTACGGCAGCGCGTATTTTGCCGAGGCGTTCCGCTCCGGCTTCCAGTCCGTGCCGCGCGGCCACCTGGAAGCGGCGTCCTGTCTCGGGCTGTCGCGCTGGCAAGCCGTGCTACGCATTCAGGTGCCGCAGATGCTCGTGCTGATCGTCCCAGCGCTTACCAATCTGATCATCGTGCTCAGCAAGGAGACCGCCGTGCTGTCGATCGTCACCGTGCCCGAACTTACCTTTGTCCTGACCGGTATCGGTTCGGCCACCTTCGCATTTGTCGAAACGCTGCTGGCGCTGTGCGTCTGCTATCTCGCAGTGGTCGAGATCACCTCGCGCGCCGGCATGTGGGCCGAAGCCCGGATTGCGCGCTTCATGGCATGACCCCACACTGGACCGATCGATGAACGCCCTTGCCGATATGCCGACCTCCGACCCCACCGCCGCCACCGCTGCAGGACACGCGAACAGCGCATCGCTGATCGACGTGCGCGACCTGCGCAAACGCTTCGGCGAAGTCGAGGTCCTGCGCGGCGTCGACCTGCAGATTGCCCGCTCCGAGGTGGTCTGCATCATCGGACCGTCGGGCTCAGGAAAAAGTACGCTATTACGCTGTCTCGCAGCGCTTGAAACCTACGATCAGGGTGACGTACGCATCGAAGGCGAACTGCTCGGCTATACCGAGCGCAACGGCAAACGCGTGCGCGCATCGCAGGGCGAAATCAACCGCGTGCGGCGCAATGTCGGCATGGTGTTCCAGCAGTTCAACCTGTGGCCGCATATGACAGCGCTCGGCAATGTGATGGAGGCGTTGTTGCGAGTGCAGCATCTTTCGCGCGACGATGCGCGACGTCGCGCCAATACCATGCTGGAGACGGTCGGGCTTGCGCACAAGGCGGATGCGTATCCGGCCAAACTGTCGGGTGGCCAGCAGCAACGCGTGGCGATTGCGCGAGCGCTCGCCATGGAGCCGCACATCATGCTGTTCGACGAACCCACCTCGGCGCTCGATCCTGAACTGGTCGGCGAGGTGCTGCAGGTAATGAAACAACTCGCACGCGACGGCATGACGATGGCCGTCGTCACGCACGAAATGGGCTTTGCCGCCCAGGTGGCCGACAAGGTCGTGTTTATCGATCAGGGCCGCATTGCCGTGGAAGGCAAACCGCGCGACGTCTTTCACGATGCGGGCCAGCCGCGCCTGCGCCAGTTCCTGCAGAATTACTTCGACCGCAACGCCTTCTGGACCCAGGACGCCGGCGAGGCGGACCCAGCATGACCGCGCGCGCCGCCCGCGGTACTGGCCGTATGCCGGCAACGCGCGTTTCTGCAAGCGCCGCTGCCGCGACCGCCAGCGCTGCGGCTGGCGCGGCTGGCAGTGCGCTCGACATGCCCGACCATCCGACTGCGCGCTACGAACAGGTCAAAAGCCATATTCGCCGCACCATCGAATCAGGTGCGCGGCAACCCGGCGACCGCATCCCGTCCGAACTCGACCTCGTCGCCGAACTGGGCGTCTCGCGCATGACTGTCAACCGCGCGCTGCGCGAGCTCGCCGACGAAGGGCTCGTCACGCGGGTGTCGGGCGTGGGCACTTTCGTCGCCGAGGCCAAACCGCAATCCACCCTGCTGATGATCGCCCATATCGGCGACGAGATCCGCTCGCGCGGTCATGAGTACACCTACGAAACGCTGCTCAAGCAACGCGAAACCGCGCCTGTGGTGGTGTCCAACGCATTGGGGCTGGCGCCGGGTGCTTCGGTGTTTCATGTGATCTGCGTACATCGCGAGAACGGCCTGCCGGTGCAACTCGAGGACCGCTACGTCAATCCGGCCACCGCGCCGGAGTTTTTGCAGCAGGACTTCGCGGCGATCCGCCCATCCGAGTATCTCTACAACGTCGTGCCGGCGCATGACGTCGAACATGTCGTGGATGCAGGCCTCTCGACGCCTGCCGAAGCCGCGCTGCTGGAAATCCGCGTCGAAGAGCCGTGTCTGACGCTGGTGCGCCGCACGTGGACGAGCGGCGTAGCAGTGACGTTCGCCCGCTTCGTTCATCCGGGCTCACGCTACCGGCTGGGCTGCCGGTTCACGCCGGACATCTCCCAGCGCCAGGGGTGAATACGGCGGCCTGGACGGGCCGCCTGAACAAGCCACAGTCCTGGATCAGATTCAAACGTTGCCCGCCAGATGGAAGCGCGACGCCGGATGCCACAACCGCACCGAGGTCGCCACCGCAACGCCCACCCAGGTGCGGCGCCACAACAGCAGGCACGGCTCGCCGATCTCCATCAGCAGATGCTTGCGCACGTGCGCGTCAGGCTTTTGCGCATAGATGCGAAACTCGGCGCGCTGGATCGGCGCGAGCCGCACCATGTAGTGATTCGGCGTTTCGGCCGTGAAGTCCTGTTGCAGATACTCGGGGAATACCTTCGGATTGACGTAGCGGTCTTCGTACTGAATCGGCTCGCCTTCTTCGCAGTGCACGATGCGCGAATGAAACGCCGGTCCAGCGGACAGACCGAGTGCATCAAGCGCCTCCGGATCGTCGCTCGGTTCGAGCGTCAGCACGCGCGCCATATGCCGATGGCCGCGCGCAGCAATCTCGTCCGCGATATTGCGAATCTCGAGTACCGTCGATTCGTAGCGCTGCGGCGCAACGAACGTGCCGGACCCTTGCACGCGGGTCAATACCCGCTCGGTGGTCAGCTCGCGCAGCGCGCGCGACACGGTCATGCGCGCCACGCCGAACTCCTTGACCAGTTCGGTCTCCGATGGAATCAGCCCCCCCGGTTTCCAGTCGCCTTCGGCAATCCGCTTCACGACGTAGCGCTTGATCTGCTGATAGGCAGGCGTCGCTTTTGCCGGTTCCTGTGCGTTACTTTTTTCTGACGCTTCGGCAACCTGGCGAGGACTGCCCTCGGTCGTTTCGAATGGCGCGTTGTCTATGTTCATATTCACGTCGACCTCGTGGGTGGCACGCAATACGCAAATGCGCCAATGCGTCCGGCGGGTAGGCCGGCCGCACCGGCTCGTGGTTCCATTGACCGTTTCACGCCGCCGATTGCAGATCGCAAGCAGCGATCGCAACCGTCGTGGGTGCTGCAGGGCTCGCGCCGGCAACCGGTGGATAGGCAGTGTCCGCTCCGGTACCAACGGTTGCAGGCCGCATCTTACCCGGGTCCGGTAGCGGCGGCGGCGCTGTGTCGGCAATGATACGGAATGCCAGCGCCATGTCCTCGGCGAGCGGCCGGTCGTCGCGATAGGTCGGCACGGCGCTGCGCACGCGTCGCCACAAGGAATCGGTGTACGGCGCGCGCGGGGCATCGAGCGTTTGCAGATCGTAAGCCTGAGCTGCTGCCAGCAGTTCGATGGCGACGATACGGCCAGCGTTGTCGACGATCTCCAGCGCCTTGAGCGCCGCCGGCGTCGCGTGACACAAATGGTCTTCCTGCAGGCCGGATGTGATCCCGCCGTCGAGGCTAGCGGGCATGGCGAGGCGCCGGTTCTGCGCCACCAGCGAAGCCGCGGTGTACTGCGCAATCATGAAGCCCGAACAGGTGCCGCCCGGCTCGGCAAGAAACGCCGGCAAGCCGCTCACCAGCGGATTGACGAGGCGGTCGAGCCGCCGCTCCGCCATCGCCGCCACCTGCGCGATAGCCGTAGCAAGGCTATCCATCGCCAGCGCAATCGAAGCGCCAACGGCATGGGCCTGCGAATAGACGCGCGGCTCTTCGGGCGTGCCGGCAACGATCGGATTGTCGGTGATTGAAGCGAGTTCGCGATTGACGACTTCCGCGGTTGCGCTGAAGACGTCGCGGGCCGCGCCATGCACATGGGGAATGGTGCGCATGCTGAGCGGGTCCTGGGTGCGCCGCCCGATCGCCGCTGCGAGTATGCCGCTATCGGCAAGCGCGCTGCGCATTCTTTCGCCGACCAGACTCAGGCCCGGTGAAATCCTCAACGCCAACGATTCGGCATCAAAAGCAACCAGTTGGCCGCGCAGGTTTTCGAAGCTCATGGCCGCGACCACGTCGGTCCAGTCGAGCAGCCGCCCGGCGCGCGCAAGCGCCAGCGCCGCAAGTCCTGTCACGCAGGGCGTACCGTTGACCAGGCTGAGCCCCTCTTTTGCGTCGAGCACGAGCGGTTCGAGTCCGAGCCGCTGTAGCGCTTCACGCCCGCTGAGACGCTCGCCGCGGTAGTGCGCATGACCCTCGCCGATACACACGAGCGCGATATGCGCCATATGGCTCAGGTAGCCGACCGAGCCGAACGCCGGCACCTCGGGCAGGCAGCCGGCGTCGAGCAGCGTCACCAGCCGCTCTGCGACGGCAAGCCGGATACCCGAATGTCCGTGAGCAAAGTTGTTGACGGCCGCAGCGATAATCGCCCGCGTTTCCGCGGCGCCGAGCGGCGTGCCGACACCCACGGCATGACTCATCAGGATGTTGCGCGACAGGGTGCGTTGTTCGGATGGCGAAACGATCACATCGCACAGCGCGCCCACGCCGGTGTTCACGCCATAGGCGCGAATGCCGCGTTCGACGATCTGTTCGACAAGCACGTGGGCCGCCGAAATGCGCGCGCGCGCATCGGCGGAAAGCTCAAGCGGCTCACCCGCGGCGACCGCCGCGATCTGACGCCAGTCCAGAGGACGATCGGAACGGATAACGGCCATGACGATACTCAGTTCGTAGTGCGATGGTGGTGGCTCGAGACGAATTGCCTGAAGCGATCGGACTTGAGATCGCCGAACACCTCGTCCGGCGTGCCGTCAGCTTCGACTTCGCCCTGATGCAGGAACATCACGCGGTTCGACACATGGCGGGCAAAGCCCATCTCGTGCGTGACCACCAGCATCGTGCGGCCCTCCTCCGCCAGCGAGCGCATCACCCGCAAGACTTCGCCCACCAGTTCCGGATCGAGCGCCGAAGTCGGTTCATCGAACAGCATGACCTTCGGATGCATGGCCAGCGCCCGGGCGATCGCCACGCGCTGCTGCTGACCGCCCGACAGGTGCGCAGGATAGTGGCCGCGCTTTTCCGCCAGACCGACTTTGGCGAGCAACGCTTCGGCCTCTTCGACGGCTTCCGCGCGGCTGCGCTTTTGCACGCGCATCGGACCTTCGATCAGATTGTCGAGGACTGTCATATGCGACCAGAGATTGAAGTTCTGGAACACCATGCCAAGTTGCGAACGGATGCGGTCCACCTGGCGGCGGTCGCTTGGTTGCAGCTTGCCGTCGCCACGGCGCTTCATTTTCAGTTCTTCACCGGCCAGCGCGACCGAACCGTCGTCCGGTGTCTCCAGCAGGTTCAGGCAGCGCAGGAAAGTGCTCTTGCCGGAGCCGCTGGCGCCAAGGATCGAGACCACGTCGCCTTCATGCGCGTCGAGCGAGATGCCCTTCAGAACGTGATGCTCGCCGAACGACTTGTGAATGTTCTTGACCGACAATGCAACGGGTGCCGTAGCGTTCATTTGATTCTCCAGACTATCCAGGACGAGTGGCCGTTCAAGGTGCCGCCCGAGGGGTTTGGCGTGCTTCGGTGGCGGCCGGAACCGGGCGCGTTGCGGCTTGAGCGGGCGCCGCGCGCAGATGGCGCGACAGCCGTACTTCGAGCAGCCCCAGCAGACGCACAATGATGAAATTCAGGAACAGATAGATCAACGCAGCGCAGATAAACACCTCAGTAGTCCGATAGGTCTGCTGGATGATCTGCTGCGCGACGCCGGTCACTTCCCACACGGTGACGAGACTCGCGAGCGCGGTCGACTTCACGAGCAGCACGGCCTCGGTCGAATACGCAGGGAGACACTGCCGCAACGCAATCGGGCCGATCACCCTGCGCAGCAATGCGAAGCCCGACAGGCCGATCGCATAACCCGCTTCGATCTGTCCGACCGGCACGGCCATCAGGCCGCCACGGATGATCTCGGCGGTGTAGCCGGCCGTACACAATGCCAGTGACAGCACCGCACACATATACGGTTCGCGCAGCACCGGCCACAGGAAGCTCTCGCGGATCACACCGAACTGGCCGAGCCCGTAATACACAAGGAACATCTGGATCAGCAGTGGCGAGCCGCGAAACACAAGGATGTAAGCACGCGCAAAGCGGTTCGGCAGCCAGTGCGGCGACACACGCATCGTGACGATCACGAGCGACAGCAGACCGCCCAGCACCAGCGAAGAAAAGAACAGTCCGAGCGTGGTCGGCACCGCGGCAAACAACTGGCGCAGCGTGTCGAGCAGGAAATCGAAGTCGATATGCATGATGACCCGGCCTCGTCAGTTGCGCGCGAAATTGCGGCGGAAGGACCGGCCCACACGCGCTTCCGCGTGATTGAAGATCCGGTTGGAGATGCTCGTCATCAGCAGATACAAGCCGCCGCCCACGACGAAGAAGGTGAAATACTGATGGGTCGAGCCTGCCGCTATCTGGCTCGCGCGCAGCAGTTCGGCAAGGCCGGTGACCGAGATCAGCGCGGAATCCTTCAAGCTCAGTTGCCATACATTGCCGATGCCTGGCAATGCGAAGCGCAACACCTGCGGAATCAGAATGCGACGGGCCATCGTCAGCGTGGACATGCCGATCGAACGGGCCGCCTCAAGCTCGCCGCGGGAGACCGCCAGCACGGCCGCGCGGTAAACCTCGGCCTGATACGCACCGGAAATCATCCCTACCGCGAGCGCGCCGATGACGAAAGGCGGTACGCCGACAAAACCGTCGGCGCCGAACCACTGACCGATGGTCGTCACCAGCGTCGAACCGCCGAAATAGAACAGATAGATCACGAGCAGTTCGGGTACGCCGCGAAACACCGTCGTGTAGAAATCGCCGACGATGCGCAAGCTGCGAAAACGCGACAGCTTGGCCGCCGCCACCAGTGCGCCAAACACCGCGCCGACAGCGAGCGCCGCGAGCGTCAGCGCGACGGTCATCAAGGCTGCCAGCAGCACGACGCCGCCCCAGCCATCCGGCCCGAAGCCGAGCATCCCGATAAGAGTCATACCCTACTCCTCGTCCTATCCGTTGTATCAGTCACGCTGCACGTGCCAACTTCACCGCACGTGCAGGCACGCGGTCACGGCTTCGTCCGCGAGGCGGCGTCGCCGCGCTCGCGCACTCGCCGCTCAAGGCGTGACGTCGGTCTTGAACCACTTCATGGAGAGCTTCTTCACGGTGCCGTCGGCGAGTGCCGCGGCGATTGCGGTGTCGAACTTCGCCCTCAGGTCGGCGTCCTGCTTGCGGAACGCGAGGCCTTCGCCCGGACCCCAGATCGGGCCGCCGATCTTCGGTCCGGCCATCACGATCGACGCAGTCTCTTTCTTGTCGACGTTGCCGGCGTAGTAGGTCACGTCGTCGAACGAGGCGTCGATACGGCCATTTGCGAGATCGAGGTCGCGCTCCGGCGAGGTCTTGTAGACGCGGATCGTGGCCACGTCCTTGAAGCCGTCGTTGATGAACTTGGTGTAGACCGTGCCGGACTGGATACCGATGGTCTTGCCCTTCAGTTCCTTACGCAACGCGTCGACGGTCGGCTGGTCGGTTTTCGGGTCGCCCGTCAGCTTGAGCACGGCGCTGGTCGGCCCGGACTTCGGCAACAGCTTGGTATCGGTCACGGCGAAGGTGGCCGGCGTGGCTGCATAAGGGCGCGAGAAGGCGATGATCTTTTCGCGTTCCGGCGTGATCGAGATGGCGTCCATCAACACATCGAACTTGCCTGCCTGCAGACCCGGAATCATGCCGTCCCAGTCCTGGGCGACCAGGTTGCATTGCAACTGGATGCGCGCGCACAGGTTCGCCACCAGTTCGGGCTCGAAGCCGCCCAGCTTGCCGCCGGGGAGCGTCAGATTCCACGGCGCGTAGCTGCCTTCCAGGGCGATGGTCACCGATTTCCAGTCTTTCGCCTGCACGGGCGCCGCGAGAATGGTCGCTGCGCCGAGGACGGCGCCAATCAATGCTTTAGCCAACGTAGTGCGCTTTACCTTCACGTCGAAACTCCTTTGATTGAGGGAACACCATCCAGCTAGCCGAGTGATCCATTCACCCGGCTGAATTGACTAGACAAGTCTGCATGAGTAAAAAAATCGTCGCAAGCAGAATCATGAAATTTTTCTCAAACCTTCGGGTAAGCCCTATAAAACAAGGCTAAAGGCGAATATTTAAAAGCCTGAAGGAGTTGAAAAGTACCCGTCAGACGCGCCGTCGCGGTGCATTTTGTCTAGACAGGTTCACCTGATGGCGCAAGATGTGCCGTGCTGGTGCACGGATGCGCCGACGTGACCCGAGCAGGAGATCTGACCGGGAGATGTGAGACCGAAGATGTGAACTGGGCGCCGGCTACCAGATATACGGCACGAACCGATAGCGCACGCGCGCCGCGTAGTCGGCATAGCCTTCGAGTTGCTCGGCGAGCATGCGCTCCTCCCGCACGGCGCGATAACCGATACCGGCAATCAGCAGCGGCACGCACAGGAGCCCCCACCACGACCCGAGCAGCAGCGGTGTACCAGCGAGGAACAGCAGCGCCGCCGCGTACATCGGATGCCGGACGTAGGCATAGGGGCCGGTATCGCTGACCGTGTGGCCGCGATCGGACTGAATCTTGACGACAGGCGCGGCGAAGCTGTTGGCGCGGAATACATAACGGCAGCCGTAGAGGCAGAGAAATATCCCGAGCGCGCCGATCACGCTCAGCCAGCCCGGCACAGCCGACCAGTGAAAACGCCCGGCGTCGAGGCCAATCAGGATCATCCAGCCGATCCAGATCGCGCCGGTGAACGCCATGAAAACGCGGTCCCAGCGGCTCTGTTGCCGCTGCACGATCGGCTTGAGCCGCTCGGCCAGCAACGCCGGATCGTGCCGGGCGAGCCACAGGCCGATCCACGTCCCGAGCACCGCCCATTCGAGCAGAAACCACCAGGCGCCGGCCCAATGCAACGTGCCCGCCGCGCCGAACAGCAGCCCCGCCATCACGACGGACGAAGCCACCATTTGAACCAGCAGTCGCATGATCATCGCATCAGGCTCCAGGATTGATCCTGCAAAGACGCGCCGATGTCGCGCTATTGCTCCCGCACCCGCTCGAAAAGACGCGGCGCGTCGATCTCGCCAGACATAAAGCCGAACCGCTCGACGAGGCACGCCGCAAGCTCCGCGGCGGACTCGAGCACCTGCTCGCTGACGACTTCGCCATTCGCACCGCGTTCGGTCAGACGCCGGTCGAACAGCGCAAGGCGGCCCTGCGGCAAGACCCGGCAGGCAATCAGATGATTGACGAACCTCGACTGCGGCCACGCCGACGTGTACCAGTTCGCCACCTCATAGTCGATCCACTCGGCGCGCTGCAGATCGAAGCGGTACGTCTTCGCCCAGGTATCGCCCAACTGCACTTCGAGGTCAAGCGCACCGTGCGACGCATCGGCGAGCCGGAACGTTTCCAGCGGCGTACCTTGCGGCATGCCCGCCTCGAGACGCAACGGCGCGGTCAGCGTCATGCTGCCGAAACCGACGTCGGCGAGCCATGCCGTGTCGTCGATATCGACGCGCGTCAGCATGTGCGTGCGAGCCGTGACCGCACCCGGCTCGCAGCCCCACAATACGCGCGCAATCAGCGGCGTCACGCGAAAGCCCAGTTGCATCAGCACATGGGCGAACAGCTTGTTCTGCTCGAAGCAATATCCGCCGCGCCGGCGCTCGAGCAGCTTGCTGACAATCACCGGCAGTTCGAGCGCGACCGTCCGGCCGCTAAACGAGTCGAGATTTTCGAATGGGATCGCAAGCGGATGCAGGCGGTGCAGTTCGCTCAGCACCGCGAGCGTCGGGGCACGCGGGCCCTGATAGCCAATACGGGCGAAATACAGATCGAGGTCGAGCGCGTTTGACATGAAAGTGAATCCTGGAACGGTTGGAACGACTGAAGCGGCCTGCGGGACGCGAATGTTACGGCTCGACGCGAACGGCGCCGCCAGACAGTTGTAACAGGTTGAGCTACGCATGCGACACGCCGCTGACAAGCGGTATGCACAACGAAACGCAGATCGAAATCAAAGGCCCCAAATAACATACAAAATAATTACGTTTAATTTACTTAAAAATAACAAAGCCTCAAATAAATTCCAGCAACCGTAAAGATACGAATTACACTGCAGTAATATTGTTGCGAATCGTTCTCATTTGTATTGACGCACCTATTCCGCATGCGTACGATCTCGGCATTGCTGTCTGAGGCGTCGCGACCCGCAGCGGCAATGCGCGGAAAGTCCGGCTATCGACACTCGCTGCAATTAGCCGGAACAGTCGATACAACACAATAAGGATTTCGATGAAGTTCGCCCAGCCCACCGGACTCGCGTCAAGCGTACGTCTGTTCAGGAATGCCACGCCGCGCGGTCGCGCCGCACGCTCGCCAGGTTTGCCCTCGATGCGTCGCATGGCACTTTACACGGCATTCGCATGGGCCTCTTTGACGGCCGCCACCGCGATGGCCGAGACCAACCCCGACGCCACGCCGAACGATGCGCCCGAAGCCGACCTGAGCATTCAGGCGAAGCCCGCGAGCCAATGGACCGGTGTATGGAACCGGGGCAACCTGCTCGGCGACATCGGCGGCCTGCGTCCCTGGCTCGGCAAGTACGGCATCACGTTCGCCCTCACCGAGACCAGCGAATACCTCTACAACGCGCGCGGCGGCCTGAACACCGGCGGCACCTATGACGGCCTGACCACGGCCACGGTCCAGGTCGATACGAAGAAGGCATTTGGTCTGCAGGGCGGCCTTTTCAACGTCAGCGCACTGAACATCCACGGTCAGAACCTGAGCGCGGACAATCTCGGCACACTGAACACCGCGAGCGGGATCGAAGCCCAGGACACGACGCGTCTGTGGGAGCTGTGGTACCAGCAGTCCTTCCTGAACAACAAGATGGACGTCAAGGTCGGGCAGCAGAGTCTCGACCAGGAATTCATCGGCAGCCAGAGCGCGGGCCTGTTCGTCAACACGATGTTCGGCTGGCCTGCCCTGCCGTCGTACGACTTGCCCTCGGGCGGCCCGGCGTATCCGCTTTCGGACCTCGGCGTGCGCGTGCGTGGCCAGCTTTCGCCGGCGGTGACCGCACTCGCGGGCGTGTTCGACGCCGATCCGCTCGGCAACAATCCGAACAACATCAGCGGCACGAATTTCAACCTGCACAACGGCGCACTCTATATCGGCGAACTGCAGTACGCGCTGAACCAGCCGGGCGATGGAGAAATGGTCAGCGCCGGTCACAGCGGCCTGCCCGGCAGCTACAAGATCGGCTTCTGGTACAACACCGAAAGCTTCGCCGACGAGTATTACGACACCACCGGCTTGTCGCTGGCTAACCCGAACTCGACGGGGATTGCCGCGCAGCATCGCGGCGACTACAGCTTCTACGCCGTGGCCGACCAGATGGTCTGGCGCCCCGATCCGGACGAGCCACGCGCCATCAATGTGTTTGCACGCGTGATGGGCGCGCCGGGCGACCGCAACCTCGTTAGCTTCGCGGCCAACCTCGGCGTGGTAATGAAGGATCCGCTTCCCGGCCGCGACAACGACACGGTGGGTCTCGCGCTGACGTACATCAAGGTCAGCAACAGCGTTGAAAATCTCGATCTGCAAAACCGCCTGTTCAGCGGCGGCCCGTACGGCGTGCGCACCCAGGAAACCACGCTGGAGGCGACCTATCAGTATCAGGTCAATCCGTGGTGGCAGATCCAGGCTGACGCGCAATACACGTTCAACGCCGGCGCCGGCCAGAATCCGGTGGATCCGACCCAGCCGCTGCGTAACACGCTGGTCGTCGGCGTGCGCACCAACATCACGTTCTGACCGCTTTCATAACCCAGACACTATGCTTTCGATCATGACCGCATTCAACGCTTTGTGCGCAGGCACGGAGGCTCAAGCATGAACTACCCCAGGCGCAAGTATTTGCCACGCGCTACGCGGGCACTGATGGCAGCAGCGGCGAGCGCCGTTGCGCTGGTCGCGGCCGGCACCGCGTACGCCGATCCGCAAGGATTCCTCGAGACGGTCCACAAGCACACTACGCTCATCAACACGGTGCCCGACAACGGCGACCAGAATCCGTACGCGATCGTGGTCGCGCCGGTTACGGCCGGCACGGTGAAAAAAGACGACGTGCTCGTCGACAATTTCAACAACTCGACCAACCTGCAGGGCACCGGCAGCACGATCGTCGATTACCACCCGGACACGAGGCAGATGTCGCTGTTCGCGGTGATTCCGCGCGACCTGAAGGAATGCCCGGGCGGCGTCGGTCTGTCGACGGCAATGACCATGCTGAAGTCGGGCTGGGTCATCGTCGGCAGCACGCCGAGCAATGACGGCACCACCGGCACCAAGGGCGCCGGCTGCCTGATCGTGCTGGATCCGCAAGGCAAGATCGTCTCGACGATCTCCAGCCCGAACATCAACGACCCCTGGGGCAACATGGCGGTTGTCGACAACGGCAATAGCGCCACCCTGTTCGTGAGTAACGCGGGCTTCGGCGTGGGTGCTGCAACCGCGGTCGGCCCGGACGGCGAACCGCCGGTGTTCAAGCAGGCGACGGTACTGCGTCTCGAACTCGATATTCCCGAAGGCAAGCCGCCGGTCGTGAAGAGCGAAACGGTAGTCGGCAGCGGCTTTGGCGCGCAGGCCGACAAGGGCGTGTTCCTGATCGGACCGACGGGCCTCGCGCTCTCGCCCGACCAGAAGCTGCTGTACGTCTCGGACGCTATCGGCAATCGTGTCAACGCAATCGAAGATCCGATGACGCGCGACACCAGCGCCGGTGTCGGCCGCCAGCTGACCGCCGACGGACTGCTGCACCGACCGCTCGCAATGGTCGTGGCGCCGAACAACCACCTGCTGGTGACGAACGCGCTGAACGGCCAGGTCGTCGAGATCGATCCCGCCACCGGCAAGCAGATCTACGCACGCTGGATCGACACCGACAAGGCGCAATCGCCCCCGGGTAACGGCGACCTGTTCGGCATCGTCATGACGCCGGCCGGCGATGGCTTTTACTACGTGCAAGACGACGTGAACACTTTGGTACTGGCGAAGTAATCATGGCCAACGATACAAATCCCCCCAAGCGGCCTGCCCGGCGCGGTTTTCTGAAAGCGGGGGGGGCGGCGGTCGCCGCAGGCGCAAGCCTGGGTGCGACCGGCGTCGCCCACGCCGCGCTCAACAAGTCGCAAGCGCCGCACGCCGCCGATCCGTACCTCGCGGTCGAACCGTTCTTCGGCGAGCATCAGAGCGGCATCGTCACGCCGCAGCAGGCGCATATCTACGTCGCAGCACTCGATCTCACCACGACCAAGCGCGAAGATGTGATTGCCCTGCTGCGCACGTGGACCGACTCGGCCGCGCGCATGACCCAAGGGCAACCCGCGGGCGCGCTGCCCGGCCCCGACGGCAAGGCCGCGCCGGATTCCGGCGACGTGCTCGGCCTCGGTGCGGCCGGCCTGACGGTGACCTTCGGCTTCGGCCCTGGACTCTTCACCTCGGGCGGCAAGGACCGATACGGCATCGCCGATCGGCGCCCTGCTGCGCTCGTCGATCTACCGCGCTTCAACGGCGACCAGCTGATTCCGGAAAAGACCGGCGGCGACCTGTTCATTCAGGCCTGTGCGAACGACGCGCAAGTAGCCTTCCATGCGGTGCGCCAACTGGTGCGCCAGTGCTACGGCGCGGCGACGATGCGCTGGGGGCAGGCCGGCTTCGTGTCGGGTCCGCGCGGCCAGACGCCGCGCAACCTGATGGGCTTCAAGGACGGCACCAACAACCCGTCTATCAAGAAGCCTGAGCTGATGAACCAGTTTGTCTGGGCTGACGGCAAGGATGCCGCATGGATGCAAGGCGGCTCGTATAGCGTCGTGCGCCGTATCCGAATCACGCTCGAACACTGGGACATGACGGAAGAGGATTTCCAGGAGCAGGTGTTCGGCCGTCACAAGTACAGCGGTGCGCCGATCGGCAAGAAGAACGAATTCGAGCCGCTCGATCTCGACGCCCAGGACAAGGACGGCAATCCGGTCATTCCGGAAAACTCGCACGTCCGCCTGTCGAACCAGGCCACCAACAACGGCGCGCAGATTCTGCGCCGCTCGTATTCGTACAACGACGGCTCGAATTTCTACATCGAGCGCTGGCCGCCATGGCGCCAGGAAACCGAGTACGACGCAGGCCTGATTTTTATCGCGTATCAGGGCGATCCACGTACCGGCTTCATCCCGATCAACGAGAAGCTCTCGAAGTTCGACATGATGAACCAGTTCACGACGCACGTCGGCAGCGCGGTGTTTGCCTGTCCGCCGGGAGCGAAGCCCGGTTCGTACATCGGCGCTGGGCTGTTCGAAACGTAAGCAGTGAAAGCCACACGCGGCTCTCATGAAGCAGATTTGGCTGGATGCGCGGGACCACCACTCGCGCCGCGACCGGCACCCGCAACGGTGTCGCTCGCGGCGCGCCGCGTATGAACAAAGATCAAATACCATCACAAAAGGAATTCTGAATCATGACTCATTCCTGGCTTGGCAACCGTGTCCGCGCAATCAGCGGCGCGGCGGCTCTTCTGTTGGCGACGTTGAGCGCAGCGCCGCTCGCCGCCCACGCTGAATCGATCACGCTCTATAGCGCGCAGCACGAGCAGGTGGTCAACGCGCTCGCGAAGGACTTCCAGAATCAATCCGGCATCTCCGTCAAGATCCGCACCGGCGAAGGCCCGGCACTGGCTGCCCAGCTCGTTGCAGAAGGCGCGGCGTCGCCGGCTGACGTGTACTTCACGGAAAACTCGCCCGAACTGATGCTGCTCGAGGAAAAGGGGCTGCTCGGCAAGGTCGATGCGTCGACCCTCGCGGCCGTGCCGGCACGCTTCGATTCGCCGACCGGCGTTTGGGTTGGCGTGACCGCACGCGAAAACGTGCTGGCTTACAACACGAACAAGGTTCAGCCGAGCCAGTTGCCGCAATCGCTGTTCGATCTGGCCAAGCCGGAATGGAAAGGCAAGGTCGGCATTGCCCCGAGCGACGGCGACTTCCTGCCGCTCGTGAGCGCCGTGATCGCGCTGAAGGGCGAAGCGCAGACGCTCGACTGGCTGAAGGGCCTGAAGGCCAACTCGCAGATCTTCGACGACGACGAAGGCGTGGTGGCGGCGGTGAATCGCGGCGCGGTTGCAACCGGCCTCATCAACAACTACTACTGGGCGCGTCTGCATGCCGAAATCGGCGACAAGTCCACCCGTAGCGCGCTTTATCACTTCACGAACGGCGACGCCGGTGCACTCGTCAACGTCTCGGGCGCAGCAGTGCTGAAGTCGGCGCACAACGCGGAAGGCGCGCAGAAGTTCCTGGCCTATCTGGTCAGCGAACGCGCTCAGGATCTGATGGCGAAGGGCCATGTCGACTTCGAGTACCCGTTGCATAACGGCGTGGCTCCGGACCCGATCCTCAAGCCGTTCAACGAACTGAGCCCGCCGACGCTGACCGTGCAGCAACTCGGCGACGACAGCCAGGCTGGCAAGCTGCTGCGCCAGGCCGGACTGCTGTAAATGAGCGACGCCGTGTCAGCCGCAGCGCCGGCTGTTGTCCCTGAACCGGCGCGTGCGCGCAAGCGCGCGCCTGGTGGTCTGTTTGCTGCTGCCGCGGTCAGTGCTCTGCTGGTGTTGTTGCCGCTCGCGTTCACCGTGTGGCGGGCGGCAAGTTTTGGCTTCGCCGAGGCGGCCGAACTGGTGTTCCGGCCGCTCGTCGGCGAGCTGCTTGTGAATACGTTGATGATCACGGTGTCGGCCACTTTGGCCTGCGCTGTGATCGGTACAGCTGCGGCCTGGTTTATCGAACGCACCCGCCTGCCCGGCCGCCGCTTCTGGGCCGTGGCGATGGCCGCGCCGCTCGCGATGCCGCCGTTCATCACGAGCTATGCGTGGGTATCGTTCAGTCTCGATCTGCAGGACTTCAACGGCGCGTTGCTGGTCATTACGTCCGCGTATTTTCCGCTGGTCTATCTGCCGGTCGCAGCTGCCTTGCGCAGCATGGACCCGGCTCTCGAAGAAAGCGCCCGCTCGCTCGGCTGTGGCCGCTGGAACACTTTCTTTCGCGTGATCCTGCCGCAACTGCGCCCTGCTCTGCTCGGCGGCATGCTGCTGGTCGCGCTCGGTGTGATGTCCGAATTCGGCGCGTTCACGCTGCTGCGTTTTCGCACCTTCACAACCGAGATCTACGCCGAATATCGCACGAGTTTCGACGGCCCCGGCGCATCGCTGCTGGCCTGTCTGCTGATCGTGATGTGTCTCGTTGTGCTGGCCTTCGAATTCCGCGTACGCGGGGCCGCGCGTTACGAACGCGTCGATCGCGGCACGCGCCGCGCGGTGCTGCGCTATGACCTCGGCTTCTGGCGCTGGCTGGTGGTTGCTGGCTTTACCGCGCTGACCGTCGCCACGCTCGGCGTGCCGCTCGGCATGATCGGCTACTGGCTCACGCAGCCCGGCGCCGCCGCTGTCACGCCGGCCGACGTCTCGCCCGAATTGCTGCTCGACTCGACGCTTTCGTCGCTCGGCTTCGGCCTCGGTGCGGCCGTCCTCACCACCCTGCTGATCGTGCCGCTGGCGTTCCTGCTGGTGCGCTATCCGGGACGCCTCGCCACGCTGTTCGAACGCACCGTGTTTCTGGCGCAGGGCATTCCCGGTCTCGTGATTGCGCTGGCAGTCGTCTCACTCGCCGTGCACGCGTTGCAGCCGCTGTACCAAAGCACCACGCTGCTGATCATCACTTATGCCATCCTGTTCCTGCCGCTCGCGCTGGTGAGTGTGCGCGCTGCGCTGATGCAGGCGCAACCGCGGCTCGAAGAGACGGCGCGTGCGCTCGGTCTCGGTTGGGGACAAACTCTGGTTCGCGTGCTATTGCCGCTGGCTGGGCCAGGTCTGGGTGCAGCGGCTTCGATGGTGTTCATCTCGGTGGTCACCGAACTCAACGCCACACTGCTACTCTCCCCCATCGGCACCCAGACGCTCGCCACCCAGGTCTGGTCCGACACATCGACCATGGCCTTCGCCGCTGCTGCGCCCTATGCGGCGCTGCTCACAGGCATTTCGCTGTGCGCCTCGGGCCTGCTGTTTGCGCTGCTCGGCCGCTCGGCGCTGCTTGGCGAACGCAGCTAAGACTGCGTGGAATCTACCGCTTTCCCCATCGGATTTTCATGAGCGACCTTCGTATCTGCGGCCTGCAAAAATCGTTCGACGGCAACCCGGTGCTGCACGGCATCGATCTGTCCGTCGAGCGCGGCACGCTGCTCGCCCTGCTCGGTCCGTCCGGCAGCGGCAAAACTACCTTGCTGCGCGTGTTGTGCGGCTTCGAACGCGCGGACCACGGTAGCGTGGAAATCGACGGCCGGCGGGTTGTCGGCGATGCGTTGCATGTGCCGTCGGAGCAGCGCCGCATCGGCTATGTGCCGCAGGAAGGCGCGCTGTTTCCGCATCTGTCGGTGGCGGACAATATCGTCTTCGGTCTGCCGCGCACGCAACGGCGCGTCCGGCATCGCGTCTCCGAACTGCTCGAGCTCGTGGGCCTGCCGGCGACGTTTGCCGACCGCGCGCCGCAGCAGCTTTCCGGTGGTCAGCAGCAACGGGTGGCGTTGGCGCGCGCGCTGGCGCCATCGCCGACGCTTGTGATGCTCGATGAACCGTTCTCCTCGCTCGATGCCGCCCTGCGCCTCGAAACGCGCCAGGCGGTGGCCAGCGCATTGGCCGCGGCCGGCGCCACTGCGGTGCTGGTGACGCACGATCAATCCGAGGCGCTCTCGTTGGGCCACGAAGTCGCAGTGCTGTGGCAAGGCAAGCTGATCCAGACCGATACGCCGGAGATGATCTACCGTCGTCCGGTGACGCGCGAACTCGCCTCGTTTATCGGCGAGGCGGTGTTGCTGCAGGGGGTTGCCGCCCGTGATCGCGTTACGTGTGAATTGGGTGAGTTGACGCTATCGGCGCCGGCACGGGACGGCGCTGTCGACGTGATGGTTCGCCCCGAACAGATCCGTCTGTGGCGCGCGAACGAAACCACGCCGGATGGGACCGCTTCGTTCGATGCCATCGTGCAGGACGTGACCTTCCAGGGACAGGATGCCGGCGTTGCGCTGCAGTTGCAGTCGGCGGCGCGGACGGTGGTGCGCGCCCGCGTGCCGGGCTACCGGACACCGCAACCGGGCGAGCGCGTGAGGCTCGCCATCGACGGCGACGTGACCGCCTACGCCCGCGCCTGAACGTCCGCCGCGCGGTCCTCGCGCGTCAAGGCAGATGGCGCAGCCACCGAGGCGCGAGACTGCGAGCGCACCGACAAATCCTGAATCATCTGCGCCGCGAGATAGTCGCAGGTCGGGCGGTCCGACTTGGCGCTGCGCGCCACCACGATTTCCAGCGGCTCGATCTTCGGCAGGCCATGCGCGTCGCCGAGGATGGCAAGACGTGTCGGCACGCTGCAGCGAGTCAGCGCGATGACTGCCAATCCGGCATCCACGGTCGCCACGAGGCCAAGCAGACTGGCGCTGCTGTATGCGGCACGGTAACGAATCCGCGCTTTATCGAGCGCAGCCAGTGTATGCGTACGGGCTACACAGCCCGGCTCGTATAAGCCCACCGGCAATGGTGAGGCCGCCAGCACCGGCGTATCTTCCGACGCCCCCACCCACACCATCGGCTCACTGCGCACAAATTCGCCGCGCAGTTTGCGATCGCGGGTGACGAATGCGAGGTCGATCTTGTTGTCGGCCAGCATCGGCGCGAGTGCCGTGCTTTGCGCGCAGACAATCTCGATCTCGACCTGCGGGTACAGATTCGAAAAGCGCCTGAGCACAGGCGACAACAACGACGACACGTAATCGTCTGGCGCCCCCAGCACGACCCGCCCAGTCACCTCGGGCCGTACGATCGCCGACCACGCTTCCTCATGCAGATCGATCACCCGCCGCGCGTATTCGAGCAGCGTGTGGCCTGGCCGCGTCAGCGCCAGGTTGCGGGTGTCACGCGTGAACAGCGTCGTGCCGAGCATGCTTTCGAGCCTTTTGATCTGCATGCTGACCGCCGCCTGCGAGCGATGCACGGTCGCCGCGGCCTTCGTGAAACTACCCGTCTCGACCACGGCGACGAAGGTACGCAACAGATCCACGTCGAATTCAGGGTTCATGATTTATAAGCCCGGCTTATCAGATTTCTCAATTTTATTCGTTTGTCGTTGCCTCGCAAGTCCCCGATACTCGACCAGGGTCTCGGTCACGGAGCGTTCTGCATGTCACTCACCTCGCGTCAACAAGGCGCCATCACCCTCGCCAGCGGTGGTTTGCTGATGGGGACGATCGGCATCTTCGTCGAGGAAGCGCGTCTCGATGCAATGACGATGGTGTTCTTTCGCTGCCTGTTCGGATCTCTCGCGCTAGCGGGTTATTGCGCGTGGAAGGGGTTTTTCAGGGCGCAGCAATTTACGCTGCGCATGGTGTTGCTCGCCGTGCTGTCCGGTGCGCTGATGGTGACCCAATGGGTCTGGTTCTTCGATGCCATTCACCGCACCAGCATCGCGGTCGCGACCGTGGTGTTTCATGTGCAGCCGTTCTGGGTCGTGCTGATGGGTGCGGCGCTTTTCAACGAGCGGCTCGGCGGCGACCGGCTCGGCTGGATCGCGACGGCGTTTGTCGGACTCGTGCTGGCTTCGGGCGTGGCCACCAGCGAAAACCTGCAAGGGCATGCCGGTTATCTGATCGGTGTGGGCGAAGCGCTGGCCGGTTCAGTGCTCTATGCAAGCGTGACGCTGATCGCCAAGAGTCTCGGTCAGTTGCGCCCGCATCTGCTGACGCTCGCTCAGTGTCTGGTTGGTGTGGTTTGCCTGGCGTTTATTGCGCCGCTGCATTCGGTGGCCCATATCGAGCCCAAGCAATGGTTCTGGCTCGTCGGCATGGGCGTGCTGCATACCGGGCTGTCGTATGTGCTGATTTACGGCGCGCTGCCCAAGCTGACCACGCCGATCATCGCGGTACTACTGTTTGTTTATCCGCTAACCGCGATCGTCGTGGATGCGGTTGTTTATGGGCGGGCGCTGTCGCCATTGCAACTGGCCGGGATGGCGTTGATTGTGACGGCGAGCCTTGGCGTCAATCTTGGGTGGCCGCTCGTGTCGATTTTGCGGCGTGGGGTAAGGGCGAGTCGTTCGACGGATTGAGACGAAAGAACCGGGCGGCGCGGCGCCCGGATTCCATTCAATCGTCGTAGTGAAAACGGCAGGCGGCGACGTAGATCAATCCGTCCTGCGGCATATAGACCAGGCGATCAGCAAGGCTCACGCGGCGTGACCAGAAACCCGTCAGATTGCCAACCAGGGGCTCCGGCTTGCCCGCGCCCTTGAAAGGGTCACGCCGGCATTCTTCAAGCAGTTCGTTGACCTTCCGCAATACCTTGGGGTCGACTCTCTGCCAATGCAAATAGTCTTCCCAAGCTTCATCCGTAAAGACAAAAACACTATCAGACCTCACGGTCTCCTTGTTTCGGGCTTTCTGTTTGCTCATCTGTTAGCAGTGTGCGCGGCGTACCCTTGCGTGCATTGATCTGGGCGACAGAACGTACAAGCCGTTCGGCATTCTTCGGAGAGCTCAGCAGATACAGGGTTTCCTGCATGGCGCTGAAGTCCTCGAGCGAAACCATCACCACATGTTCGCCACTTTGCCGGGTTATCAGCATAGGCGTGTGGTCGCGGCAGACGTCGTCCATCGCTTGCTTAAAGCCAGCACGGGCCTCGCTGTAAGTAAGGGTGTTCATGGCTTATCCGGCCCGAAGGCGTGCCTCCGGCCGCTCCTGATAAAAAAGTTAGCGGTATTTCCTGCGGCGAACAAAGCCCGGCGGCAAAGCGAGCAAGTCCACTGACGAGCGCGAATCGGAAACTCCCGACCCGGAGTTCATTGTACAGAAATCCGTACAACACCTCAAGCATACGGCCAAAGATGTTGCACGCCCGCTAACAATCAGAAGCATGCCGTGTATCACGGCCAGGCACCACCTGGCCGATTGGCTATCGACGTGCGCAGGACAGCTTTCCGCTGCTTCTCACTGCGGCAAAACTTCCCCTTTCGTCTCCGGCGCAAACGGGATGATGAAGAGCCCGATAACAAACGCCACCGCGGTCAGCGCGACCGGAATACCGAGCGTATGCATATGCAGCACCGCCGCGCCCAGCAGGAAGTTCACACCCGCCCCGACAAACCGTCCGAACGACGTACAAAACGCAAACGCCGTGGCCCGCACACGCGTTTCGAACTGCTCCGGCAGCCACAGGCTGAACAGCGCAAAGTTGCCGCCGAAGAACCCCAGCACACACAACCACGCGATAAACGGCACCAGTCCGTTAGGCATATAAAACGACCACCCAAAGCTGCCCGCGATTGCCACCGCCATCCCGGCGAAGTAAATCGCCAGAGTCTTTTTACGCCCGATCCGTTCCGCTAGCGGCGGCAGCGCAAGACACCCGAGAACCGTCGAAATAGACAGCAACCCAGTTGCGATCGACGCCGTGCGGATCGCATCCGGCTTACCCATTCCTGCGCGCGTCGCCAGCTGGATCACTGCCGACGGCTCATACACCGCGCCCGCCCACAGACCGATAATCGCAATCGTCAACAACGCGCAGGCAACCCACGTGCGGCGCCGGTACACGGGACCGAGAATCTCGCGCAATGGCCTGCTACGCACGGCTTGCGGCTCCGCCTTCTGCCATTTTTCCGGCTCCTTCACACGCAGCAAGATCAGGATTGCGACGACCACCGGCACTGCCCCGGTCAGGAACATCGCGCGCCAGCCGTAGTGAACCCCGACCGTGTAATTGAGCGCCGCAGCCAGAAAGAAGCCGGCGTAGTAACCGGTTTGCAGGTAGCCCGCCCCCATCTTGCGACGGTCCTCCGGCCACGCCTCGGCCACATAGGTGCCAGCCAGCGCCCATTCGCCGCCGATCCCCACGCCCGCGATAAACCGGAAGATGGCCAGCTCCCAGACGTTCTGCGAGAGCGCCGAAAGTCCCGTAAAAATTGCAAACGTGAAGATCGTACCGGCCAGCACCTTGGTACGGCCAAAGCGGTCGGCGAGCGGCCCCCAGATAAACGATAGCCCCCAGCCGATCAGAAACAGCGCAAACAGGATCGACCCGGCGAGCCCGACGTTGGCTGGTGTCGCGGCATAGCCCGAGCGCGGCAACAGTTCGGTGAGCGCGGGGGTGAGAACCAGCGCGTAGATGAACGAATCCATCCCGTCCAGCGTCCAGCCCGCCCATGCGCCCCAGAACCCTGCGATCTGCGAGCGGTTTAGTGGCGTGCGATGCCGCGCGACACGCGCGCGGTCCGAGATTGAATTCATCATGCTCCTCCGATACTACGGTTGGATTGCCAATTGCCTATTCTTAACAACGGGTTAGCGTGCGTGCGGCGACTACATGGGCTTTTGCCAGACAGCCCCTGACACTTTCTGAACGCGGTCCCTTCAGTCCGCTTGCTTCTCGGACCCTGGATTTCCCTCGTGCAAAACGCGTCATTTCATATATAATATTTGAACTTATGAACGATGCAACCGATGGTTTTCCCCTGGACAGCGCTGCGCGCGTCCCCTTTCTGCCCGTAGCGGCCACGCCGCGGGCCAGCACGTCACGCGTGATCGCAGACGCTTTGCGTACGGCGATCGTCGAAGGCACGCTGGCCCCCGGCGCCCCCTTGCGGCAGGACGCCATTGCCCGCCATTTCTCGGTCAGCGCAATTCCCGTGCGCGAAGCGCTGCGTCAACTGGAAGGCGAAGGCTGGGCGAAGGTAACCGTCCACAAAGGGGCGACGGTCGCGCCGCTGTCGGCGGACGAAGCCCGCGAAATCTACGAGATCCGCTCGGCGCTCGAGAGTCTCGCCGTCGGCCTCGCCATTCCGCACCACACTGCTGCAACGCTGCGTGAGTCGGAAAAGCTGTGCCGCGCTGCGGAGAAAGAGATGGATCCGGCGCTCTATGTGACCCGCAACGAGGAGTTTCATATGAGCCTCTACGCGCCGGCCGCACGACCGCAACTCGAGGAAATGATTGCCACGCTGCATCGGCGCGGCGAACGTTATTTGCGGCTCAAATTCGGACTACCGCTGTACAAGGACGAGTCCGATCGCGAACACGCGGAAATACTCGACGCGGTGCGCCGCGCCGACATCCCCGCTGCACGCTCGCTGTTGACCGCGCATCTGCTCGGCACCGGCGAGTTGCTCTACCGTTTCCTGACCGAACGCGCGCAGGCCGAAGCCGCGCAAGCCAACGGCCGCAAGCCGCGCGCGAGACGCGCGCGCACTCCAACTTCCGGGAGCTGAATCCGCCGATGAATCCACAAGCCCAACCATCCCCCCGCTCGGCCGCCGCACCGGCAGCACGGTCCTGGACCACCATGCGCGACGAGAAAGCGCGCCGCCTCGCCGCCATTGCGCCGTGGCTCGAAGACGGCGTGTTGCGCAGCGAGCGCATCGTCGATGCGCTGGAAACGCTGATCCGCCCAGGCGACCGCGTTGCGCTGGAAGGCGACAACCAGAAGCAGGCCGATTTTCTGTCGCGCTCGTTCGCGAAGGTGGATCCGCAAAAGGTCCGCGACGTCCATCTGCTGATTTCGAGCATCAGCCGGCCCGAGCATCTGACACTGTTCGAGCGCGGCATCGCGCACAAGGTCGACTTCGCCTTCGCGGGGCCGCAGAGCCTGCGCGTCGCGCAACTGCTGGAAGACGGCCAGCTCGAAATCGGCGCGATCCACACCTACGTCGAGCTGTACGCACGGATGTTCGTGGAGCTGACGCCGAACGTTGCGCTGTTGTGCGCAGAAAAAGCGGACCGTCACGGCAATCTCTACACCGGGGCGAACACCGAAGACACGCCCACCATCGCAGAAGCCGCGGCGTTCCGGCACGGCATCGTGATTGTTCAGGTGAACGAAATCGTGGATGAATTGCCACGCGTCGACATTCCCGGCTCGTGGGTCGACGTGGTCGTGCAGGCCGACCGGCCCTTCGCAGTTGAGCCGCTGTTTACGCGCGATCCGCGCCACATCGGCGACCTGCAGGTGCTGACCGCGATGATGGTAATTCGCGGCATCTACGAAGCGTATGGCGTGACCGCACTCAATCACGGCATCGGCTTCGACACGGCGGCCATCGAACTGTTGTTGCCCACCTATGGCGAGTCGCTCGGGCTGAAGGGCAAGATTTGCCGCAACTGGACACTCAATCCCCATCCCACCTTGATTCCGGCCATCGAATCCGGCTGGGTCGAAAGCGTGCATTGCTTTGGTAGCGAAGTGGGCATGGAGCAGTACATCGAGGCGCGCCCCGACGTGTTCTTCACCGGACGCGACGGCAGTCTGCGTTCGAACCGCGTGTTGTGCCAGTTGGCGGGGCAATACGGCGTCGACCTGTTTATCGGCTCCACGCTGCAGATCGACGCGGATGCGAATTCGTCGACGGTCACGCGTGGGCGGCTCGCTGGTTTTGGCGGCGCCCCTAACATGGGACACGATCCGCGCGGACGGCGTCATTCGAGCGAAGCGTGGCTCAAGCTTCTCAAGGATCAAGGGCCGGTCTCGCGCGGTCAGAAGCTGGTCGTGCAGCTTGCCGAGACGTACAAGAAAGGCGGCGAGCCGACCTTCGTCGATGAGCTCGATGCGGTTGCAGTCGGCGCGAAGAGCGGCATGCCTATCGCCCCAGTGATGATCTACGGCGACGACGTCAGCCACGTGGTCACCGAGGAAGGCATCGCCCACTTGCACAAGGCCGAAGGGATCGACGAACGGCGCGCGGCACTTGCTGCAGTAGCCGGCGTCACGCCAATCGGCTTGCGCGCGAAGCCGGAAAAAACCGCGGAGCTGCGCCGGCGCGGCATCGTCGCGTATCCCGAGGATCTCGGCATCCGCCGCGGTGAAGCGAAGCGCTCGCTACTGGCCGCGCGCAGCATCGACGATCTGGTGACATGGTCGGGCGGTCTGTATGTGCCGCCGGCGCAATTCCGGAGCTGGTAATCATGGCTACGCCTGCGGTAATGCCGGTGACGGCGGCGCGAATCTCGAGCGATTCTGGCCGGCTTCTGTCCGGGACTGAAGCGTCGCCGGTCGGTACGCGCACAACACGCGCGACGGCGCCATCACTCCGTACACCGGAAAGTGTTTCAGGCAGCTTTGAGGCCGACGCACTGTTGGCGCAGCTAGCCGTCACTGCGCTGATCGAAGAGGCGCAACTGACGCCCAAGCCCGCGCTGGTGGATCAGCGCGGCAGCGGCGCGCACCGCGATCTCGATCTGGACATCATGCTGCGCTCCGCTCATGCACTCGAGCCGACTTTCGTTGCGCTTGCGCGCGCCGCGCGGCACAGCGTGCCATCCGCTACCTTGCGCGCAGAATTGGCGCAGATCGGCCGCGCTGGAGAACGCGAGATGATGCGGGCCACCGGCGGCAGCAATGCGCATCGTGGCGCCATCTGGATCGTCGGACTGCTGGTTGCGGGCGCAGCACTTGCGCAACGCGACGCGCAAGCCGCTACAAACCATGCGAGCGATTCAATTCATTCGAACTCCGAAGGTCACTGCCACGCACACGCGCCCGCAGCGACCCGGGTCTCGCACGCGGTAAAAGTCTGCAAGCTTGCCGCGCAGATTGCCTGCTTTCCCGATCGCTTCGCTGCAGTTGCCGATAGCAACGGCGAGCGTGCGCGCCAACGCTACCAGGTGGGCGGTGCTCGTCGCGAAGCGCAGGATGGCTTTCCACACGTCATGGCAATCGGTCTTCCGGCGCTGCTGGCGGCCCGTGCTAATGGCGTGAGCGAAGAATCAGCGCGGCTTGACGCACTGCTCACGATCATGACCTCGCTCGACGACACCTGCCTGTTGCATCGCGCCGGCCTGCCCGGATTGCGCGCCGGCCAGCAAGGCGCGCGGCGGGTGCTCGAACTCGGCGGCAGCGCCAGCGTCGCGGGTCGGGCCGCGCTTTATGAGCTCGACCGCGCGCTGCTCACGCTCAATGCATCCCCCGGCGGCGCAGCCGATCTGCTCGCCGCCACCCTTTTCATCGACAAGCTGGTGCATCACAGCACCGGCGGGAGCCAATCCTCATGGAAAATCTGACCTTCGATTATCCGGCGCAACGCGCCGTGACGGCCCGCGCGCACGTCGGCGTAGTCGGCTCAGGCGACCTCGAAGTGCTGTTGTCGCCAGCCTCCGCAATGACTGCGCACGTGATCGTGCGCACCAGCGTCGACGGCTACGGACATATCTGGAAGAGCGTGCTCGACCGCTTCTTCACGCGCTACGACGGCGCTGCGCAGATCGAGATCAACGACTTCGGCGCGACGCCCGGCGTGGTGGCGTTGCGGCTCGCCGAAGCGGTCGAAGAAGCAGAACAGGGAGGTGAAGCATGAGCACCGTTGCCACTCCTCAAGCAGCGCCCGTGCTGCACGACAGCTTCATCGAACTGTCCGCACGCGAGCGCGCCCGTGCGTTGCTCGACGCCGGCACGTTTCGCGAACTGCTAGGACCGTTCGACCGGATCGAGTCGCCGTGGCTGCCGCTGCAAGGCATCGTCTGCCAGGCCGACGACGGCTGTGTGATCGCACGCGGTACGATCGACGGCGAACCCGCCGTGGTGGCCGCGATCGAGTCGGCGTTTCAAGGCGGCAGCATCGGCGAGGTGTCAGGCAGCAAGATCGCCGCGGCGCTCGAACTCGCGTTGCGTGACTGCGAACGCGGCAAACCGGTGCGCCCCGTGGTGCTGTTCGAAACCGGCGGCGTGCGCCTGCAGGAAGCCAATCTGGGCCTCGCCGTGATCGCCGAGATGCAGGCGGCGATCGTCGCGCTGCGCCGGCATGTGCCGGTGGTCGGCGTCATCACGGGGATGGTGGGTTGCTTCGGCGGCATGTCGCTCGCAGCCGCGCTGTGCTCCTATCTGGTCGTCACGAAGCAAGGACGGCTTGGGATGAACGGACCCGAAGTGATCGAGCAGGAAGCCGGTATCGAGGAACTCGATTCCAGCGACCGCCGTCATGTGTGGCAGTTGATCGGCGGCGAGCAGCGGGCTTTGACGGGCTTCGCAGATGCGCTCGTCGAGGATGACCCCGATGCCGTGCGCGCCGCCGTGCAGCGCGCCTTCGAACTGGGCGTACCGGCCGCGCATCGTAGCGAACAGGTCGACACCTATCTCGCGCGGCTCGCGGAGGTCGATCCGGCCAACGTCACCCCCGAAACCATGCGGACCGTGTTTCATGCGAACACCGCAATTCAGTCCTCGAAGGAGGAAGCGTGAACGATACCTCACTGACCCGCGGGGCCCGCTGGTTCCGGGCGCTCGCTGGCGAACCGTCCAGCCCCGCTCCGGTGTGGGGCGGCACCGCTGCGCTCGGCAACGAAACCGCGCACTTTTTTGCCGTGGTGCCCGACCCGCAGAACCGCTTTCCGCGTGCTACCGATAACGTCGTCGGCCTCGAACAAGGTTGGAAGCTCGCCCGCGCGGTGCGCAAGGCGATCGCCGACGATGCGCAAAGCGGCACGCGCCGGCCTATCGTCGCGATCGTCGATGTCAAGAGCCAGGCCTATGGCTACCGGGAAGAGACGCTGGGGCTTCATCTTGCCTGTGCGTCGGCGGTCGATGCTTACGCATCGGCACGCGACGCCGGTCATCCTGTGGTCGCGCTGATTGTCGGACCGGCCATGTCGGGCGCGTTCCTCGCGCATGGCTACCAGGCCAACCGGATCGTCGCACTCGATGCGCCCGGCACGATGGTGCACGCGATGGGCAAGGAAGCGGCTGCCCGCGTCACGCGCCGTACGGTCGAAGCCCTCGAAGCATTGGGCGAAACGATCGTGCCGATGTCGTATTCGATGGCTTCGTTCGCCAAACTCGGTCTGCTTGACGAACTGATCAAAGGCGTCGACGCCGATACGCCGAGCGACGCGCAGATCGATCAGGTGCGTCAGGTGCTGAGCAATTCGATCCGTAGCGCGCGCGACGACGTCCGCGGTCTGTCGCACAGACTGCAATCGGACGCTGCGAAGCAGAACCGTGCGGCTTCGATTGAAGTGCGGCGGCGGCTGACGGAACAGTGGGACGCAGCGTAATGCGGACGTGCGCGGCACCGCCGTTTGATACTGCGTTTGCCGCGCAGGTTGGTGCGGCGGCCTCTGGCGGGGTGGATGGCGCCACTGCACGACACCCTTCCGATACGCGCTGGCGGCCACACGACCTGCTGCGCCTGCGACGTTTGCCCTCATACGATGGCGAACCGGACTGGGTTCGCGCCGCTTTCGCGCACGCGCCTTTTGCGGTGGTCAGACGCGCGTCGGCCGCGCCCGGTTTCATCGCGGTTGGAATGCGCGGTAACGGTCGCGCGCAACGGTACGGTACATGGGCGCAGGCCGATGATATCGAGGCCGTGATCGCCCCCGAAGATCTCCTGGGTGCGAGTTCCCAGCTTGATATGGAACGTCTTGCGCTACCCGCGTTCGCGATGCTTTACAGCGTGCGTGACGAAGCGCAATCGTTTCGCGCATTCTCCTGGGGACCCACCGGAAGCGCAGGCTTCGAGCTTGCTACCGGCACGCCCACTGTCACAGCTACGAGCGATCTCGACCTGTTGATCCGTACGGCACAGAAACTCTCCCGCGAGCGTGCCGCGCAACTGCTGAGCGAACTCGAATCGTTCGCGCGGCACGCTGGAATACGCGTCGATGTCCAGTTGGAAACTCCCTCGGGCGGAATTGCTCTCGCGGAGTGGGCAGCCGGCAAGGCACGTGTGATGGTGCGCCATGCTCAGGGGCCGCGGTTGGTTAGCGATCCGTGGGCGGTGCCGCCTCCGCAAGCATGACGCTCGCCTATCAGTTCCCCGGCCAAGGTGCGCAATCGGCAGGCTTCCTGCATCGATTGCCGCAGCACCCTGTCGTCACCGCGACGATCGATGAAGCTTCACAGGTGCTAGGCATCGACGTGCTAACGCTCGACACACCCGACGCGCTACGCTCCACCGTGGCGGTTCAGGTGGGACTCGTAGTGGCAGGCGTTGCCGCCTCTCGCGTGCTGGCCGACGCACAATTGTCCCCCGATATCAGCGCCGGTCTTTCCGTAGGCGCTTATGCCGCAGCGGTCAGTTGCGGCGCGCTTGCGTTTCCCGATGCGCTGCGCATGGTTCACAAGCGAGCCGAGTTGATGGAGACCGCCTATCCGTCAGGCTACGGACTCGCCGCTATCTCCGGTCTGACCGAACGGCAATTGGAAACTCTCGCAGCAAATCAGACGAAGGACGGCCTGCCGCAGGTCTATATTGGCAATGTCAATGCGCCCAGACAGATCGTTATGGCTGGCGCGGACGCCGCACTCGATGCCCTGATTGAACGCGCACTTGCCGCCGGTGCGCGCAAAGCAACACGTCTGGCGGTGAGCGTTCCTTCGCATTGCGAATTGCTCGGGGAAGCCGCCGATGCATTGGTCGACTACGCACGGAATGTGCCGTTTCAGGCACCAAAAAGTGTCTACGTGGGCAATCGAGGTGGCCGGCCGTTGCATACCGCGGAGGCAATCCGCGACGATCTCGCGACGAATATGCGTTACACCGTGCGCTGGTTCGACGCGCTGACGGTGATGCTTGAAATGGGTGCGCAGGTGGTGGTTGAAGCTCCGCCCGGTCAGGTGTTAACTGACATTGTTCGTGAACAGTGGCCGCAAGCGAAGGCGATCGCTTTGAGCAGTATTTCGCCGGACCAGTGGGTGGCGACCGTGCGTCGACGCGTTACGTCTGTCTCGGGCGCACGTTAAACGAAACTGCTGCAGCAGCTCGTCACAGCGCGGACGCGAAAGATTGCAACACGTCAAGAGCAGCTATGTCCGTTGCAACGCTGCACTACCCTAGCGCCGTCTCACTCAGCGAAGATTTCCTGCAGCGTCGACAGCGCGTTGGACAACGCGAGATCCGATACAGCCCCTGCCTTTTTTATCAACCGCGTCTTGTCGACCGTTCGGATCTGGTCAAGCAGAATCAAACCCTTCTTGCGCAAGAAAGTCAGCGGCACGCGAAACGGCGCTGCTTTGCCCGCGGTGGTCATGGGCGCAACGATGACGGTGCGCAAATGATCGTGCAACTCCGGTGGCGAGACGACAACGCACGGTCGCGTTTTCTGAATCTCACTGCCTATCGTAGGATCGAGCGCGACCAGCCAGACTTCGCCGCGCGCTACCACACAAGCCCCGCGTCGTCCGCGTTCGGAAACTCACCCATCACGAGCTCGTCGCTCCCGGCGGCCGCCACCGACCGGCTTGCCTCTGCCCAACCCGCACGGGCGCTCTGCGGGCGCCGCAACACTAATGTGTTCCCTTCTATTTGCATATCCACTTCGTCCTCCAGTCCCAATTGGGTCAAGATAGGTTTCGGAATCAGTACGCCATGGGAGTTGCCCATTCTGCGGATTGTCGTCTTCATGGCGTCACCTGAACTGAAGTGAAATGCTACGGGGTAAACTGATGAAAGTAAACACAATGTAATTACATGATAGCACGGCAAATGGCATAGGCCAAAACGCACTACCATGCGCCCATGGCGCGCTACGTTAGCGTCGCTGGATCAACTGCCGCCCCATCGTATTGGCGTATGCGTCGCACGCGTTACGCGCTACCCGCGCTGCCGCCAGCACGCCCACGGCAGCATCGTCGCGATAACACATAGCCACGACGATAGGCGGAGGCAGCGGGCGCACCTGAAGCTCTCCAAGCTCTCCACTTTGCAGCAAAGGTTCGACAAACAGTGCCGGCACTGCTGCCACGCCATAGCCGTCTCGCAGCAACTGCACGATGACGGCCACCGAAGGCATGCACGTGACGTTGGTTTCTTCCAGCGGCACGCCCGCCCGTCGCGCCAATGCACTGACGATGCCCTCGACCGCAATCTGCGGCGCAGTGCCCCGGCCAAAAGTCAGCACTGGTTTGCGCAGCACGGTTTGAACATGCTTCGTGCGGCTTGCCGGGATCAGGTCGCGCCTCGCGATCCAACGCACTGGATAGCTCGCCAGCGCGGTCGAAATCACAGAGGGGTCGCCGTCGCCCTCCACTTGCAACACCAGATCAAGTTCTCCGGCCCGCAACCGGGGCGCCAGCACCGCACTCACGTCGACGGTCAGGTCGACCACGATGCCGCTGTGTTCGTCGTTCAGCATGCGCACATAGTCAGGCAGCCAGCTATGCACGACCGTTTCGATCACACCAAGGCGCAGTCGCGTTGCGATTTGCGCGTCGTCCTGTGCGGCGAGTTGCAGCGAACGCGTCGCCTGCACGACAGAACGCGCGTGAGTGAGCAGCCGCTCGCCGTCAGGCGTCAATTGGAACTCTGTAGCGCTACGCTCGATCAACTCGACGCCTAATTCGGCCTCGAGTGTCTTGATGCGCAATGAGATCGCAGCGGGTGTCGCGTGCATCGCAGTGGCCGTGGCGCGAAAACTGCCAAGGCGCGCGAGCGTCAGAAAGGTTTCCACAAAACGTGTATTCACGGCAGCATCTCGGGCGGAAAGCGAGGAAATAGCGGAAGAGAATGGCACGAAGTCCCTTCTCCACCGTTAAGTTTAATTTAACGAAAAGCAAAAAAATCTCGCTAGAGGGATATTTTCGGCGCGACTACTCTAGTTCGCATCCGTTATCCGAAGCGAGCTTTGTTTATGACCATCACCCCGTCCGAATTCCGCCAGCAGGTGCGTAGCCGCCGCATCTGCGGGCCGACTGCCGGCTATTGCGGCGATTTTGCGCAAGCCAATCTCGCGATCCTGCCGCGTCAATATGCAGACGATTTCCTGCGGTTCTGCACATTCAATCCAAAAGCGTGTCCATTGCTCGGTATGGGCGAACCCGGCGAATGGCGCGTGCCTGCGCTCGGTGCCGATCTCGACGTCCGCAATGACGTGCCGGCCTTCTACGTCTACCGTCACGGCGAACGCGCCGAGGAAGTGCGCAGCCTGAACGAACTGTGGCGCGACGACCTGGTGGTGTTTGCGATTGGCTGTTCGTTTTCGTTCGAGGAAATGCTCAAGCGCGAAGGCATCGGGTTGCGACATATCGAGCAGAAACGCAATGTGCCGATGTACCGCACCAGCGAAGCGAATGTGCCGGCCGGTGTGTTCGGCGGTCGCCGCGTGGTGTCGATGCGTCCGATGAAGGCTGCCGACGCGATTCGCGCCATCCAGATCACGAGCCGTTTTCCAGGCGTGCATGGGGCACCGGTGCATCTGGGCGATCCGTCATTGATCGGTATCCGCGATCTGTCGCAACCGGATTTCGGCGATGCAGTCGATATCCACAGCGACGAGTTGCCGGTGTTCTGGGCCTGCGGTGTGACACCACAGGCGGCCATTGAAAGCGCACGTTTGCCGTTCGCGATCGCACACAAACCAGGCCACATGCTGATCACCGATATCCCCAACGCACGGCTCGCCATTCTCTGAGCGTGCGCTGCGCCAGCGTCTTCTCATTCAATACAAGCCCGCGCAACCAGACACGGCACTGACTACGATCCGGAGGTTAAGCATGGAAAGCAAAGCGCCGTTGACGGCCGAGACTGGCCATTACGATGAACGCACCAAAGGTCCGTTCTCGTGGTATCGAACGATCTCCGCGAGCGAGAAGCGCGCGTTCTGGAGCTGCAAGATCGGCTACGTGCTCGATGCCATGGATACGCAGTTTCTGAGCTTCGTGATTCCTACGTTGATCGCAAGCTGGGGTATTACGCGCGGCGCGGCAGGTCTGATCGGCACGGTGACGTTGCTCAGTTCGGCGATCGGTGGCTGGGCGGCAGGCGTGTTGTCGGACCGCATCGGAAGGGTCAAGACGCTGCAAATCACAATCCTCTGGTTTGCGATCTTTACTTTGGCGTGTGCGCTGGCGCAGAATTTCTCGCAGCTATTGTGGGCGCGCGGCCTGATGGGGCTCGGCTTCGGCGGCGAATGGACAGCGGGAGCGGTGCTGATCGGCGAAGTAATCCGGCCACGCGACCGCGGCAAGGCGGTCGGCCTCGTGCAGGCCGGCTGGGCAATCGGCTGGGGACTGTCCACCTTGCTCTTCACGCTGGTGTTCTCGCTTGTCCCCGCGGACTACGCCTGGCGCGTCCTGTTTGCGATTGGTATTGCGCCGGCGCCGTTTGTCATCTGGATTCGCCGCTTCGTCGAGGAGCCGGAGGTGCATCGGCAACAGAAGCAGATCGAAGCCAATGCACAGTCGCGGCCGTCCCTGCTCGACATCTTTCGTGCGGACATCGTCTGGACTACTTTGCGTGCTTCGATCCTTGCAACAGGCGTACAAGGGGGCTACTACGCTGTAACGACCTGGCTGCCGACGTATCTGAAGACCGAACGCCATCTGAGCGTGATCGGCACCGGCAGTTATCTGGGCGTCGTGATCGCCGGCTCCTATTGCGGGTATCTGGCGGGCGCGTATATCAGTGATGCGATCGGCCGCAAGCGGGCTTTTATCGCCTTCGCGCTGGCTTCGGTGGGCATCGCCTTGATGTACACACGCCTGCCACTCGACAACCTCTCCATGCTGGCGCTCGGCTTCCCGTTGGGCTTCTGCGCGTCCGGGATTTTTTCCGGCATGGGGGCGTTTCTGACCGAGCTCTTTCCGACCAGGATCCGCGGCTCGGGGCAAGGCTTCTGCTACAACTTTGGGCGAGCGGTCGGCGCGACGTTTCCGTTTTTGATCGGCTATGTGTCGCAGAGCATGACGCTCGGGCACGCTATCGGAGTGTTTGCGGCCGCCGCTTACGGGGTGGTGATTCTTGCTGCGCTCACGTTGCCTGAAACCAGGGGGCGTCAACTGCAGTCTTGAGATTTCTCGCGCTCATTTGTGTCCCAACTAGCAACGGCTCGCAGCTGCTAGTCGGGACACGTGGCGCGTCGTGCCACTTGTCACACTGGATACGCCGGTCGCGCCGGAAGTCGGGGCAGGCGCAGCACAGTACCGCGCCATCAACGTCACAGCGCCTTGCCCAGACCTTCCTGCGACGCGCGCGCCACGCGGCCGGCCGCGTGCGAGTCGGTAACGCCCGGGTCCTGTCGCGATCGCTCACGAGACGGCGCCACCACCGCGCCCGCGGTGCCACCAGGCCGCCGGACCGAACGCGCATGCCGCTCGATCAGCCGCTGCAGCAGGCAGAACGCGCACAACAGCGCGCCGATCACGATACGGGTCCACCAGGAACTCAGCGTGCCATCGAAAGTGATGAGCGTCTGGATCGTGCCGAGTATCCCGACGCCGAACAAGGAACCGATCACATAGCCGACCCCGCCGGTCAGCAAGGTGCCGCCGATCACGGTTGCCGCAATCGCGTCGAGCTCCATGCCTTGTCCCTGGAGTCCGTAGCCCGACAGCACATAGAACGTGAAGACCGCGCCGCCGAGCGCCGAGCAGAATCCGCTCAGCGCATAGACACCGATCCTCGTGCGCGCCACAGGCAACCCCATCAGCAGTGCTGAACGCGGATTGCCGCCCACCGCGTAAACATTGCGGCCGAAGCGCGTGTAGTGGGCCACGAAGATCGCCGCGACGAGGGTCACCAATGCGATCAGCACATTGGCGCTCACCGAGCCGGTGCCGATTTGCAGCCGGTACGCCGAGATTGCCTTGAAGCTCGGATCCGTGATGGTGATCGACTGCGTCGTGATCAGGAAGCACAGACCACGCGCGAAGAACATGCCGGCCAGCGTCACGATGAACGGTTGCAAACGGAAGAAGTGAATCAGCGCCCCCTGCACGGCGCCGAATACCGCGCCCATCAGCAGCACGATGGCAAGAATGACCACGACCGGAAGGTGGAAGCGTTCCGCCAGCACCGCTTCGACAATCGTTGTAAGCGCAACCACCGAGCCCACCGACAGGTCGATCCCGCCCGAGATGATCACAAAAGTCATACCGATCGCGACGATCAGCAGGAACGCATTGTCGATCAGCAGATCGAGCAGCACTTGCAGCGAGAAAAAGCCGGTGTACATCACCGAACCAAAGCCAAACAGCGCGCAGAACAGCAGGATCGTGACAGCGATAGGCAATGTGCGCGGATCGAAGATACGGGGCCAGATATCGACTAGCCGTTTCATCGCGCCACCCCGCGCTGCGTGAACAGAGACATTACCAGCGCGCGCGCCGAGGGCGACTGGATCACGCTGACCGCCAGCACCACTACCGCCTTGACGACGAGTGTCGCCTCGGGCGGTACGCCGATCGAATAGGTGGTGTAGGTCAGTGTCTGAATGATCAGCGCGCCCAGCACGGTGCCCGCAAGACTGAAGCGGCCGCCGAGCAGCGAAGTGCCGCCCAGTGTCACCGCCAGAATCGCGTCGAGCTCCAGCAACAGGCCGGCGTTGTTACCGTCGGCACTGCGTACGTTCGAGCTGATCAGGATGCCCGCCACCGCCGCCGTGAGCCCCGAGAAGGCGTACACGGCAAACACGATCGCTTTCGATCGCAGTCCTACCAGCCGGGTCGCGACCGGATTCACGCCGATTGCGCGAATAAACAGTCCCAACGCCGTACCTTCGATCAGCAGCGCAGTCGCCAGCACCGCGACGGTCGCGATCCACACGGAAAACGGCACGCCCAACAGATAGCCGCCACCGACGAACAGATAGCCCGGCGCGCCGATCGGAATAATCTGGCCGCCGGTCAGCAACTGCGCGACCCCACGCCCAGCCACCATCAGGATCAAGGTGGCAATAATCGGCTGCATGCCGACGAACGACACCAGCATGCCGTTCCACATGCCACTCAACACGCCGACGACAAGCGCAGCACCCAGTGCCTCGCCAATCAGCCCTGCGCTCGGAAACGGCTGCGTAGCCAGGATCGTGGCCGCTGCCGCACCGGCAATCGCCACCACAGCGCCCACGGAAATATCGATGCCGCGTGTGGCGATCACCAGTGTCATGCCTGTGGCCACCAGTGCGAGCGGCGCGGCACGATTCAGGATATCGATGGGCGCGCCGAACAGATGTCCGTCAAGAACACGCAGTGACAGAAAGTGCGGATTGACCCACAAATCCAGCACGAAGAGCAGCACGAGGGTGACACACGGCCAGATCAGCGGACGCTCAGCGCCATCGCGGGTGAACCAGTTCGATATCTTCATTCGCCGCTCCCCGCAATCAGCCGATAGATGTTGTCCTCATTCGACGCGTTACCCGCCACCTCCGCAATCTTGCGGCGATCGCGCAGCACGGCTACCCGATGACTCACCCGCAGCACCTCGCTGACCTCCGATGAAATGAACAGGATCGCGAGACCGCTGGCGCATAACGCCAACATGCGGTCCATGATGTCGAACTTCGCGGCTACGTCGATACCTCGCGTTGGCTCGTCGAGAATCAACAGCTTCGGTTCGGTGGCGAGCCATCGCGCCAGCAGCGCCTTTTGCTGGTTGCCGCCGGAGAGCAGGCCAATGGGCTGCTCGGCGTCCGATGCCTTGATGCCCAGGCGCTCGATCCACAAGTCAGCCAGCTCACGCGCCCGCTGTCCGCTGATCTTGCGGAACCACCCGCGCCGTGCCTGCAGTGCCAGCAAAATGTTCTCGCGAATCGACAGTTCGGCGACGATGCCCTCCTTCTTGCGGTCTTCCGGGCAATAACCAATACCGAGCGCCACGGCGTCGTGAGGCGAACGCAAGCGCACGGCGCGACCGCCCACGTTAATCGTGCCGCTATCGGCGCGGTCAGCGCCGAACAGCAGGCGCGCGGTTTCGGTACGTCCCGAGCCGAGCAGGCCGGCGAGACCGAGAATCTGCCCCGGTTGCACGTCGAGGTCGACCGGCTGCATGCTCCCGCGACGCCCCACTCCGCGCAACTCGACGAACGGCTGCACCGCCTCTTTCTCTGCCGGCGCTTCGTGCGCCGCTTCCCGCAGCCGCGTGCTCATGCGCTCGTGTCCGACCATCTTCGCGACCAGCTGGTCCGCCGACAGATCGCGTGCCAGGTACTCGCCCTCGCGCTCGCCATTGCGCATCACGGTGATGCGATCGGAAATCGCGTAGGTCTGCTCGAGAAAGTGCGTCACGAACAGGATCGCAATGCCCGATTGCTTAAGATGCCGAAGTATTTTGAAAAGCTGCGCGACTTCGCTGTCATCGAGGCTCGAGGTCGGCTCGTCGAGGATCAGCACGCGCGCGTCGACCGAAATCGCCCGCGCGATGGCCACCATCTGTTGCACCGCGATGGGATAGGCATCGAGCGACTTGGTCACGTCCAGCGAGACATCGAGGCGCTCCAGTGCCGCCTGCGCGCGACGCCGGATTTCGCGCCAGTCGATCGCGCCGAAGCGTTTCGGCTGGCGGCCCGCAAACACGTTTTCCGCCACCGACAGATTCGGGCACAGATTCACTTCCTGATAGAGCGTTCGCACGCCGGCTGCCTCAGCCTCCTGCGGAGACGCAAAAGCCACCGTCTGACCGCATAGATGTACGACGCCCGCGTCGGGCGCAACCACGCCCGTCAGAACGTTGATCAAGGTGGATTTGCCCGCGCCGTTCTGCCCCATCAGCGTGTGAACTTCACCGGGGAACAGGCGGAAATCGACGTTCTGCAACGCCTTCACGCCGGGAAACGTCTTGGTGACGCCCTTCGTTGCCAGAATTGGCTCAATCTCTCCCGCCTGGGCGGTCGCGTCGGCATGCTGCGCCAACGCCGGGCCGTGGCTGCGGACGGGTTCCGGGGAGTCGGGAGTCGGGTGGGCCATAGACCTCGCTCGATGGGTGGAAAAGAGGCCGTCTGCTGTGGAACGCAGCAGGACGGCCAGGCACCGCTGGAGAAACTTGTTATGTCTGCGTCACGCCGTCAGCGACCCGATTCAATACTTGCGGGTCGGCAACGTCTGCGCCGCGACGCTCATCGGGAACACCGTTTCCTGCGTCAGGATCCGCTTGGGCAAAGGCTTGCCGGCCACCACGTCCTTCACCGCCGACATCAGTTGCGGTCCCAGCAACGGGCTGCATTCCACATCGACGTTCATCTTGCCCGCGGCCATTGCCTGGAAGCCGCCCTTGGTCGCGTCGAACGAGACAACGGTGATGTCCTTGCCGGGATGCAGGCCGGCCTCTTCCATCGCCTGGATGGCGCCGAGCGCCATGTCGTCGTTATGCGCATAAACTACATTTATTTTATTTCCATAAGTTTTTATAAAGGCTTCCATGACCTGCTTACCGCCGGCCAAGGTGAAGTCGCCGCTTTGCGAGGCGATGATCTTGAATTTCGGGTCGTTCTTGATCACCTCGATGAGACCAGAATGGCGATCATTGGCCGGCGCCGATCCGACCGTTCCCTGCAGTTCCGCGATATTGATGGGCCCGGGATTGCTTTTGAAGTTGTCTTCAAGCCAGTGACCGCCACGCCGCCCCTCTTCCATGAAGTCGGAACCGATCATGGTGACGTAGAGCGACGTGTCCTTCACGTCGATGTTGCGGTCGGTCAGGATCACCGGAATTTTGGCGGCCTTCGCTTCGAGCAGGATAGGCTCCCAGCCCGACTCCACCACCGGTGAGAACGCGATCACATCGACTTTCTGCGCGATATACGAGCGCATCGCCTTGATCTGGTTTTCCTGCTTCTGCTGGGCGTCCGAGAACTTGAGGTTGATCTTTGCATCGGCTGCTGCCGATTTGATCGATTCGGTATTCGCCGTGCGCCATGCGCTCTCGGCGCCGACCTGCGCAAAACCGAGGGTGATGGTCTTGTCCTGGGCATATGCGCTGCGCGCCACGAGGCTCAATGTCCCGGTGCCTGCCGTGAGTGCAAGCGCGCCCAACGCACGACATACCACGCGCCGTGAATTCGCCATATCTGTCTCCTGATCGTTGTTGTGCTGGCGATCCGTAGCCGCCTGCAGCAAGGCTGCGGCAGGGGATCGTGTTAAAGCGTAGTGGCTGGCGTGACACGCGTCCAATCATATGATTTGCACACTCGATACCAATTTTGGTATAGCGATGCCAATCAGACTACGTATTCGGGCATACCCTGATGGCGCCCAGCCCGGCCTTGGTTCGCGCTTCGGCACGATTTTTTGATGCGATTTTTATGTGCTCACGGGCATTCTTTAGACGCCCGGTACGCGGCTGCCGCTACGCTTTAGTCGATCCTGCTGCACGTCTGCAGTCAGATCCAACGGTCATCTGATGGACAACCGATCATGCTGAAACTTCTGGTACCCGTAAGCCGCTCGGCGCGCTCGCTACAAGCCGTGCGGCACGCTGCGTTCCTCTACAACGAGCGATGTGCGTCCGAGATCGTGCTGGTCAACGTGCAGCCCTCGCTCGAATCGACGCGTCTTGAAGCCTTTTATTCCCTCTCGAAGCTGCGCACACTCGAAGGTTCCGACGGCGAGGCCGCACTGAGCCGCGCCAAACGCATTCTCGACGACGCAGGCGTTAAGTATTCCGTAGAAATCAGGGTCGGCCCGCTGGTGCCGACTATCGCAAGTTGTGCAGAACAATACGGCTGCGACGAGATCGTCGTCGCAGCGCCGCGCAGAGACCTGTTCCATGCTGCTGCGCGGATCATTAACCGTAGCGTGATGGACCGTCTGGTGAGTGTTTCCAGGATTCCGGTCACCGCAGTGAACTAGCCGCGCTAGCGGCGCGACGTCACCCAGCGAAACGTCAGATTGATCCGTTCGCCGCTGATACGCGGTTCTTTCGGCACCCGATGGCGCCACTCCGCCTGAGTGTTTCCGCGCATGACGAGCAGGCTGCCGCCTTTGAGCTGAAACGACTGCACGACCGCCGTCTTGTTGTGGCGCAAATCGAAGGTCCGGGCCACGCCAAGACTCACCGACGCAATTACCGGTTGCGCGCCCAATTCAGGTTCGTGGTCCGCGTGCCAGCCCATGCTGTCCATTCCGCTGCGGTAACGATTGATCAACACGCTATTGAAACGGCATCCGCTGGTCGTTTCGGCGCTGGCCTTCAACTCGGCCACCATCGGCGTCCACGCTTGCGGCACATTGCGAATGCCGGAGTAAACGTACACCGCGTCCGCCTCCCCCTGCCAGGCGGTGAGTCGCGGCAGAGCCACGCGTCCCGCTGGCGTGCCCATCGATTCCTGCTTCCACGCAACCTCGTCGATCAGTTGCGTCAAGGCGCGGCCCGCAGCTTCGGGCGAGAGCCAGTCGGGATACCAGTCAACGTCGGGCTTGGGAAGGTCGTCGAACAGATCGTTCATGGAATGGGAGATAACATGCGCGGTCCCGCGCCCCCTTAGAATAGCTTACCGCACACGCAATTCAAAAAGGCTTGGGCGCCGTCGGCAGGCGTGACGACATGTCGGTAGAATGATCTGCCTTGCCGGCGAACACCTTCTCCGCACGCGCCAGCAAGTTTGCGCGTACGTCCGGCACCCGATTCGCCTTACCCCCTTCCTATGCGCCGCTTATCGTTCCTTTTTCGCATTATTGGCATTGGCGTCCTGCTGCACATTTACGTCGGCTTCCGGGTCATTCCCGACCTGCCGGTGGGAAACGCCGGCCGCTGGCTTGCGGCACTCTGGCTCGTGCTATCCGTCCTGCTCATACCGCTCGGCATGCTGGCACGGACCATCAAACGTCAGCCTCTCGGCGACCGGCTCGCCTGGGCCGGCTTGCTGGCGATGGGCTTTTTCTCCTCGTTGCTGGTGCTGACCTTCGCGCGTGATCTCGTGCTGGCGTCACTGCTGACTGTCGATGCCATCTGGCCGCACACCATCCCACTGGCGCGCTTGCGCATGGATTCCGCTGCGGCGGTGCCGCTGCTGGCGTTGCTGTCCACGGCAGTCGGCTTTTTCAATGCGCGCAGGCGGGCACGCGTCGTCACGATCGATGTCCCCATCGACGATTTGCCGCAAGCGCTCGACGGCTTCACGATCGTCCAGATCAGCGATATACACGTTGGCCCAACCATCAAGCGCCGTTACGTGGATGCGATCGTCGACGCAGTCAACCGCCTGAAGCCTGACCTGATCGCGGTAACCGGCGATGTCGTGGACGGCGGCGTGCCGCAGTTGCGCGACCACACGCGGCCGCTGTCGCGTTTAAGCGCGCGCCACGGAGCGTTTCTGGTCACGGGCAATCATGAGTATTACGCCGGCGCCGACGCGTGGATCGACGAGTTTCGCCGGCTTGGCTTGCATGTGCTGCTCAACGAGCACGTGGTGGTGGAGCACGAAGGCGCCCGCGCGGTGATTGCAGGCGTGACTGACTATTCCGCGGGCCATTTCGACCCTGCCCATCACAGCGATCCTGCTGCCGCGCTCGCAGGCGCTCCTGGCGACGTGCTGATCAAAGTGCTGCTTGCGCATCAGCCGCGTTCGGCGGAAGCCGCTGCCGAAGCTGGTTTTACCCTGCAGTTGTCGGGACACACGCACGGCGGACAGATTTTCCCGTGGAACTTCTTCGTGCGCCTGCAGCAGCCGTTTACGGCAGGGCTCGCGCGGCTCAATGGGTTGTGGGTTTATACGAGCCGCGGTACCGGCTATTGGGGCCCGCCGAAGCGCCTCGGAGCACCTTCGGAAATCACGAGGCTACGGTTGGTGCCGGGCGAGCCGAGCTGAAATGAAATACGCGGAACGCTCTTTCAGGCGCTCCGCGTGCGAACCCCTACCAAAGTAACTACGCCAGCCTCACAGCCGACGTTACTGCGCCGCAGGCGCCACTGCGACGCTCACTTGCGGCGCGTACGCCACGTCAACGTGCATCCCCGGCTGCAGGTTTGCAACCTTCACCGGATCGTGGCCCTGGATGTGGAATACGTCGCCATTAGGTCCCCTCAATTCGACCACACCTGAAGCGCGGTCGAACGCCACCACCTCGGCCGTGAGGTTCTGCGGCGACTGTGCCGCAAGCGCGCCATGCGACGGGCTCACGAGCGCGCTACGGATCATCCGGACATGGACCTTACTGCCCGGATGGATCTGGGCAAGATTGCTGGTATCCGTGACCGTGAAGGATGCTTCGCCGCCATGCGCGTCGACCACGGTAACGGCGTGCCGTACCTGGTCGACACCCTTCACCACGCCGTCAGCCTGCAACACGCTGTTGCCTTCGAAAGCCGCGGGCAACGCTTCGGCCGCCGGTGAAACAAGCGGTGCTGCTGCGATCAATGCGCCGGCAACGATGCCAAGGGTTTTCTTGTTCATGCAATCCTCAATCAGGTAATAACGAAAAGAGAATCAGGCCGCGGGCAGGCGCGCAAGGAGCACAACCCCGATCAACGGGGGCGCTCACGCCGGGTTATGCAGGAGGGCGCCGGACCTGGCTGCCGCATGCGATCTGGCGCACGGGCTGCACGACCTGATTCAAAGCACGGGCCAGTCTGTTTTCTGGGATGAGCCCTGTCAAGCTTCGGACTCCACATTTAATTTGGGATGGAAAGACGGTTTAGCTGGATTGAACTCGAGGATGACGGGAATACGTAGACCAGCTTTCGAGCCAGCGGTTTTGCAGCGTGAAGGCAAATCTGGCGCAAAAGCGCCGCTGAGCTGACGTGAGAAGGCCGGCCACGTGGTCTCCGTCAGCGGGGCGACTCCAGTCTGACGTACGGAAGTCGCGCCAGGGCGGACTCGAATCAGGCCCGAACAGTCAAACTGTTCATTTCGAGTTCAAACGAACAGCGGGATGCTTGACGGCGCTCGTTTACGAACATACGATACGACTAAGCGACATCGACATCGGTTGTCATATGACTTGTGCACTTCAAAACGGCAACCTGTCCATTTTTCGGGATAAATAGTCTTTCTGGTCACCGAATGCGGCAGATAGTCATGTGATGACCTATCAGATCGACCGCTGAGCCCAGCGGCAAACCAAGGGCTGACACACCGACCGGATCGCCGCGTCGCGACAAAAAATGACAGGATGGAGACAGCGTTGAAAGTAATCAAAGGCTTACGTTGGTGGATCATCGTGCTCGTCTGTCTCGGCACGATCATGAATTACCTGGCTCGCAACTCATTGGCTGTGTTGGCGCCGGAGTTGAAGCATGTATTCGCGCTCACCACTCAACAGTATTCGTACGTCGTCGGCGCGTTCCAGATCGGTTACACGATCATGCAGCCGGTGTGCGGACTGATCGTCGACCTGATTGGCTTGCGGCTTGGCTTTGCCCTGTTTGCGGCGCTGTGGTCGCTCACCGGCGTCCTGCACGGGTTCGCCACCGGCTGGCTGTCGCTCGGCGCCCTGCGCGGCGCGCTTGGGCTGTTCGAGGCGGCCGCGATTCCCTCCGGCATGAAAGCGGTCGCAGAATGGTTTCCTGACAAGGAGAAGTCAGTCGCCGTCGGCTATTTCAACGCCGGCACATCGCTGGGCGCCCTGCTCGCGCCGCCGGTCGTGATCTTTCTGTCGCTCCGCTTTGGCTGGCAGGCTGCGTTCATGGCAACCGGCGCGTTCGGTTTCGTCTGGGCCGCACTCTGGTACGCGTTGTATCGTTCACCCGCGGATCACCCGCGCGTCTCCCGAAAAGAGCTGGCGTTGATCCAGGACGGTCAGACCCAGTTCGCACCGGCCAGTCAGCGCCCTGTGCGTGAGATCCTCGGCTCGCGCCGCTTCTGGGCCATTGCGCTGCCGCGCTTCTTCGCCGAGCCAGCCTGGCAAACCTTCAGTTTCTGGATCCCGCTTTATCTCGTGACGGTACGTCACATGGACCTCAAGCAGATTGCGATCTTCGCGTGGCTGCCCTTTCTGGCCGCCGACCTCGGCGGCATCTTCGGCGGTTATCTATCGCCGTTCCTGATCCGGTATTGCCGCGTCCCGCTCATCTGGTCGCGCGTGGCGGGTGTGATTCTCGGCGCATTCCTGATGATCGGACCGGCCTGTATCGGCCTCGTCGCATCGCCGTACACGGCCATTGCATTATTCTGCGTCGGCGGTTTCGCGCACCAGATGATCTCAGCGCTCGTGAACACTCTGAGCGCCGACGTATTCGATTCCGACGAGGTCGGCACTGCCAGCGGGTTCGCCGGCATGGCGGCCTGGATAGGAGGCCTGAGCTTTTCGCTGGTGGTCGGAGCGCTGGCCGACACGGTCGGTTACGGGCCCCTGTTCGGCTGCCTCGGCGCGTTCGATCTGATCGGCGCAACGCTGCTTGTGGTGCTGATACGCGGCCAGTCGAAACGTGAACGCAAGCTCGCGCATGCCTGACACGGCATCGCAGATTCAACCAGAGGAAAGTCCGATGACGTCGCTGTTAAATCCGCCCGTATTCAAACCCTCCACCCAGTCGGGCGACCTCGTACGCTTGACGAGCGCGGCGGGGCCGGTCATGGAAATCTTCGTGCTCGAAGAGGATATCGTGCGGGTGCGCGTGCTGCCCGATGGCGAGGCACACGGGCCGCGTACCTGGGCCATTGCACCGGGACTCGACGACGTAGACATCGAAGGCCGCGATCGTCTCGATCTTTCGGGCTATACATTGCCGTCTTTCAGACAGCATGCCGACGACACAGAACTGTGCATCGAAACCGCGCAAATCCGGCTCACCGTCGCGCTGCAAGGCGGCCATTGCAGCTGGGATCTGCGTAGCGGTGAAAAATGGCAGCGCGTGCTGCAGGACCGCGCGACGCAGGCCTACAATTTCGGCTGGTGGGACGAGCGCGTCTATCACTACGTACGCCGTGAACCGGGCGAGATGTATCTGGGGCTCGGCGAGCGCGCCGGTTCGCTCGACCGAGCCAATCAGCGCTATGAGATGGTCAACGTCGACGCGATGGGCTACAGCGCGAAGACAACCGATCCGCTCTACAAGCACATCCCCTTCTACCTCACGTGGCAGCGAGAAGCGGCGCTCGGCTTCGGCCTCTTCTACGACACGCTCGCCGATTGCACATTCGACATGGGCCGTGAGCTCGACAACTATCACGGCCACTATCGCCACTTCATCGCGGAGCACGGCGATCTCGACTACTACTTCATCGCTTCGCCAGCAACGCCGCTCGCAGCCGTGCGCCGCTTCACGTGGCTGACCGGCCGCCCCGCCCTGATGCCGAAGTGGGGCCTCGGCTACTCCGGGTCGACGATGAGCTATACGGACGCGCCCGACGCGCAGCAGCGCATGGGCGAGTTCATCGAGCGCTGTCGCGAACACGATATCCTGTGCGACTCGTTCCACCTGTCGTCGGGTTATACGTCGATCGGGCCGAAGCGTTACGTCTTCAACTGGAATCGCGACAAATTCCCCGACGTAGACGGCTTTGTGCAGGGCTATCTGGACGAAGGCGTGCGCCTGTGCGCCAACATCAAGCCGTGCCTGCTGCGCGACCACCCGGAGTTCGACCAGGTTGCACGCGACGGCCTGCTGATTCGCGCGCGAAGCGGCGAACCCGCGTGGGTACAGTTCTGGGACGAAGTCGGCGCGTATCTGGACTTCACCAATCCTGACACGATTGCATGGTGGCGCTCGCACGTCACCGACGCGCTGCTGCGTTACGGCATTGCTTCGACGTGGAACGATAACAACGAATTTGAAATCTGGGCGACGGACGCCATCGCCCACGGCTTCGGCAAGCCGTACCCGGCCCGCGAAGCGAAGGTGCTGCAGACCATGCTGATGATGCGCGCATCACGCGACGCCCAGCGCGCGTTCGCGCCTGAAAAGCGGCCATTTCTCGTTTCGCGCTCGGGCGGTGTGGGGATGCACCGCTACGTTCAGACGTGGTCGGGCGACAACTACACATCATGGGAAACGCTGCGCTACAACCTCAAGATGGGGCTCGGACTCGCGCTTTCGGGTGTGTCGAACATTGGGCATGACATCGGCGGATTTTCAGGCCCGGCGCCTGACGCAGAACTGTTTGTTCGCTGGATTCAGTTCGGAATCCTGATGCCGCGTTTCAGCATCCACTCGTGGAACGACGATGGTACGGTCAACGAACCATGGATGCATCCTGAGGCGACCGGCCAGGTCTCGGACCTGATCAAGCTGCGCTACCGCCTGATGCCGTATCTGTACCACCTGCTTTGGCAGTCGACCCAACACTACGAGCCCGTCTTGCGCCCGACCTTCGCGGATTTCCCGCACGATCCGCAATGCTACGTCGATGGCGACGATATGCTGCTCGGCACATCGCTGCTCTGTGCGCCGGTTGTCGAACCCTCGAAAACTGAACGTGACGTATGGTTGCCGGCGGGTGCGCGTTGGATCTCGTACTGGAGCGGTGAAGCATTCGAAGGCGGCCAGCACATCACCCTGCCTGCGCCGTGGGATCAACCCGTCATGCTGATTCGCGAGGGTAGTGTCGTGCCGCTGAATGTCGCGCAGCAACACTTCGCCCAACCTGCCGATCTGCGCGGCTTTATGGTGGCACCCTGTCAAGGCGCAGGTATTGCGCAAGGCGAGTGTCATGAAGACGATGGCGAATCGGAAGCCTGGCGTACCGGAGCATACGGTTGCTGGAAGGTCAGTGTGGAAAGTGACGCGGCAACGCTCGCCGTGACAGTCAACTGGACAGGGCAATGGGCGCGGCCCTTCGACTCCGTGGATGTCTTCATCCCTGCAGGCGATAGCCGGCGGATTGTCGCCACCACAGGTGTGATTCGCAGCGAAGTGCGCGGTGCACAGTGGACTCGACTCGTCCTCGATCTGTCTGCTTCTACGGCCTGATCTGCCTGCGCGAGGCATAGCACGGAGACACGCATCGCAACTCGTGTATTGTTAGCGATGCTGTCACGCGCCTGGTTCAAACTACGCGTTTGAGCACGCCTCGACTATTGATCCAATGACGCTTGAATTTGTCTGGCGGCTCCTCGCCGCCTTCTCCTGCGGTGTTGCAATCGGCATCGAACGGCAGATGCGGCAACGTACGGCCGGTCTGCGCACGATCACCCTCGTCGCGAGCGGAGCGTGTCTGTTTGTTTCGTTGGGCGTCCTGACCGGCAACGGCACCGCTGGTGTCACGCAGATCGCCGCTTACGTGGTGTCCGGCGTCGGCTTCCTCGGCGGCGGCGTGATCATGCGCGACAAGGGATCCATCCAGGGCATCAACACGGCGGCGACCCTCTGGTGTTCCGCGGCCGTCGGCGTGTTGTGCGGTGCGGGACATTTCGGCCCGGCACTCGCCGGCACAGCTATCGTGCTGCTGACCAACACCGTGTTACGCGAAGTTAGCCGCACCATCAACGCAACGCCGGTTTCAAATGCCGATCTCGTGCGCGAGTACGTACTGACCGTGGTCTGCCGCGAAGAGGATGAGGTTCATATCCGCGCGGCGCTATCGAACTCGATGTATTCCATGCCCCTGTCGTTCCAGAGTCTGACGAGCGAGGACGTGGCAGAGCAGCCTGGGCGCATACGCGTCACGGCTAACCTGAAACTGCATCCGAAGGATCAGTCGAAGCTCGAATTGATGGCGAGTCGCATCAGCATGGAAGCGAGTGTCTCGAGCGTAAGCTGGATTGCGAAAGAAGCGGAACCGGCGCCGGAGTAGCGCCGCGTGCTGTGTAGAAGCCGGAACCTAAACGTCTGTTCGGCCCGCGCCGCCGCTTCGCTTTCAAACGCCCAACCTGGCGACACCGGCCGCGGGTGGTAGTCCACGCCTTGCGCCCGGCGACGGCGTCATCTATAACAACCGTAGACGAAGCATCGGCCGGCGCCGCGTTGCATTGATGGTAGAGTGCGTCGTGTGAATCGATGGTTCGTATGTCTGTGCAGCCCGAGACCGAGAACGAAATGAACCGAGCGACTGCGCGTTGTCTTACCGTGCCTTTGCGCCATAGCCATTCTGGCTATGCGCCCTGTCCCGCCACCGCGGCGGCCTCCTCGCCAATCCCGCCACAATACATTCAGACATTGTTAAATCCATATCCTGAATATGGACTGCGTCACCCCCTTGGACTAAGCTCTGTCACCGTGAATTTTTCACGCTCAACCATGGAGTCTTGATTATGGAACACGGCATCATTGCATGGCTCATCATTGGCGCGATCGCCGGCTGGCTAGCTGGTGTGCTCGTCAAGGGCGGCGGTTTCGGGTTGATCGTCGACATCATTGTCGGGATCGTCGGCGCGTTTATCGGCGGTTGGCTTTCCGGCGTCCTGCACATCTCGCTTGGGGGTGGCTGGATCGGCTCGATCATCACAGCGGTAATCGGTGCGGTCATTCTGTTGTTTATCGTCCGCCTGTTTAGTCGGCGCGGAGTCTAGCGTTTGCCGTGTCGGGCGACTTCGGTCGCCTGACTTGCAATGCATCAAACCGCTGCTACGTCGCTCTCATCACGTCCCCCTTCTTCTCGCGATCGACTTCGTCGCACAGATCGCATACGACGCATTGTGCATTGCGCGTTGTGCGAACTCGCCTTGCCCCATAACGTCGGCGCATTTGCTTATTCCATATCGAGCTTTGAGCGTGGCTTAAACCAACTACAGTTCAAGATGGCTAGTTGTGTCGTCCCGAGTCGCACTGATACGGAGGAGGAGCACCATGGGCATCTGGAAGCCGGACCCGAGCTTTTATCCCTCACCGCGCCTTGCCGCAGAGGCGCCGCCCGAAAAGCTCGCCTATGTGGCCGCGTTCGATCCTGATCGCACCCGGCCGGATGAGATCGCAGTGGTCGATGTCGATCCGGCCTCTCCGGCTTATGCCAGCATCGTCGGCAATCTGGCCATGCCGCATGCCGGCGACGAGCTGCATCATTTCGGCTGGAATGCATGCTCTTCCTGCCTCTGCCCCAACGCGCCACATCCGCATACGGAGCGGCGTTACCTGGTTGTGCCTGGGTTACGCTCGTCGCGCATCTATATCCTCGATACGAAGCCTGATCCCCTTCATCCGACTATCGTCAAGACGATCGAGCCGGCCACCATTGCGAGCCGCACGGGTTATAGCCGTCCGCACACCGTACATTGTGGTCCGGGTGGGATCTATGTGACCGCCCTCGGCAACGCCGAGGGCGGTGCACCCGGTGGAATCTTCCTGCTCGATCCGGAAAGTTTTGAGCCACTCGGACGCTGGGAAGTCGACCGCGGCTCGCAGCAACTCGCGTACGACGGCTGGTGGCACCTCGGCTACGACACGCTCGTCACCAGCGAATGGGGTACACCGGATACGTTCGAGAATGGTTTGATTCCGGAGGTGCTTCTCGGCGCGCGTTACGGTCGCCGTCTGCATTTTTGGGATTTCACGCGCCGCAAACATCTGCAGGAAATTGATTTCGGACCGGAATACCAACTCGTGTTCGAATTGCGGCCGGCGCACGATCCGACCAAAGCGCATGGTTTCGTCAATTGCGTGATCAGTCTGAAGGATTTGTCTTCGTCCATCTGGACCTGGTATCGCGACAAGGACAAGTGGGCGGTGCGCAAGATCATTGATATTCCCGCTGAGCCTGCTGACCCCGCATTGCTTCCGCCAGTCCTCAAGTCCTTCGGCGCGGTGCCGCCGCTTGTGACTGACATCGATCTTTCGCTCGATGATCGTTTTCTTTACGTGTCCTGCTGGGGCACGGGCGATCTGCTGCAATACGACGTATCCGATCCGTTCGCACCGAAACTTACGGGGAAAGTGCGTATTGGCGGCATCGTCTCGCGGGCGACCCACCCGGGTGCCTCGAACGGTGCGCTCAGCGGTGGTCCGCAAATGGTCGAGGTAAGTCGCGACGGCAAACGGATCTACTTTACGAACTCGCTGTACGGTGCGGTCGATCCGCAGTTTTATCCGGATGGCATCGACGGCTGGATGGTCAAGCTCGATGCAGGCCCGGACGGCGGTCTGTCGTTCGATGAGGAGTTCTTTCTGGAGTGGCCGGAAGGGCATCGACCGCATCAGATTCGTCTGCAAGGCGGCGACTGTTCGTCTGATTCGTACTGCTATCCCTGAACGGCATGAATCCATCGACGTCGACGTGGTGGACATGGTTCGTGGTTGCCGCGCTCGGCGCGTTTCACGGCATCAACCCGGCGATGGGCTGGCTGTTTGCTGTCGCGCTTGGACTGTATCGACGCAGTCGGCGAGTGGTCTTGCTCTCGCTGATACCAATCGCACTCGGACATGCGCTCGCCGCCGGCTGCATGCTGATAGCCGGGTTGTCGCTCGGCATGTTCATCGATCATTCCGTATTGAGCCGAGTGTGTGGGGTCTTGCTGATCGGTTGGGCGACGTGGCATGCGCTGCGAGGCCATCGCATGCGACCGCGCGTGGGTATGCAGACAGGCTTTGCCGGGCTGATGATCTGGTCGTTTGTAATGGCAGGTTCGCACGGTGCCGGACTCATGTTGATTCCGGCTCTAATGCCGATATGCGGCGCGTTGGCTCACGCGCCAGGCACCGTGATCTCCAGCTCCGGGCCTACTGCGACGATCGCGGCGATCGCCCTGGGCGTGCATAGTGCTGCGATGCTGGTGACTACAGGTGTGATCGCTGTGGCTGTGTTCGACCACTTTGGCGTTGGCGGTTTGCGTACCAAGTGGCTCAACTTCGATCTGCTCTGGACAGGGACGTTGGCGGCATGTGGTGTGATGCAGTTGACGCTTTGATTTGGCGGGATGAAGCGGCGCTGCCAGTGAGCGACTCTGCCAGCGCTGCCGGAGTGCTTGGGTCTTTGAGGTCTGTGGAGGGGTTTGACGAGCGTATTTGCGCGCGTAAACGCAGAAACCCCACCTTTGCGGGGTGGGGTTTCTGATGCTGCTAGGGAGCCTGACGATTACCTACTTTCACACGGGTAATCCGCACTATCATCGGCGTGGAGTCGTTTCACGGT